>JBAWYI010000035.1:0-9365 GCA_037143635.1 Actinomycetes bacterium
TAGGTCTCTAAGTAGCTCAACTCTTCGCAACGTATCAACTTCAGAGTGTAAGTATCTAACCTTTACTCCGAGCCCCAGCATATAATCGGTTAGATCTTCAGACATTTTCTTGGTCAAAGTTGTGACAAGAACTCGCTCATTTTTCTCTGCCCTAATTCTAATCTCATTTACTAGATCATCTATTTGGCCCTTAATAGGTTTTACAACAATTTTTGGATCAATTAATCCTGTTGGCCGAATTACTTGCTCAACTACATCATTTTTACATTTTTCTAATTCATATTTTCCAGGTGTTGCAGATAGGTAAACTTTTTGTCCGCATCTGTCCAGAAATTCGGCAAATTTAAGAGGTCTATTATCCATTGCACTAGGTAAACGAAAGCCATGTTCAACTAATGTTCGTTTTCTTGCCGCATCACCTTCATGCATTGCACCAATTTGCGGGACCGTAACATGGGACTCATCAATAACAACTAAGAAATCCTCTGGGAAGTAGTCAAGTAAACAATTGGGTGCAGAACCAGCTGCTCGGCCATCTAATTGGCGAGAGTAGTTTTCGATACCAGAACAAAACCCGAGTTGTTGCATCATCTCAATATCAAATGTCGTTCGCATCTTAATTCGCTGGGCTTCAAGCAACTTTCCAGATCTTTCAAACTCATCTACCCTTTTTTCTAGTTCTGCTTCAATCTCGACAATGGCACGTTGCATCGTCTCCGGTCCTGCCGCATAGTGGGTAGCCGGGAATACATACATCTCACTTTCATCCCGAACAATCTCACCAGTCAAAGGATGCAGTGTCATTATTTTTTCAATTTCATCACCAAACATTTCAATGCGCAGGGCTAACTCTTCATACATTGGGATAATCTCGATCGTGTCTCCCCTTACTCGGAAAGTTCCCCGTTCAAAAGCCATGTCATTTCGTTTGTACTGAATGTCTACAAATTTTCTTAATAGTTGGTTTCGATCAATTGATTCGCCTACTTTTAAACGAACCATTCGATCCACATACTCTTGCGGTGTTCCTAGGCCATAAATACAGGAAACTGTTGCCACCACTATTACATCTCTTCTAGTCAAGAGAGAATTAGTTGCTGAGTGTCGTAATCTTTCAACCTCATCATTTACCGATGAATCTTTCTCTATAAATGTATCAGTTTGCGGAACATACGCTTCAGGTTGATAGTAGTCATAGTAGGAAACAAAGTACTCCACTGCATTATTAGGTAGTAACTCTTTAAACTCATTTGCAAGCTGCGCGGCTAAGGTTTTGTTTGGAGCAATAACTAAGGTTGGCCTTTGTAATTGTTCGATTAACCAAGCCGTAGTTGCAGATTTACCGGTTCCGGTAGCACCAAGCAAGACAATATCCTGCTCCTCTTTGCTAATGCGTTTTACTAATTCTGCAATCGCAGCAGGTTGATCTCCTGCTGGAACATAATCACTGATCACTTTAAATGGCTCAACTCGCCTTGCTAAATCCGTTATTGGCCGCATTACTTACTCACATTTTTTAATAGCAAAAGCTCCCATATTTTCTCAACTTGATCTGTAATCTCTTGCTCACTTTTTTCATTAACTATTACTGAATCAGCAATACCCTCTCTCATCTGATCAGTTGCCTGAGCCTGCATTCTCTCTCTTATTTGGACCCCTGTTAAGCCACGTTTAAGTAATCTTTGGGCGCGAATATCTTCAGAGGCTGAGACGGTGATTACGTGATCAAACTTGTAGTCATGATTTGATTCAACTAGAAGTGGAATTTGATTTATTACTATTGAATTAGATGTAGATCTAGCTATTACCTCTGCAAAAGCTTTACGTATTAAAGGGTGAGTAATTTGTTCCAATTCAGACCGTTTTGTAGGATCTTTGAATACTATTGATGCCAATAGTTGCCTATCTATTTCACCATTCTTTAGTATTTCATCACCAAACTTGGCAACTACTTCATTAAAACCAATGCTTCCGCGCTCTAGTACATCGCGTGCTAATTGATCTGAATCAACCACGATTGCGCCAAGTTGCGCAAAAATCTGACCAACTGTTGATTTACCAGATCCAATCCCACCGGTTAAAGCCACTACTAACATGAGTTACACCTTACCCAATAAAAAATGGCCCCAGTTTCCTGAGGCCAGTTTAAGTTAATTTTTACTCTGCTGCTGGTGCGGCAGGGGCTGCAGCATCGGCTGCTTTGGCCTCTGCCTTTTGTTTTTTATGGGCCATGAAACGTGATTGCGCTTCTGCATATTGGCGCTCCCACTCTTCACGTTGAGTCTCATATCCTGGCTTCCATTCTTGTGTATCAGAATCAAATCCTTCTGGATAAATGAAATTACCTGCAGCGTCATATCTTGCTGGCATTCCATATTGAGTTGGATCAAAAGCTTCAACCTCAACCTCTTGACCTTCATTTGCTTGCTTAAGTGAAAGTGAAATGCGTCGACGCTCTAAATCGATATCAATAATTTTTACAAATAACTTATCGCCAACTTGAACAACCTGCTCTGGAATTTCAACATGTCGTTCAGCAAGCTCAGATATATGTACTAATCCTTCAATACCTTCAAATACCTTTATAAAAGCACCGAATGGAACTAACTTAGTCACTTCACCTGGCACAACTTGGTTAATTGTGTGTGTTCGAGCAAATGCCTGCCATGGATCTTCTTGAGTAGCCTTTAGAGAAAGTGAGACGCGCTCTCTTTCAAAATCTACCTCTAATACTTCAACTGTTACTTCATCGCCAACCTCTACTACCTCAGATGGGTGATCGATGTGCTTCCAAGAAAGCTCAGATACGTGGACTAATCCATCTACTCCACCAAGATCAACAAATGCACCAAAGTTCACAATTGATGAAATTACTCCGGAGCGAACTTGACCCTTTTGTAATTGATTTAGGAATGTAGTTCTAGATGCAGATTGTGATTGCTCTAGGAATGCACGACGGGATAAAACAACATTGTTCCGGTTCTTATCCAGTTCAATAATTCTGCACTCTACTTCTTGGCCAATATAAGGAGTTAGATCCCTTACTCGACGCATCTCAACTAATGATGCCGGCAAGAAACCGCGAAGGCCAATATCAACAATTAAGCCACCCTTAACAACTTCAATAACAGTTCCCTTAACAACTTCATCACGTTCTTTCTTTCCTTCAACATCCCCCCATGCTTGCTCGTATTGAGCGCGCTTCTTGGAAAGAATTAAACGACCTTCTTTATCTTCTTTCTGGAGTACCAATGCTTCAATTCGATCTCCAACTTTTACTAGTTCACTTGGAGCAACATCGTGGCGAATAGATAACTCACGAGATGGAATTACACCTTCTGTTTTATAACCAATATCAAGTAATACTTCTTCGCGATCGATTTGAACAACAATTCCTGAGACTAAGTCTCCGTCGTTAAAATTTTTGATTGTGCCTTCGATAGCGGCTAAAAAATCTTCTGCAGATCCAACATCATTTACAGCTATTTGAGAGGGGGTCATTAGGTAGGTGTACTCCGAGGGTAAAACAACTAGTAGGGACAGGGACGGGTAAGGTTACTTTCGATTAGACCTTAGGGTCAAACTGATCAGGTCTAGAATGAGCATATGAGTAGGTATTCGCAGGTTTTAAGTAATAAATCAGGTCAATACCTTCTGATTAGCTCATTCCCAGCACGAATGGCCTACGGAATGATCTCACTAAGCATTTTCTTTAAAGTACAGCAAGCAACTGGATCAATTGCAATTGCAGGTCTTGCTACTGGAGTAAATGGCGTAACTGGTGCGACGACTGCTGGGTTGCGTGGAACATTGATAGATCGATTTGGAATGAAGATTCCACTACGTTTTTTTGCACCAAGTTACGCACTTTTGATATTACTTTTTTCTACTGGATCATCCAAAACTCAACTAGTTATATTTGCTGGAATTTTGGGTTTTTCCGCTCCACCGATAAACCTTTCAATTCGTCCGCTTTGGAAAGTGACTGTACCGGCAGATCAGATTCGTACTGCATATGCAATTGATACTGCGGTGATGAACTCGGTGGGTGTATTTGGGCCATTACTAGCTACTACTGTTTCGTTAAATCACAGTCCTCAGATGGCGCTTCGAATATGTTCATTATTGATATTTATTGGTGGAGCCGCACTTTCAATGTCGCCACAACTTAAGAAATGGAAACCAGAGAAGAAAAGCGCTTCGGATCTAGCTGTTTGGCGAACACCAGCGATGCAGTTATTAATGTTTGAAGGTGTTTTTATTGGCTTAGGTTGGGGTGCTTTTGATATCGCAGTTCCTGCCTTTACCACACTAGAAAATATCCCTCAGAGAACTGGAATAATTTTTGCGATAATGGCTGCTGGAAATGTTGTTGGTGGATTAGTTGCCGGGATGGTTTCCAAGAAAACATCATCCTTTGCTGCATTTAAACGCATATATTTATTCTGGTTTATTTTTTCATTGCCACTTGCATTCACCTATCCAAACTGGTCAATGATGATTGTTACCGCATCAATGAGTTTAATGATGGGTGGGTTACAAGTTTTCTACTTAGAGATCAGCGAGGCAGTAAGGCCAAAGGGAACAGCAGTTGCTGCACTCGGTTGGTTATGGACGGTTGAAGGAACATTTGCCTCTCTTGGAGCTGCCGCTGGTGGATTTATCTCTGAGCATTACTCACCGAGATACTGTCTTGCATTAACTACAACATGTGTTGGAATTGGATATTTGATTATGAGAGGTGGGGCTGGGTTACTAAAAGCAGCTGATCGAATTCCAAACGAAGAAGAAGATACCGATGCTCTTGGCGCAAATTTAGATACAAACAAATAATTAGTGAGCAGCTAAATCCCAACTTTTTCCAAACCCAATATTCACATCTAGTGGCACATTTAATTTATAGGAATTAGACATTTGATTTTTAACAATCTTTTCAAGTAAATCCTTTTCACCTGGCCACACTTCTAAAATCAACTCATCATGCACTTGTAACAACAATCTAGACTTAAGATTTTCTTCAGTAATCGATTTTTGAACATTAAGCATTGCTATTTTTATTATGTCTGCAGCAGACCCTTGAATTGGCGCATTCAACGCAGCCCGTTCAGCAATCTCTCTTCGCTGTCGGTTCTCATGATTTAAATCTGGTAAATATCTTCTACGCCCTAAGATAGTTTCGGTATATCCCTTTTCTCTCGCAGTAATAACGACTGTTTTTAGGTAATCTCTAATTCCACCAAACCTTTCAAAATACTTTGCCATTAGCTCACTTGCAGAGGCAGGATCTATATCTAATTGTTGAGCAAGTCCAAAAGATGAAAGGCCGTATGCCAAGCCATATGACATAGCTTTAATCGTTCTCCGCATCTCTGCATCAACCTCATTTGCTTTAACTCCAAAAACTTGAGAAGCAACTGTTGAATGCAAATCCTCCCCAGATTCAAATGCTTCAATCAAACCTTTGTCTTCCGATAAATGCGCCATTATTCGCATTTCAATTTGACTGTAATCAGCTGTTAAAAGATCTGTAAATGGTTCTTGTGCGATAAAGCAATCTCTGATTTGTCTTCCCTCATCGGTCCTAATTGGAATATTTTGAAGATTCGGATCGGTAGATGAAAGGCGGCCAGTTGCAGCCACTGTCTGTTGAAAATTTGTATGGATTCGGCCATCTTGATCAGTGGCTTTAATTAAGCCATCAATAGTTGTAAGTAATTTTCCTGCTTCCCTGATTCTAAGTAGATGCTTAAGAAGTGGGTGCTTAGTCTTAGCAGCTAACCATTCCAAACTTTCAGCATCTGTGGTAAACCCAGTCTTAATTTTCTTAGTTTTTGGCAACTTTAGTTCATCAAATAGAACTACTTGAAGTTGTTTAGGTGAACCAACATTAAATTCGTGTCCTGCTTCCCGGTATGCACCAACTGTTTCATCTGCAACAATTTTAGAAAAATGCTTTGACAGTTGCGCCAATTTTTGTGCATCAACCGCAATTCCGGTCTCTTCCATCGTTGAAAGTAGAACCAAGGTTGGTTGCTCCAAATCACGATAAAGATCACCCATAGATTTAGATTTGATCTCAGAATCAAGCTCTCTTTGCAGCGTAAATATCCAAGCGGCGCTCTTTGGATCGAATGTAGAAAAAAGATCATCACTAGAAGCAGATACACCCAGCAAACGCTCTGCAAGATCAATTAAGCCAAGATTCCTACTTCCAGGATTGATTAGATAAGCCAGTAGTTCAATATCTGAAGTAAGCCCTGCCATTTTTAGTTTTTTAATCGGATATTTTGCACCATGAACATACTTTGGAATATTGGGATCTGATATCCAATCGCCAATTTTACTTTCGCTAATACTGAAAACCTCACTCTCGCTGATTGCAACAGAATAAGATATAAGATTTCCTTCTATAACTTCACATGAAATAGCAATAGGTTCTTTTCTATCTTTAAGATTTGCATCTAACTTATTTGAATCGATCCTATTAACAGATATCTCAATTTCTTTAGATTCACTACCACCGACCTGCGGCAATGATTTGAGCCGTTCTTTCAGAGCACGAATCTCTAGTTTTTCAAAAAATAAACCTGTTACATTTGCATCAAAACCTAACCAGGTTAAGTCTTCAACACCTGATGGTAATTTAACATCATCTAGTAAGTGTGTTAGCTCTCGATTTAACTTAACTACTTCAATATTTGCTCGCAAGGAATCGCCAACTTTCCCAGTAATCTCTTTAGATTTTTCTAGTAATTTTTCAAGCGAACCATAATCAACGATCCATTTAGTCGCAGTTTTTTCGCCAACACCTGGAACAGATGGCAAATTATCACTTGGGTCTCCCCGCAATGCCGCAAAATCTGGATACTGCGCCGGGGTTAAACCGTACTTTTCCAAGACCGCATCAGGTGTCATACGTGACATTTCAGTTACACCCTTCTTTGGGTATAAGACCGTAGTTTTTTTATTTACCAATTGAAATGAATCACGATCTCCTGTACAAATTAAAGTATCAAAACCTTTTAACTCTGCAGCCTTTGCAAGTGTCGCAATAATGTCATCAGCCTCAAAACCTTCAACCTCAAAATGTTTAATTCCAAAGGAATCGATCATTTCGTTAATATGAGACATTTGTGATCTAAATTCATCAGGTGTACTAGCTCTGTTTGCTTTGTATTCTGGAAATCTCTCAGTTCTGAAAGTCTTACGAGAAACGTCAAATGCAACCGCTATATGCGTAGGTTTTTCTTCCTTTATTAAATTAATTAACATTGATGCAAATCCATATATAGCATTTGTTGGCTGTCCAGCAGAGGTTTTAAAATTTTCAACTGGTAATGCATAAAAAGCACGGTAAGCCATGGAATGCCCATCGATTAGTAATAAACGCTTCTGACTAGCACCCATATTGGGATTCTAATTCCTATTCAGGTTAAACTTCGGACATGACCGATTTCCTAGAAGTAATTCGTGAGCGAGGTTCTGGCGCCCTTGATAAGAAAATGGGCATTCAGATAATTGAGGCATCTCCAAACAGGTTAGTTGGCACTATGCCGGTTGAAGGTAATACTCAACCGATTGGGTTACTCCATGGTGGGGCGAATGTTGTACTTGCTGAAAGTCTTGGCTCAATCGGAACTCAACTTCATGCTGGGCCTAATCGAAGAATTGTTGGCGTAGATATAAATGCAACACATCATAAATCTGCTACATCTGGAGTAGTAACTGCGGTTGCAACTGCGGTTACTTTAGGAAAAACACTTTGTTGTTATGAAGTAGAAATCACTAACGACAAAGGTGAGCGAACATGTAGTGCCCGTATTACTTGTTTGATTCTGGCCGAACGGTAAAACTAGCCACCTAGATAAGCTTTTGTAACCTCATCATTTGAAATTAAGTCCTTTGCTTTTCCACTCATCTTAATTGAGCCAGACTCAAGAACATATGCACGGTCTGCAACATTTAAAGCTGCTAGTGCATTCTGCTCAACTAATAAAATTGTAGTTCCCTGCTTGTTAATTTTCTCAATAGTTTCAAAGATCATCTCAACTAGTACTGGTGCAAGTCCCATTGAAGGTTCATCCAGTAGCAATAATTTTGGTGAACCCATTAGTGCTCTACCGACCGCAAGCATCTGTTGCTCGCCACCTGACATTGTGCCAGCCTTTTGATCGATTCTCTCTTGCAATCTAGGGAATAACTCAAGCACTCTTTGACGATCATTAGCGATCTCATTTTTATCATTACGCAAGAATGCACCAAGATCTAAGTTCTCGTCCACAGTCATTTTCGGAAATATTCTTCTTCCCTCAGGTGATTGGCAAATACCTTTTGCCACAATCTCATGGCCTTCAACACCATCAATTCTTTCGCCATTGAAAGTTATCGAACCAGAGCGAGGCTTTAAAATTCCAGAGATTGCTCTAAGTGTTGTTGACTTGCCGGCACCATTTGAACCAATCAAAGTAACAATTTCTCCCTGATTTACTTCAAGGGAAATACCTTTAATCGCTTTAATATTGCCGTAGGCAACCTCTAAGTTTTCAATTTTTAACATTATTTACCACTCTCAGATGATTTACCTAAATAAGCTTCAATAACTCGTTTATTTGATTTAATTTCCGCAGGAGTTCCTTCAGCAATCTTTTGGCCACGGTCTAGCACAGTGATTCGCTCAGAGACCTTCATAACAACTGACATATCGTGCTCAATTAATAATATTGAGACATCCTTTTCATCCCTTACTCGATATACGAAATCAACAAATGTTTTTGACTCTTGTGGGTTCATACCAGCAGTTGGTTCATCCAAAAGCAATACTTTTGGCTTTAACGCCAGCGCACGAGCAACTTCAAGGCGCCGTTGATCACCATAAGAAAGATTTCTCGCGAATTGATCAGCGGTGTTACCAATTCCAACGAACGTTAGAAGATCGCGCGCATTCTTCTTCGATTCACTCTCTTCTGTTCTCTGCTTCTTAGTTCCTAAGATAGTGCTAATAATTCCTGACTTTAAATGTGAGTGCATTGCGACCATTACATTTTCTTCAGCCGTCATAAGACCAAATAAGCGAATATTCTGAAAAGTTCGTGCTACGCCAGCTTGTGCAATTTTGTGCGGTGGCTTTGCAGTAATATTTTTATCATCAAAAGTTACAGTTCCACTTGTTGGTTTATACAGCCCAGTTAAAACATTGAAGAAAGTTGTTTTTCCGGCACCATTAGGTCCAATTAGTGAAACAACTCCACCTGTTGGAATATCAAATGAAACATCATCAACAGCAACTAACCCACCAAATTTAACTGAAATATTATCTGCCTGTAATACTGATTTAGTCATTATTAATGACCTCCAATATTTGAGGT
>JBAWYI010000036.1:0-8929 GCA_037143635.1 Actinomycetes bacterium
GTTGGAGTTGAGGCGGAGGAGTATCGAGCAGAGCTTGCTAGTAGTAGTGGTTGGACTGGAATGGTTGAAGAGAGTGTTGGTTCAACAATTATCGACGCACTCTATGAGAAAGATCGGATTTCTCATGAGTTAGCAAAAACTCATCCTTGTCACACTGGAGTTGTCCTGCACTCTGAAAAAGGAAGTGCGTTAGCTCGAGTAACTCCAGATAAACATCTGCAATTAGTTCGAGGCGATCGAGCAGCTTTTGGTTTGCATGGGCGAAGCGCCGAACAGCGGGTGGCGCTGGATATTTTGCTAGACAATGAAATTGGAATTGTCTCCTTAGGAGGACGGGCTGGAACGGGAAAAAGTGCCTTGGCATTATCTGCCGGACTTGAAGCGGTGTTAGAGAAACGACTACATAAAAAGGTAGTTATCTTTCGTCCACTTTATGCAGTTGGTGGACAGGAGCTTGGCTATTTGCCGGGAAGTGAAAATGAAAAGATGTCACCTTGGGCACAGGCGGTTTTTGACACCCTGGGGGCGTTGGTAAGCCAGCAGGTAATTGATGAGGTTATTGAACGAGGATTAATTGAGGTTCTTCCTTTAACCCATATCCGAGGTCGCTCTCTGCATGACTCCTTTGTAATTGTTGATGAGGCCCAATCCTTGGAGCGGGGCGTCCTACTAACTGTTCTCTCCCGAATCGGCCAGGGCTCTCGAGTAATCCTTACCCATGATGTTGCCCAGCGGGATAACCTGCGGGTGGGCCGCCATGACGGAGTTGTTGCGGTGGTTGAGTCGCTCAAGGGCCACCCGCTCTTTGCCCATATCACCTTGACCCGAAGTGAGCGATCCCAGATCGCCGCCCTAGTAACTGAGCTGCTTGAGGAGCCAATTAACTTTTCAAGTTGATTTTACCCCTGTTACGACATAAGGGATAAATCGGACTTTACCCTGCCTGACCTGCGGTTTTATATCTGACTTACCCTGTGAATATAAACATAATCGCGCCACACGCCTCTATAAAGTTGCCCCTCCCACCCCTGGCTGACACCCTAAAGCAGTACAGGAAAGCCAATTTTGGCTATTAGAAGGAAGGGAGGGGCAGAGATGAAGCAAAAGCTTCCGCAACTGCGCCCTATAAGAGTCCGCCGACTCTCCCTTTTTGCTGCCTTCATGGCCTTCTTCATGATGGCGGTTGAACCGACCTACGCCTCTGGCACCCTGCAGTTTTATGTGACCATCCCTAACACCCAAACCGCACCAGGAACCGGTGACGGCCAAGGCGTCGATGGCGCAGATGACACCACCCCATCCTCACTTGAGTTAGATGCGATTAAAACGGTTGATGCTGCAGCGATGGCTTTGGTATCACTTGCCGCCCGCCAAGTGGATTTAGCTCGCCAGCCTGATGGCGCTCGAGAGATTGCAAAGAATTTAACCACCAATACCTACCAATGGTCAGATGCCCAGTTCGCCTGCCTTGATCAACTTTGGACAAAAGAAAGCCACTGGAATTACAAAGCTAGAAATAAAAGCTCTGGTGCTCATGGAATTGCCCAAGCACTTCCTGCAACCAAGATGGAGGTAGTTGGCACTGATTGGCGAACTAACCCAGTTACGCAAATTACTTGGGGACTTAAATACATAAGTGAGCGGTATGAGACACCTTGCAAGGCGTGGAGTAAGTTTAAAAGATCACGCTGGTATTAAAAAACTAGTTTGGCCGTTTGCCAATACTTAAAGGCTTTCGAGTTTGGGCATAAAAATCATTTCCCTTATCATCAATAATTATAAAAGCTGGAAAGTTTTCAACTTCAATCTTCCAAACCGCCTCCATGCCAAGCTCTTCATAATCTAAAACCTCAACTTTTTTTATGCAGTCTTGGGCAAGCCGGGCAGCTGGTCCACCAATTGAACCTAAGTAAAATCCACCATACTTTTTGCAGGATTGTGAAACCTGTTCTGACCGGTTTCCCTTTGCCAACATAATTAATGAACCACCTGCTGCTTGGAATTGTTCAACATATGAATCCATCCGGCCGGCAGTAGTTGGTCCAAATGAACCAGAGGCGTAACCGGCAGGAGTTTTAGCAGGGCCTGCGTAATAAACTGCATGATCCTTTAAATACTTTGGCATCTCTTTTCCGCTATCTAACAACTCTTTTATCTTTGCATGAGCAAGATCGCGCGCAACTACTAATGTGCCAGAAAGACTTACTCGAGTCTTTGCCGGATACTTTGATAATTGAGCCAAAATAGCCTTCATTGGCTGGTTTAAATCAATCTTTATTTCATCTGCTGCCAAATCATCTGCCGTAGTTGCTGGCAAAAAGTGGGCAGGTTCGGTCTCAAGTTTTTCAATAAAGATGCCATCCTTATTGATTTTGGCCTTAACTTGTCGATCTGCAGAACATGATACGGCGATAGCAATTGGCAGGGATGCACCATGACGAGGCAGACGAACTACTCGAACATCATGGCAGAAGTACTTGCCACCAAATTGGGCGCCGATTCCAATATTTTGAGTTAACTTTAAAATCTCTTTCTCTAACTCTAAATCTCTAAAGCCATGACCGGTCTTAGCATCCCCCTTTGTTGGCAGTGAATCTAAGTACTTAGTGCTGGCAAGCTTTGCAGTCTTAACGGTGTACTCAGCACTTGTGCCACCGATAACAACAACTAGGTGATAGGGCGGGCAGGCTGAGGTACCAAGGGAGCGAAGTTTTTCATCTAACCAACTCATAAATGAGGTTGGATTTAAAACCGCTTTAGTCTCTTGGTATAAGAATGATTTATTAGCACTACCACCACCTTTGGCAATAAATAAAAAGTTGTACTCATCGGCATGATCAGTATCTGAGTAAATCTCAATCTGGGCGGGCAGATTATTGCCGGTATTTTTTTCCTCCCAAGTGGTAACTGGTGCTAATTGGGAGTAGCGCAAATTTAATTTAGTAAAAGCATCATAAACACCTTTTGAAATTGAGATCTCATCTTTTTCATCAGTTAAAACTTGTTGGCCTTTTTTACCCATCACAATTGCAGTTCCGGTGTCCTGACACATCGGCAGCACGCCACCGGCTGAGATGTTGGCATTCTTTAATAGATCTAATGCCACAAAGCGATCATTAGGTGAGCTCTCTGGATCGGCCAATATATTTGCAAGCTGTTGCAGATGTTCTGCGCGCAGGTAATGGGAAATATCATGGATTGCTACTTGCGTTAAATTACTTATCGCCTCACCTGAGACCTTTAAGAATTCTCGCCCCTCAGCCTTAAAGGTTGAAACTCCATCTTTAGTCAGCAGCCGGTACTCGGTTTTATCCTCACCAATTGGCAGTAGATCCTGATAAGTAAACTCTGGCGCCATAGGGTAAATCTAATCACTTCTACCATCAATTAGGATGGGCACATGAGCGAGGCCATGAAAAAACGAGTATTACTTGCAGCACCTCGCGGGTATTGCGCTGGCGTTGATCGCGCAGTTATCACAGTTGAAAAAGCTTTAGATCTCTATGGTGCACCGGTTTATGTGCGAAAGCAGATTGTTCACAACAAACATGTGGTGGCAACCTTAGAAGCACGGGGTGCAATATTTGTTGATGAAACTGATGAAGTACCAGAGGGAAAGATCGTAGTTTTTTCAGCCCATGGTGTATCCCCGGCAGTTCATGAAGGGGCTGCGGCTAGAAACTTAAAAACAATTGATGCTACCTGTCCGTTGGTAACAAAGGTTCACCATGAAGCGCGCAGATTTGCCTCCGATGATTACGATATTTTATTAGTCGGACATGAAGGACATGAAGAGGTTGATGGCACCGCAGGAGAAGCACCAAACCATGTTCAACTGGTAGATGGCATTGAAAGTATTAAAGATATAAAGGTAAGAGATGAAAACAAGGTTGTTTGGTTATCTCAGACCACATTAAGTGTGGATGAAACCTTAGCTACCGTAGCTGAGCTTCGTAAGAAGTTTCCAAAGTTAATGGATCCACCAAGTGATGATATTTGTTATGCCACCCAAAACCGACAGGTTGCAATTAAAGAGATTGCACCGAAGGCTGATCTAGTTCTAGTTGTTGGGTCAACCAACTCATCAAACTCAGTTCGTTTGGTTGAGGTTTCACTTGAATACGGCGCAAAAGCTGCCTACCTAATTGATTACGCCGCTGAGGCAAAGGATGAATGGCTAACAGGTGTTAATACTGTTGGAGTTTCAAGTGGAGCCTCAGTTCCTGAAATTTTAGTAAAAGATTTACTTGAATGGCTAGCAGCTCGTGGCTTTGGTGATGTTGAAACAGTTACTGCAACTGAAGAGCATCTGCTTTTTTCACTGCCACCTGAACTTCGTAAGGAATTAAAACTCGCTGGTAAGTGAGGAATTTGTGTTGTTTTTTTCATTTTTATACCAAATGAACCAAGCAACTGCTGCACCTGTTAGTAGATAAAAAGCGACTGAAGCAAGACCTGCAACTAAATCAATTAAAAATTTGATTGGCGCAAAGGAGCCGCCGCCAACTGTTGGCATCAATAAAATTGAAGAGATAAGCAGTGAAACTGGTGGGGAAACCGCGGTAACAAATGCCGTGCCTGATCTTCCGAGATATATTGCACCAAAGAAAGCAATCCAGATGGCAAGACAAGTGATTATTCCTAATGAATGACGGAAGATTAATTCAAATGCTTCGAAGAAGAATATAACTAGGAACTGCAAAATAACTATGCCAGCCTTGGTTAAACCAGGTCCTTTCAAGGGTGAATTAATTGGCAACTTACTCATCTTTACCACCTTCAATCTCCTCAACCTCAATAAAATCATCATCACCAGAAATACTCTTTAACTCTCTAACCTCACCTGGGGATTCTGGATACTCAATTGCTAATTTATCTTTATCACCAGTAACACCTAAATTATGAATTCTTCTTGCCGGGCTTAATACGGTTCGCTCAGCTGTTGGGATTAGATCCTCATACGCTTTCGCAGTGGAGGAGATCGCTTTACCGACCGCCACAATCTTGCCATGTAGCAGAGTTATGTTCTTTAAAAATGTATTTGCCACCTTTTGAATCTCATCTGCGTTATCAGCTAATTTATTTCGAGTGAAGATATAACCGATTGTACGAAGGAGAGCCATCATTGAGGTAGGAGTTGCCACAGTCACATTTAACTTAAAGGCTTTCTCTAAAAATGCTGGATCTATTCGAAGCGCTTCGGCAAGTAAAGTTTCAAATGGTACAAATAAAACTACAAAATCAGGTGATCCGGCAGACTTGTGATATCCACGTTTGGCAAGTGCTTCCACATGCTTTAGTAAATCCTTTGTATGTTGAGCAAGAAAATCATCTCGCTCACTTGCTACCTCAGTGCCAAATGCATCTAAAAAGCGATCAAATGGAAACTTTGAATCAATAAATATTGCCGAACCACCAGGCATCTTTACGGTGATATCTGGAATTCCAGCTGAGTCAGCATCGGTAGTTGATTTTTGTCTGGTGTATTCATGGTTTTCTCGCAGCCCTGCTGATTGCAGTAATAATTCAAGTTGAGCTTCACCAAATTTTCCACGGGTCTGACTATTAGATAGGGCGCCAGCAATTTTCTTAGTCTCATCAAAGATTGATTCACTAGCCCTGCGCATCTCATTAATTGTGGTCTCAAGCTTTGCCTCGGCCTCAGTTCGAACTCGGTTTGCTTCATTTGATTGAACTGATAATTTTTCAACCGTTGATTTCATCGCATTTAATTCAGCGGTTAACTTAATTGAGTTTTCAGTCTTACCTCGCTCTGCCTCTAACTGCTTTTTATAATCATCCAAAAGAGCGCTGTCATTGCCACCTGATTTATTGCGCAGCTTTGCTGCCAGGAAGCCAATTGCCCCACCAGCTAAAAGGCCGATAAGTAAGGAGATGATCGATGCGGGCATGGGGTTATAGTGGCAGGAAGAGGTGACAATCTTGCGTAGGCTTTACCCCTCGTGAGCCTTTCAATCGGAATCGTCGGTCTGCCAAATGTGGGTAAATCCACCCTGTTTAATGCGCTGACTAAAAATAATGTCCTAGCTGCTAACTACCCCTTTGCCACGATTGAACCCAATGTTGGTGTGGTTGGCGTTCCCGATGATCGCCTGCCGGTGCTGGCCAAAATATTTGAATCAGAAAAAATATTGCCGGCCGCCGTCTCCTTTGTTGATATTGCTGGAATTGTAAAAGGTGCATCAGAGGGTGCCGGCCTTGGTAATAAGTTTTTAGCAAATATCAGAGAAAGTGATGCGATCTGCCAAGTTATTAGAGTATTTAAAGATGGCGATGTAGTTCATGTTGATGGCAATGTTGATCCCAAAAAAGATATGGAAACAATTAACACCGAACTTTGTTTAGCAGATTTACAAACTTTAGAAAAAGCTATCCCGCGTCTTGAAAAAGAGGTTCGCACCGTTAAAGAAAAGCAGCCAGTATTGAATGCAGCTAAAGCGGCTGCTGAAATTTTAAATCAGGGCCAGCTACTTCGCGGCAGTAAGGTTGATATTGCAGCAATTGCAGAGCTTCAACTTTTAACCGCTAAACCATTCCTATATGTATTTAATGTTGATGCAGCTGAGTTATCAGATAAAGGATTACGGGATGAGTTAGCAGCATTGGTAAAGCCGGCGGAGGCAATCTTCTTAGATGCAAAGACGGAGGCGGAATTAGCTGATTTAGATGAGGCAGATGCGCTGGAATTACTTAAATCAATCGGATTAACCGAGCCAGGGCTAACCACATTAGCAAGAGTTGGATTTAATACATTAGGATTACAGACATATCTGACCGCAGGTCCGAAAGAGACCAGAGCGTGGACGATTCATAAAGGTGATACCGCCCCGGCAGCTGCTGGTGTGATTCACACAGATTTTCAAAAAGGATTTATCAAGGCTGAGATTGTGGCCTTTGATGATTTAGTAACTGCTGGATCAATGGTGCAAGCCCGCGCCAATGGCAAGGTGCGAATGGAAGGCAAGGATTACGTAATGGCTGATGGCGATGTAGTGGAGTTTAGGTTCAATGTCTAAAAAACAAGCACACTTAAAAGATCTGCCAGTTAAAAAACGGGATAACTTAAGAAACGTAGCAATTATTGCTCACGTTGACCATGGCAAAACCACATTAGTAGATGCCATGCTTTGGCAATCTGGAGCATTTGCAGCTCATAAGAAACAAGATGAGGGCCAAGATCGAATGATGGATTCGATGGATCTTGAGCGCGAAAAAGGAATTACGATTTTGGCAAAAAATACTGCGGTAAAACGTGGCGATACGATTGTAAATATTATTGATACGCCCGGCCACGCCGACTTTGGTGGCGAGGTTGAGCGCGGTTTAGAAATGGTTGATGGCGTTATTTTGTTAGTAGATGCCTCTGAAGGTCCACTGCCACAAACACGTTTCGTACTTCGTAAAGCTTTGCAAAAAAATCTGCCAGTTATTTTACTTATTAACAAAGTAGACCGGCCCGATTCACGTATTGCAGAGGTTGTCGATGAGGCATACGCACTCTTCTTAGATTTAGATGCAAATGAATCACAAATTGAGTTTCCAATTGTTTACGCATCAGCTAAAGCAGGACGAGCATCCCTTACTAGACCGGCTGATGGTGGCATGCCTGATAATGAAAACTTAGATATTTTATTTGAGACAATATTTTCAGCAATTCCAGCTCCGGAATATCATGAAGGTGCACCGCTGCAGGCACATGTAACAAACCTTGACTCATCTCCATTCTTAGGCCGACTTGCTCTTTGCCGCGTTAGAGAAGGTGTGATTAAGAAAGGTCAATCAGTTACTTGGATTAAAACTGATGGCACAACTGAGCGAGTTAAAGTATCTGAACTATTAATTACCGAAGCGTTAGAGCGAGTACCAGCAATGGAGGCTCACCCTGGTGACATTATTGCGGTTGCCGGAATTGAAACTATTACCTTAGGTGAAACCCTTGCTGATTTAGAAAATCCACACGCACTTCCATTAATTACAGTTGATGAGCCAAGTATTTCGATGACAATTGGTATTAATACCTCACCATTGGCCGGTAAGAGTGGAAATAAATTAACTGCTCGCCAGGTTAAAAATCGCTTGGATACAGAGCTGGTAGGAAATGTTTCACTTCGAGTTTTAAACACCGATCGCCCAGATACCTGGGAGGTGCAGGGCCGTGGTGAGTTACAACTTGCAGTTCTTGTTGAAATTATGAAGCGTGAAGGATTTGAGTTAACAGTTGGTAAGCCACAGGTTGTTACCAAGATGGTTGATGGCAAATTACATGAACCGATGGAGCGGCTATCTATTGACGCCCCAGAGGAGTACTTAGGTGTTATTACGCAATTAATGGCGCTTCGAAAAGGTCGCATGGAACAAATGGTTAACCATGGCACTAGTTGGATACGTCTTGATTACCGAGTTCCTTCCCGTGGCTTAATTGGTTTTAGAACTGAGTTTTTAACTGAAACCCGTGGAACTGGATTACTTCACCATGTGTTTGATGGTTATGAAGCATGGCATGGTGAGCTTCGTACTCGCTCAACTGGTTCATTAGTTTCAGATCGAATGGGAGCGGTAACTAGCTACGCACTTTATGGCACGCAAGATCGCGGTTCAATATTTGTTGAGCCAGGAGATGAAGTTTATGAAGGTATGGTGATTGGTGAGAACTCACGAAGTGAGGATATGGATGTTAACTGTGTTCGCGAGAAGAAGTTAACAAATATGCGCGCCTCTGGTACCGATGAATCTGAGCGATTAATTCCAGCTAAGAAATTAAATATGGAAGGCGCCCTTGAATTTTGTCGTGAGGATGAGTGTGTGGAGGTGACTCCTGCGGTAGTTCGAATCCGTAAGGTAATTCTTGATGGATCAACTAGAGCGCGATTGACTTCTAAAAACAAGCGAGCAAACGAGAACTCCTAGC
>JBAWYI010000037.1:0-8665 GCA_037143635.1 Actinomycetes bacterium
GTGGGGTAATTAATTTAAAGCGTGGCACAAGAGTTATTTTTGAAGGCCCATATGGAACATTTGTGGCAAGTAAAGCAAGTAGAGGTCATGTGGTTTTAATTGGCGGTGGTGTTGGAATTACCCCGCTTAGAGCTTTAATGGAGGAGTTTGATGAGACTAAAGAGATTGATGTTTTGTTTAGAGCCTCAACCCAAGCAGATTTAGTATTAAAGGCTGAGCTAAATGAGATCGCAAGAAGACGAGGCGCTCGAGTTCATTACTTAGTTGGCTCTAGAAAAGAACACCCACTTACCTTTGATTACATTAGAAAGATTGTGCCGGCATTTAGAGATGCTGATGTTTTTGTTTGTGGACCAAAACCAATGGTTGATGCGGTTAAAGTGGCTGTGAAGGATGCCGGAATTCCAAAAGATAGATTCCATGACGAAGCTTTTGCTTTTCATGGCGAGTAGAGAGATGAAATAACAATATGAAAAAGAGATTCTTTTTAATTACCACTGGAACAATTGGTGGTTTAGGTGCGGTCCTAGCTGTTACACCACCACAGTTTGGTGGTGCAGGTGGATTAGCTGCAACTGATCAAGGAAGTGCACCAGCGCCAAAGAAAAGTACAAACCCAACTGCTGCAGCAGCACCGCAACCAACTCCAACTAAATCAAGTAATCCAAAACCTAGCCAGAGCGCACCTGCTACAAATAATCAAAGCACGCCAACGCCAGATCCAACCCCTACGCCGACACCAACTCTTAAACCGCAGAGCGCAGCGGTTAAGACGGTAACTGGTGATCCATTTCAAGCAGATGAAGGTAGAAGATCTTGGGGAACTGTAAGGGTAAAAGTTACTTTTACAGACGGAGTTATCTCAAGTATTACTGGTATGCAATCACCAACAAGCAGAGGCCAGATGGCATTTGATCAATTAGATCCTTATGTTGAAGCTCAGAGAATCACTATTGCAACCGTTAAATCTAAGAGCGCAAATGCGCTGCCTTACGTTTCTGGTGCTTCATATTCTTGTATTGCTTATTGGGATTCGCTAAAAACAGCGATTGAAAAAGCTGGTCTCTAAATAAATTCGTGGTTACTTTATCCAGACAGGTTGAAAGCTGGGGAACAGTAATTTTATTTGAACTCTCCTCTCAACAGGTGAGTGAAGATAAATTAATTCAAGCATTTAGCGAGGCTGAAAAATTTATTCATCATGTTGATGAGCTCTTCTCTACCTATAAAGAAAACTCAACAATCTCCCGATTAAAGCGTGATGAGATTGAAATATCCTCTTGTTCTCCAGAGGTGCAAGAGGTGTGGGATTTATGTGAAAAAACAATGGAGTTAACTGATGGAGCGTTTAACCCATGGCTTAAAGGATTTGATCCATCTGGATTAGTTAAAGGTTGGGCTGCGCAAAAGTGCGGTGAAATATTTGAAAAGTATGGAGTTGAAAACTCATTAGTTAATGCTGCTGGTGATTTAGCCTTAAGAGGTGGTTTATTAAAAGATGGCGCACTCACCCCATGGGAAATAGGAATCAGAAATCCTGAGATTAAAGATGAGATTGTAGAGAGCTTTAAAATAAATACTGGTGCAATTGCAACAAGCGGTAGTTATGAAAAAGGTGCTCATATTTATGATCCTTTTACAAATTTAATTGCAATTGGGGCAAGGAGTGCAACAGTGATTGGTCCAGATGCTGCTATCGCAGATGCTCTTGCTACCGCGTTAGTGGTTTCCGGTAAAGATGGTGCTATTTGGTTTAGTAAGCCAGAGTTAAAAAGTTACTCAGTATTTGTAATTGAACGCAATAGTGATCAATCCTGGAGTATCACTAGCAGTTCATAACCCTTCTTTATGTCGGGTTACTTGAGGTACTCTTCAAGACATGAAGGCTCAAATCCTGGCTCTAGTGGCTGTTTCAGCTCTTTTAACTGGCTGCTCTGATTCAGATGATGCAACTAGCATCAATCATGGTCAGATGAATATGAATTATCAGATGCCAACTAGAGGAGAAGCAACACCTGCTCCAATGGGTGGAACATTTTTAAATGAACCACTACCAGCTGATGTTTTAGCTGTTCAACTAGTTGATCAAAGCAATCATAAATTTAAACTTTCAGATTTAAAAGGTAAAACTCTAGTAATTACTAACTTCTTAACCTCTTGCCAAGAGATCTGTCCTATGACAACAGTAAATATGAGAGATATTGCAGCATCAGTTGATGCCGCTGCATTATCTAAAGAGATTGAAGTATTAGAGATAACTGTTGATCCAAAGCGGGATATTCCATCACGATTATCCGCATATCAGGATTTATTTAATGATAATCGCTGGAGTTTAGTTACGGGTGATGCTGCCGGTATTACAAAGATTTGGGATTTCTTTGGTGCACCTGCAACTAGAGAAATGATAGATGCCTCAGAGTCAATGCCAATGGATTGGCAAACTGGTAAGCCAAATACTTACGACATGATGCATGCTGATTTAATTGTGATTGTTGGCCCAGAGGGTAATTGGCTTTGGTTAGATCTAGGAGCTCCTAAAACTAAATCTGGGGTAGTTCCACCAGTATTAAATAAGTTTTTAAGTGAGCAAGGAAAGAAGAATCTGATTTCACCACAAGAGCCAAGTTGGACAGTCGATGCAGTGCTTGCAGCCCTGGGTCAGATAATTGGAAAAGATATTCCGGTAGCAAAATAATATTTAAGCAATAAAAAAGGCGACTACATGACGTAGTCGCCTTTTGATTTAGATCTTAGATAATTGAGATTGTTACCGCACAAATAACACCTGAGATTGCAATCCAATTAAACCAAGTACCAGCAGTAGCAAGGCGCCATTCTTTTAGTACTGGGTCAATCTTCTCGCGCTGATTACGAAGTGCAATACCAAGTGCAACAAACGACCCCAAAATATAGTGAAGGAAGTTTGCACCACCGATTAAAAACCAAGAAGATGCGTATGCACCTTCGAAGGATCCCGTATCGGTGACAATAAATGGCATATGTGCCAACTGTTTCCATTGCAAGTAACCACCAATTAATAACACAATAAATGTGCCAAATGGCAATAGTGATGTATTCCGGTTTGCTTGAAATGCTCGATGTATTAGTGCTGCAACTACTAATGGAATTGTGGTAACCCAACCAGATGAGATTGAGAAGGTATGGCCATCTTTAGGAATCCAACCCTGGTTTAAATTCAGGTTGCGCAGGTAGAAGTAAGTAAAAATCATGGCAAATACAAATGAAGCATCAGCCACAATAATTAACCGAACTCCTAACCGTTCACGCCGACCAACTACAGCTGGTGGATCATGATGAATAACAGCACCATTGGCAACATTCATTAATTGCTCCTTCCGTATCCGTAAGCATCACTTGTGACAACTGGTGTTTCATGGAAGTTCTCAAGTGGAATTGGATAAGGAACTGTCCACTCTAATGTCTTAGAACCCCAAGGATTAGTTGGTGCAATCTTGCCGTTGCGCCATGAATGGATAACTGCCCAAAGCAGAACTAACATGCCAGCACCAGTTAAATAAGCACCGATAGTGCTGATTAGATCTGAGACAGCAAATGTCTGCGCATAATCTGCAACTCGTCGAGGTTGACCTTGTGAACCAGCCGCGAACATTCCTAAGAAAATGATGTTAAATCCAATCTGAACCATCCAGAAAGATATGTAACCAGCACGTTCATGCAACATACGCCCTGTCATCTTTGGGAACCAGAATGCAAGACCGGCAATCGCGCCAGTCAAGGCAGCACCCATTAATGTGTAGTGAAAGTGTGCAGTTACAAACATAGAGCCATGTAGGTAATCATCAGCTGGAACATCTGATAGATAAATTCCAGTAATACCACCAATCATGAAGTTCCAAATAAAGGCATAGACACTAAGCATTGGAAGTTTTAGCCATGGAGTACCACGCCATAGAGTGCCAAGGAGTACTAAGAAGATTAATCCAGTTGGAATTGAGATCATCTCAGTTGTAACCATAAATGGACCATTAAGTGATGGAGACCAACCAGATGCATACATATGGTGAGCCCAAACTAAAATACTTAAACCAGCAATACCGGCAAAGCCAAGGATTGCTGCATTAATTGAGAACAATGGTTTGCGAACAAAGACTGGAGCAATCTCCATCAATATTGCAACACCTGGAATCAAAATTACATAAACCTCTGGGTGCCCCATGATCCAAAATAGATGCGCATATAGCCAACCACTGCCACCAGCATTTGCATCGTAGTAACCAGTTCCAATTGTGCGATCAAATGCTGCCATGATTTGGGAAGCCATAAATGTAGGAAAAGCTGGTATTGCAAGAGCAACTGAAATTGTTGCACCAATAACAAATATAGGAATTCGAGTTAAGTTCATTCCTTTAGCCCGCATCGCCACAACAGTTGTTGTGATATTTGCACCGGCAATTGCTGATGAGATTGCGAAGATAATAATTGCCACAATAAATGCATTCATACCAGGGCCAGCTTGCACAGAAAGTGGTGCGTAAGCAGTCCAACCAGTTGGAATACCACCATAGAACCAAGCACTACACAAGGTAACAATTGCAGTGAAAAGCATCCACCAACTAAGTGCATTAAGACGTGGGAAGGCCATATCTCTTGCACCAATCATGATTGGCAAAATAAAGTTTCCAAACGGGCCAGTTGAAACAACAATTAAAGCAATAATCATCGTTATTCCATGTAGGCCAACAAGTGAGTTATATATTTCAGGAGTAACTAGCCTTGAGCCAGGTTGAATTAAGTTAGTTCGGATCATCATCGCCATGGTGCCGCCAGCACCAAGCATCACCATAACTCCAATTAAATATTGGATACCGACAACCTTATGGTCAGTACAATATTTAAAGTAGCGCGAGATTCCCTGACCCTCACCTGCCATATATAACTGCTCTTCAGATGTTAAATCTTTTCCGATTAGCCAGCGGAAAGGTCCAATAAATGCACCAATTCCTATTAGAAAGCCGATACACCAAGCAAACATTGCCAAGGTAAGAATCCGGTTCTCTTCCATTGGCACTTCTGGATCAAACCATCCTTTGGCTAACCAATACATAGCTTGTGAACACAAAATACCAAACACAATACCGGTGCCCATATTTAGCTTGGTTATTAAACTTTTACTTGGCATAGGAACTGAATGAGTTTTATTACTCAAAGTTGTCATGCTACGTGACCTCCTAATGATTTAACCCAAGTATTAAAATTTGCCCCAGTCATAATTTCACCCTCTGATTCCATATAGGCGTGATACAAACCGCAAAGTTCAGCACACTTAATATCAATTACACCTAACGCATTTGGTGTAGTTCTAGCTGTAGTGATTGCATGACGGTTAGCGTCAACCTTTACTCCTAACTGAACTGGCCAGAAAGAGTGATTTACATCGACTGATGTAATTTTAAAAACTACTGGTCTATCTATTGGAAGATTTAATTGCTGAGTTTCGACACCGTAATCCGGGTATTTAAAATTCCAAACCCATTGTGAACCAGTAACCTCAACAACAACAGCTTTTGGTTCATTTATGGTTGCTGCATATGTACTGACATTCATCTCAACTAAGCCCCACACGATAGCTAGTAAGCAGAATAGTGACGAAACTATTGTCCAAACCAAAACAACAGGCGTATTAGTTTTAATTGCTGGCCCATCTGGTGGTGGTGTATCGCCTTTGTGCCGATTTAAGAATGTATAGAGCGCAATACCGATTACTGAGCCAGCAATTGGTGCTGAGAAAACTGTGAAATAAACAATTACCTCTTTACCGTTTTGCATTTGCTCACTCATAACCCGAGGCATAAATTTTGGATAAAACCAAATTCCAAGAATTACAAATACCAGAGTGATTACAGAACTATATAAAAACGACATTCGAACATCATGTCGTTTAATGAATTTACGAGTGCGGTCTCCAATTGATGGAGTTAGGGAGTCAGATGTGTTCAACGACGGTCACCTTTCCAGACATGTATCCGTACTTACTCATTGCAGCACCAAATTTTGCGTAGGTACCGTCGCCGCATGGATATTCACAGTTCCATACATACTCTCCAGCACTTCCGGTATAAAAAGAAAAGGTAGTTATATTTGGCTCTGGCAATTTTCCAGTTTCATCAAAAGCACCCATTACCTCATCGGTTTGTTTAAGCAGTGGGATGTTTACAAATAGTGGATCTTGCGTAGATGTTGGTAAGCCGTGGATAGTGAATGTGTGTTGCACTTGATCATAATTAAGTTCATTTACTACCTTGCCATTAACACTCATTGTGCCATCACTGGTGCCAACTACTTTTCCAAAAAATGGTGCATTTAATGTCTCGCCACCGTCATAACCTTTAATAGTAATTGTCACAAGCGAGTGAGCTGGTACCACGATCACATTTGATGGTCCATAAGTTACATATCCAGGATGGCTTCCACCATCAGCACCATGTGCACCAGAACTTAAACTATCTGGATAAACACCTAATTCAACTGTGGCATGTGGCATATTTCCTTTAGGTGTATCAATATTGCCAGCCATTGTTGCAATAACAGGTGCTCGCCCATCATCACTGGCACTATTTAATTTGTAACCAACTCCAGCGACAACACCAACTCCTAATAAAACAGAAAGAGTTGCCGAGAGTAAAACTTTTGAAGACCCTTTTGCTACAGATTGCATATTTGATCTCTCATCTTAAGCGCCCTATGCACTTATATAAAGATTCAGGGTAGACCTGTAATTAATAGAAAGGAATACTCCACGCAAGGATATTTAACCTCTAAAGTTGCATCTGAGCGTGTGGGGGGGTGATACATGGAGTTATCAATAATTTGGGATATTTATTTTGCCCTTTGTATTGTCGCGATGGGCATTTGGTATTGGCTTGAGGATCGAAGTGAGATTTCTAAAATACGACAAACTCTCTATTACTTTGCACTTTTTCTTCTAACTATTGTTTTAGTTGGTCCAGTTGCACACAACGCAATTAATTATTTTTGGGTTCATATGGTGCAACATATTTTATTAATGATGTTAATTTCACCTTTACTAATTTTAGGTTCACCATTTAAACTTTTACTAAACTCTAGATATTTAGTGATAAGAAAAAATATTAGAAAAGTTACTAAATTAAAATTAGTTAGAAATTTATTTAAACCACAGGTTGGTTTTGTTATTTTTTTGACAGCTTTAATTGGAACTCATTTTTCACCATTAGCTAATGCCGCAATGAATAACCCAAATATTCACGTCTTAGAGTTAATGATCTTTTTATACGCCGGTCTCATTTATTACTATCCTGTTCTTGAGGGAAATCCCAGCCCATTCCCAGTCCCGCATGCAGTGAGAGTTGGATCACTATTTGCGATGATGTTGCCAGAGACAATGACCGGTTTCTTTCTTTATTCCGGTAACACACTTTTGCATGATGTTCACCATCACATGGGGATGGATATGAGCTCCATGATTGATCCACTTAGAGACCAACATATTGGTGGAGCATTGATGTGGTCGATGGGAATGATTATTGATTCAGTTTGGATTGTCTTAGCTGCCCGTGATTGGTTTGCTCATGAAAAGTTATTAAGTGGTGATAAGTAAATGAAAGAGCATCTACCGATTAATGAAGATCCAAAAAGAAAATGGGTTTTACTCGGCATTCCGTTGTGCTTTGTATTAGGTGTGGTTGAGTTACAACGAGCATTTGATGGAAATCGAAGAAGCTGGGTTTATGTATTTGAATGGCCGTTTTTTGGGATATTTATTTACTATATGTATTGGAAGCTATCTCAACCAATTCCAGATTGGGATAATGAGGATAATAAAAATCCTAAGCGAGAGCTAGAGGAGTAACTTCTAACTCTTTGGATGATTAATTGGGTTTAAATGTTGCATCGCCCAGGCATACATCGCAATAGCTCCTGCTGCGGAGGCGTTCATAGATCTAGTTGAACCATATTGAGAGATTGCAAGGACCACTTCACAGATTGCAACTCCTTCATCACTCATACCGGCACCCTCTTGGCCAAATAACATCACGCACTTCTTAGGTAAATCTGCACTCTCTAATTGTTTTGATATCGGTAAATTATCAATTCCGATAATGGGTAGATTTTCTTTATCACACCAAGCTTTAAACTCGGCAACTGTTGCATGATGGTGCACAGTTAAATATCTGTCGGTGACCATCGCACCTCTACGGTTCCAATCACGTTTACCAACAATATGGACTGCAGAAACATTAAAGGCATTTGCAGTTCTAACAATTGAGCCAATATTTAAATCATGTTGCCAATTTTCAATCGCAATTTGTAGATCATGTCGTTTGGTATCAAGGTCGGCAACAATTGCCTCTAACTTCCAATATCTATACTTATCTAAGACATTTCTGCGATCACCTTGCTCAAGTAACTCTGGATCAAAGTGATTATCAGTTGGCCATGGTTTAGAGTGTGGTCCTACGCCAACTACCTGGTAAAACTCACCAGGGCCAACATTTGATTCAGACATAAGTAAACCTTAAGGCTAAGGAGTGATGATGCGAAAATCATGGCTGCCTGCCTATCTAGCATTAGGCCTAGTTTGGGGTTGTTCCTTTATCTTTATAAAACTTGGCCTTGAGTTTTTAACACCATTTGGAGTTGCTTT
>JBAWYI010000038.1:0-7684 GCA_037143635.1 Actinomycetes bacterium
AGACTAGAAAGAGGTTTGATTTTCCATCTGGCGCGCACGATTACGAGCTGCTCTACGTTTCATAGCTCGGCGCTCATCCTCAGAAAGACCGCCCCAAACACCAGCATCTTGACCACTCTCAAGTGCCCAAGCAAGGCATGGCTCTTTAACTGGACATCTATTACATATTTTTTTCGTATCTTCGATTTGAGCAAGTGCAGGCCCGGTATTGCCGACTGGAAAGAAAACCTCTGGATCCTCTTCGCGACAAGCAGCTTCATGTCGCCAATCCATAGGGCAGTCAACTCCTTCAGTAGAAAATTTGGAATTAAAATTAAATTACTTGGCTTATTCTCTCCTTAATTTAATTAATAAACAAGGATATTCTGCTGAGAAATTTAAATATTTAAAGATTTAGATCACACATTCTTCTAATTAAGTGCCTCCGGCTGGATTCGATCCTGCACACCCGCCTCCGGAGGGCGGCCTCTATGCCCGGGCTACACGGGCTATAAACAGCCTAAATATCAAAGGTTATCAGTTGAGAATTTACACAAATAATTTGTAGATTTTCAGATTGCAGAGTGCTTAGCAATAAGAGAGAATTAGCAAATGAGCAAAGCCGCATACTTCGCAACTGGATGTTTTTGGGGAGCAGAGCGTAGATTTTGGCAACTAGAAGGTGTAATTCAAACTTCAGTTGGATATATGGGTGGAAACAAATCTGACCCAACATATAAAGAGGTTTGCACTGGTAAAACCAATCATGCTGAAATAGTTGAAGTCATTTATGACTCTGCAGTTATTTCATATGAGAAGTTATTAGCAGAGTTTTGGGTAATGCATGATCCCACCTCATTAAATCAACAAGGTGGAGATATTGGTACTCAATATCGCTCAGCAATCTATACAACTTCTGCTGAACAACTTAAACAAGCGTTAGCTAGTAAGGATATCTACCAAAAAGAATTAAGTAATAACGGAATGGATAAAATTGTCACTGAAATATTACCAGCATCAGGTGTAACTTATTGGCTGGCTGAGGAGTATCACCAAAAATATTTAGTTAAAAATCCAAATGGTTATGATTGCCACTCATCTACTGGAGTTGCTTACCCACTAATCTCATCAGGTGCTAATGAATGAGATAACACCAATCGACTCAAAGGGCATTCCCTATAAAGTTAAGGTGGATGAAGAGGATCTTAAAAAGCGCGTTGATCCACTTTCCTTTGATGTTTTACGGAAAGCCGCGACCGAAACTGCATTTACAGGTGAATACACCGATAGTGAAACAATTGGTGTTTATAAATGTAAGGCTTGCAGTGCTGAATTATTTAAATCTGACACAAAGTTTCACTCAGGTTGTGGTTGGCCTTCTTTTTACGCGCCAACGGAAGATGATGCTGTTGAGTTAATTGAAGATAGGTCCTTATTCCCAAGAGTAAGAACTGAGGTTAGGTGTGCTGCGTGTGGATCACATCTTGGCCATGTTTTCACCGGTGAGGGTTATGCAGTTCCAACAGATGAGCGCTGGTGCATTAATTCAGTTGCATTAATTCTTGAACCGAAGAATTAATACTATTTTTATGAGTTAGGCTTGCACTATGAATCAAGAGCAAGATTGGAAAAAACTTTCACTTGAAACCAAGGTTGTTGCTGCCGGCCGACCTGAAAAAGAACCTGATGGTGCTTTAAATCCACCAATTGCTCTTAACTCAACATTTCATGCTGGTGGCCCAGTTGGCTATGGTCGATACGGTAATGAAACTTGGAGTGCACTAGAAGAAGCAATCTCAGTACTAGAAGGTGGCAAAACTTTAATATTTTCTTCCGGTATGGGTGCAATTAGTTCAGTATTTTCTTTATTACCAGAGGGCGCAGTGGTTGTTGCTTCCCATAATGGTTACCAGGGCACAACAACAATGTTAAGAAAGATGGATGAGGTTGAAAGATTAAAGGTTAGGTTTGTTGATTTAGCCGATACTGATGCTGTTCTTGCTGCCATCCCTGGAGCTGCAATGGTTTATTTAGAATCCCCAACAAATCCAGCAATTGAAGTAGTGGATTTACCTAAAATTATCTCTGCTGGCAAAGCAAGTGGATGCGGTGTTGCAGTTGATAACACCCTTGCAACGCCATTAATTCAAAACCCGTTAGCACTAGGTGCTGATATCAGTATTCATTCAGTAACAAAATATCTATCTGGCCATAGCGATTTAATTCTTGGATCAGTTAGCACAAATGATCAAGCGCTTTATGGCAGATTAGAGCAGGCTCGAAGATATGGTGGAACAATTGCTGGACCATTTGAAACGTGGCTAGCACTGCGAGGCTTGCGAACATTTGCTCTGCGCATGCAGCGTTCACAAGAGAATGCAATGGAGTTAGCAGTAAGACTTTCAAAGGATTCAAGGGTTTCAAAGGTTAGATACCCAGGACTTACGACAGATCCTTATCACGCTCGTGCAAAATCATTTATGAAGGGTTTTGGAGCAATGATTTCATTTGAAGTCAACGCAACTGTGGCTCAAATTGATTTAATGTGTGATTCATCAAAGTTAATTACTAATGCAACCTCATTAGGTGGGGTTGAATCAATCTGGGAGCGCAGGCGCAGGTGGGCAACTGAGAGCCAAACTATTCCAGAGAGTTTAATTCGCTTTTCTGTTGGTATTGAAAATGTTGATGATTTATGGGCAGATATTGAATCAGCTTTTGTTGCTGCAAAAATTAAATAAATGTCAGTAATTGTCCGGCCAGCAACTATTGCTGATCTGCCAGATATTTTTAAATACATTCACGCCTTAGCTGAGTATGAGAAAGCCCCACATGAGGTAGTACTTTCAATTGATGATTTAGAGCAATCATTTTTTGGTGAAAATCCCCAGGTTTACTGCCTACTTTCTCAGGAAGCGGATGTGGTTACCGGAATAGCTATTTGGCATTTGAATTACTCGACCTGGCTTGGCAAGCATGGTTTGTATTTAGAGGATTTGTTTGTTGATCCGAAGTATCGAGGCGCAGGTCACGGCAAAGCATTGTTAGTCAGATTGGCACAGATTTGTGTTGAGCAGGGGTATCCAAGATTTCAATGGTGGGTACTTGACTGGAATGAACCAGCAATTGATTTCTATAAATCATTTGGTGCAGTTGCTATGGATGAATGGACTGTATTTAGACTCTCCGGTGATCCCTTGAAGAAACTCGCCGCTGAAGGTTATTAACAACCGCCCTAAGTTATAAGTAGTAGATTTACCCCATGATCAAAGCATTTAAAAGACTTCTAGCATTTATTGCTGGAATTTTAGTTGTGTTTGGCGCAGCTAAAACACTTTTTAATTGGCTTGCGCGTTCTGAAAGCGATGAGTACGAAGTTTGGAATGATGATGAAGAACGAGAAGATGCATAAATGAGCAGTGAATATGTTGCTGGCTCTTGCAATATTGGTAAAGGTGAAATTAGGCGTCGTCAGTTAGTTGCACTATTTGGTATTTTTCTAACTATTTCTTCAGCGACAGCTTTATTAGCAACTGACCAATCACGATCTTCTCGGATTTCTATCTTCGTTCCAGCTTTAGTTTTTTCAGTTGGATTTGTGCAATCTAGAAGTAAATTTTGTCTTGCATACGGGCTAGCTGGGACATTTAATTTTGAAAGACTTGGCAAGATTTCAAGAGTTCAATCAGTGCAAGATCGTAAGGCAGATCGCAAAACTGCAATTGTTATTTTGCTTAAATCAGCAGCTTTAGCTGCCTTGATTACTGCTGTATTTTTTATATTACCGTTATAAATCTTCATAGCTAGAAGGTAGTTCACCAACATTTAGAAACTTCAAGTACTTTTCAGTTATATCATCTGGCTTTCCAGAGGCGAGCATTTGACCTTTATGTAGCCAGATTGCGTGATCACAAAGCTCATTTAGAGAGGTGAGTGCATGAGAAACAATCAGAATTGTTCTAGCCTCTTCACACAGTTGTCTCATTCGATTAAAAGATTTCTCTTTAAATGCAGCATCACCAGCTGAAAGTGCTTCATCAAGTAGCAAAATATCTGGTGTCATATTTACAGCAACTGAGAATGCAACTCGACTATACATACCATTGCTGTAAGTACGAACTGGCATATCTATAAAACCTTCAGGCAGATCAGCAAAAGCAGCAATTGCATCTGTTTGGCTTTCAATTTCTGATCTACTCATACCTGCTGCTAACCCACCTAAAATTATGTTATCTCGGCCAGATAATGCTTGATTAAATCCAACTCCAAGTGCAAGTAATGTTGAGATTCGACCATTAACTGCAATCCGTCCAGAAGTTGGTGGCAAAATTCCAGCAATTGATCTCATTAAAGTTGATTTACCAGCACCATTTGCACCAACAATTCCAACTACAGAGCCATGGGGAATATTGAGAGTTAAATTTTTAACTGCCTCAACAGTTCGAGTTCTAACTCGTTCACCGCGACTTGCTCGCATTACCGCATTTTTTAAAGTCTTCTTAGATTCAACATTGATCTTATAACTAATTGAAAGATCTTCAATTTGAATCGCTAGATTCTCTGGCATCTGAATAATCGGCTTAGATGCGGACAGCAAAATCGCGCTCCCTAGAAATAAAGAAGTAACCACCTAGCAAAATAGAACCAATTGCCCAAAATAAGCATCCAAGTAATTGTGGAGCAGTTGGAGTTAATCCATCAATCCAGATTCTAGAGTTTGCCGAAAGAATCGGTCCAAGTGGATTTAAATAAAGGATTATTCGGTGCCAGCCAGTGAGCATATCTGGCTGCCATAAAACTGGGGATGCGTATAGCCAAATACGCATTATGTATGAAAGCAACTTTGTCGTATCGCGAAAGTAAACATTCATTGTTGCAAATAAAAGTGATAAGCCAAAACTAGTAACTATCAATAAAACTAGAACAAAAGGAATAAGGAAGTAGTTCCAAGTGAATCCAGGAAGTGCTGTATCGTTAAAAACTAACTTACCTACAAGAACAATTGAGATATATACCGGTAAAGTTGGTAGAAATTGACGTGCTGCACTTATCGCACTAGAAAAAGGCAAAAGTGATCTAGGGAAAGCTTGATTTAATATTAATCGCCCACCAGAGGTAATTGATTGCGCACCTAACAAGATACAGTTTTGAGCAAAGTAAAATGTGAATAAGCCGATAAGAATATGACAGAGAATTGTGAATGAATTTGTCTGGGCTGATTTACCTTGAATAACAGTTACGAGTAAATAGTAAATCACCGCTAAAAACAATGGATTTAAAATTAGCCAGACTTTTCCTAATTTAGATTCTAAATACTCTGCCTTATCCGAAAATTTCGAAAGCTCTGTTGCAAATTCGCGCCTGCGCCAGAACTCCGAAATATAAGGTTTAAGCGGAGGCAGAGAGGAGTGGTGTGGTTCGAAAACCTGAATCTTACTTGAGCCCTCAATCATGAGGGCTATTCTGCCACCTTTGATTTAGAACTTACGAACAGACTTGCGATAGTTGTAATGATCAAAGTTCCAACAATGACGATAAGTGAGAATTGAGTTGAAATCTCTGGGATTTCAACTCCGAAAATTTTGTGGGTGCCACCGCCATGAATCGCTTCAACTATCAATTTGATTCCAATAAACCCAAGAATTATGGCTAATCCTTGAGTTAAGTAAATTAATTTATTCATTAATCCACCTAGCAAGAAGTAGAGCTGGCGAAGTCCCATTAGCGCAAAAGCATTAGCTGTAAAAACTATATATGGATCTTTAGTTAATCCAAATATTGCTGGGATGGAGTCAAGAGCAAAAATTAAATCAGTGAATGCAATAGCGACTAAAACTATAGTTAAAGGAGAGGCACCTTTTTTTCTAAACCAAGTAATTAATTTACCTTCCTTCCATTCCTTTTCTCCAGATTCACTTAATAGTTTGTAAGCGGTAAAGAGAAGGAATGCACCAAATATATAAAATACCCATGAGAATCTTGATATTGCAGCGCTGCCTAGTGCGATAAAAGTACCGCGCAAAATTAAAGCCATAATAATTCCAACTAGTAAAACTAGCTGTTGCTTTGTTTTATCTACTTTAAATCGAGCGAGAATTAATATAAAAATAAATAGATTATCAACCGATAGGGAGTACTCAGTTATCCAGCCAGCAAAGAACTCACCACGGGCTTGAGTTGTATTCCAAACTCCAAGAGAATATCCAAAAGCAATTGCTGCGCTCACATAAAAAATCGTCCAGGCTGCAGCCTCTTTAATAGAGGTCTCTTTGTTTCTTCTAATTACCGCTAGTGCAAGATCAAAAGCTAATACTGCAAGAAGAGCTGCAATTGTTACTTCCCAGACTGTAAGACTCATCTAATTAAAAACCTTCCCCGGATTTAATATGTTGTTAGGGTCTAAAGTTTGCTTTATTGATTTCATAATATTAACTGCTGGAGCGCCAGTTTCTGCAACTAAAGCCTGAATCTTTCCTGAGCCGATTCCATGTTCGCCAGTGCAGGTTCCACCCATATCAATCATCTTCATTGTTAACTCATGAGTGATGTGACGTACATCCTCTAGCTCCTCTGGCTTTGCCGGATCAGTCACTATAAAACAATGAAAGTTAGCATCTGCAACATGGCCCAAAATTGAATATGGGTAAGGATGTTTTGAAAGTAATTGATCGGCAACAGTTACTGCATCAGAAAGTTTTGATAACGGTACTGCTGCATCAGTGCTGACTGCACGCTTTCCTGGGTTTGCGGCAATTCCTGCCCAATAAGCATTGTGACGTGCTTGCCACAATTTACGACGAGCACCTTCATCTGTTGTCCATTCAAACTCAGAGCCACCAAACTCCTCCACGATACTTTTTACAGATGCAGCATCTTCAGCAACTCCAGCGGGTGAGCCGTGGAATTCAAAGAATAATGTCGGCATTTCAGTCAGGTTCAGCCCATCATGAGCATTTACATTCTTAATGCACTTCGCATCCAAAAATTCACATCTTGCAATTGATATACCAGATCGAACTATTGCAGTTGCAGCTGTTACTCCATCAGCTAAAGTGTTAAAGCGAACGATTGCTGCAGCCATCTTCTCTGGAATACCAAATACTCGAAGGGTTAATTCAGTAATTACTGCCAACGTACCTTCTGAACCAACCAATAATCTAGTTAGGTCGTATCCAGCAGAGAGTTTTCTAGTCTCTCTACCAGTTTTAATAATTGTGCCATCTGCCATAACCGCAGTTAGTGCTAAAACATTATCGCGCATTGATCCATAACGAACCGTTGTAGTTCCGGCTGCACCTGTTGCTGCCATTCCACCTAATGTTGCATCAGCACCTGGATCAACTGAAAAGAATAATCCAGAGCTAGATAATTTTTCATTCAGCGCCACTCTATGTACACCTGGCTCGACCCTTACCAATAGATCATCCGGCCTGATCTCAATAACCTTATTCATCTCAGTTAAATCAAGTGATACTCCACCAAATAGTGGCAAAACATGGCCTTCCAGGGAGGAGCCAGCACCAAATGCAACAACTGGAATCTTTTGTGCATTGCAATAAGACAGAACTTTAGAAACTTCTTCAGTACTTTTTGGCATGACAACAGCTGAAGGTCTAACTGGAGGAATTGCAGATTCATCTCGACCATGTTGATCAAGAACAGTTTCATTTGTTGAAACTAATCCGGTAACTAAACTTTTTAAATG
>JBAWYI010000039.1:0-7154 GCA_037143635.1 Actinomycetes bacterium
GAATCAATATTTATTATTGTGGGCAGTGAAGGAAAAGGCTTATCTAGATTAGTAAGAGAAAAATGTGATTTAGTAGTTTCAATTCCCATGCAATCATCAGTTGAATCTTTAAATGCCAGCGTGGCGACCGCAATTGTTATGTATCAGGTTGCGGCTGAAAGAAGTAAGTAAAATGCAATACACCCGCTTTATTGCACTCGGTGATTCAATGACTGAGGGCATGACTGATGAAGTAGTTGATGGAAAGTATCGCGGATGGGCTGATCGAGTCGCTGATGTAATTGCAAAAACTGATCCCAGTTTTACCTATATGAATTTAGCAATTAGAGGTAAATTACTTAAACAGGTAGTGGATGATCAAATTCCAGTAGCCCTTAAATATATTGATGGAAAGCAAACTTTAGTTTCATTTCACGCCGGAGCTAATGATGTACTTCGACCTAGTTATCATCCAGAGATTTCATTTGCTGAGTATGAAAAAGGAGTTAAGCAGTTAACCGATGCTGGAGCAACGGTGATGCTATTTACAGTGGTAGATAAAGTTGATGGCAAAGGAAAGACTGCAGAGTTATGGCATCAACGATTTAGTAATTTTAACGAGAATGTTCGAATGGTGGCAGCAAAATATCCATCAATTTTGTTTGAAGCAAAAAAGGCTGAGTTTTTGAATGATAGAAGATTTTTAGCATTTGATAGATTACATATGAATCCCGAGGGCCATCGCCGGTTGGCAAATGCAGTTCTAGAAGGTTTAGATTATGAATATGACAGAAATTGGCGGATTCCATTGCCGCCAGCTAAGAAAAAAAATAAAATAATTAAAGTAGCAATTGATTTAGCCTGGATTGCAATCTTCTTACTACCGTGGATTTGGCGTCGGATTCGAGGTAAATCCTCTGGAGATGGCAGAAGTGCAAAATATATTGAGCCAATAAGTTGGTTATCACGCTAAGTTAGCCTTCCGATTACCACTTATTAACCTTAGTGAAGCAAAATATCCCTGTGAGTAATCATTTAATCTCAACTAATCCCCGCGAGCGATTAATTGATCGGGAGCTAAGTTGGCTTGCATTCAACGAACGTGTTCTAGAACTTGCCGAGGATACAAGTAATCCGCTCTTAGAACGCTGCCGCTTTCTAGCAATATTTTCATCAAACTTAGATGATTTTTTTATGATTCGAGTAGCATCTTTAAAACGTAAATTAGAAAGCGGCGTAACTAAAAAGAATACTGCTGGATTTACACCCTTTGAATTGATGGCTGAGATCTCTAAAAAAACTCAGGAGCTTATAGCGCGCCAAACAAAATGTTTTCAAACAGATATTTTGCCTAAGTTAGCTCAAAATGGAATTGAAATTACAGACTGGGAAAGCTTAAACGAGGATGAAAAAAGTTATATAAACAAAATATTCACCAACAAAATTTTTCCAGTTCTCACCCCCCTGGCCGTTGATCCCTCTCATCCGTTTCCGTATATCTCAGGGCTATCTTTGAATTTGGCGGTACTTGTTAAACAACCTGAAACTAATGAAGAGTTATTTGCGAGAGTTAAAGTTCCAGCCTCACTTCCACGTTTCATTGAAACTGCAGAGTTTGCAAGCACTCGGTTTATTCCACTTGAAAAAGTTATTATTGCTAATTTGCATCAGCTCTTTCCTGGTATGGAAATTGAGGATTACTACACATTTAGAATCACTAGAAATGCTGATTTAGAATTAGAAGAAGAAGAATCTGAAAACTTACTTGAATCAATGGAACAAGAGTTACTTCGTCGTAAGTTTGGACCACCCGTGCGACTTGAGGTAGCAAGTGATATTGGTTCAGATTTACTTAATCGGTTAAAACTAGAGTTATCTATCCGTGAAGAGGATATATCTCGTTACAAAGAACCATTGGACTTAACTGGCCTAAATAGAATTGCTGACTTAGATCGACCAGAATTAAAATTTGCTCCATTTAGAAATCAAGTTGCTCGTGAGTTACGTGAAGTCGATCCAGATTCAAACGAGGAATTTTTTGCAGCTATTAAGCGACATGAGATTCTACTTCACCATCCGTATGACTCATTTAACTCATCTGTTGTTAGATTTTTAGAAGCTGCTGCCACTGATCCAAATGTTCTCGCAATAAAACAGACGCTTTATCGCACATCAGGTGATTCACCCATTGTTAACGCACTAATTGAGGCAGCAGAGGCTGGAAAGCAAGTGCTAGCCGTAATCGAAATTCGTGCTCGGTTTGATGAGCAAGCGAATGTTCGTTGGGCTCGTAAATTAGAAGATGTTGGCGTGCATGTGGTTTATGGACTTGTAGGCTTTAAAACTCACGCAAAATTATCTTTAATTGTTCGAGAAGAAGGTAATACCGTCCGTAGGTACTCACATGTTGGAACCGGTAATTACAATCCGAAAACTGCAAGGATGTATGAAGATCTGGGAATCCTAAGTGCTGACGACAAATTGGGTGAAGATTTAAATAAGCTCTTTAACCAACTATCCGGATTTGCTCCACAGTATTCATACAACCGTTTGTTGGTTGCTCCTCGAACTATTAGATCTGGTTTGCTTGAAAGAATTAAAAGAGAAATTGAAAATAAAAAAGCTGGCAAACATGCATTTATAAGATTAAAACTTAACTCTTTGCTTGATGAAGAGTTTGTGGAGGCACTTTATCTTGCTTCAATGTCAGGTGTTGAAATAGATTTAGTTATTCGTGGAATATGTTCATTATTGCCAGGTATTCCGGGGGTTTCAGAAAATATCAGAGTTAGATCAGTTTTAGGCAGGTTTCTTGAGCATTCAAGAATTTTTCATTTTGCAAATGGTGGCGACGATGAGATTTATATCGGAAGCGCTGACCTAATGGATAGAAATCTAAATCGTAGAGTTGAATCCTTAGTACGAATTACTAGGCCGGAACATAAAAAAGATTTAATAAAAGTTTTTGACCTATATGTTTCATCAACTACCTCGGGATGGCATTTATTGCCAACTGGAAAATGGCTTAAAGTTGATAAAAATCCAGATGGTTCACCAATGAATGATTTGCAAGCAGTAATGATTGATTCTTATCGAGTTAACCCGTGAGTGCAACTATTCAAGCAGCTGGTGCAGTCGTTTGGCGAAATCAGAATGGTCAAACAGAAATAGCGATAATTCATCGACCTAAATATGATGACTGGAGTTTTCCAAAAGGAAAAGCGGAGATCGGCGAATCATTGATCGCTTGTGCTCATCGGGAAGTTTTAGAGGAAACTAATATTCAGACTGAGTTCGGTGCATTTTTAGGAGATGTTGAGTATTTAACGCCAGATGGCAAAAAACGAGTTTCATTCTGGGCAGCAAAGGCGATTAATCAAATAGATTTCAACCCAAATTCAGAGGTTGACCAATTAAGTTGGGTAAATGTTAAGAAAGTTAAAGAATTACTAACACTTGATACCGACAAGAAAATTCTTGCGCAATTTGTTAAATTAGATTTTAATACTAAACCATTTATTCTTCTTCGTCATGCAAAGGCAATTACCAGAGAAGAGTGGCAAGGTGATGATGATGATCGCCCGCTAGATTCACTTGGACAAAACCAAGCAAATAGATTACTTGCACTTTATCAAGTTTATAATCTTGATCAAATTCATACCTCCGATGCAGTCCGTTGCTATGACACTGTAAACCCAATCGCTAAAGGCTTAGGAATTAAACTTGAGGTAACTGGAAAATTGAGCGAAAGTACATATAAAAAAGATAAAGAAAAAGCATTTGACTATGCAAAGGATTTGATTAAAGAAGATGCCAGGATTTTGTTATGCAGTCATAATCCAATTTTGCCTAGAATGCTCAATAAGCTGACCAAGAAATCAGATGTTGATGCAGATGAAGGAAAGTTATCTCCCGCTGATGCTTGGGTGATTCATCGAAATGGGAAAGAGATTATTCAAATAGATCGGCTTGATGCACCAACTCCTTAAGCTTCCATCCAATCCATCCATTTAAGAACCACTCCTTCACGCAGTGCCCATGGGCATATTTCTAGTTCTTTAATATCTAGATTTCGCATCACGCTCTCGGCAACCAGGGAGCCAGCAACAATTTGAGAAGCGCGGTTTTCAGAAACTCCGGGTAATTTTGCCCTTGTATTCTCATCCATCTCAGAAAGTTTTGCAGATATTTTCCGGATCGCTTCAACAGTAATATTTTTCCCAGTGCCATCAAACCAGTCGCCAGATAATCTAGCCAGGGTTCGCAATGTTTTACTAGTTGCAATTGCTCGATCTGTTTCTTGATGTTTAACAAGGGATGGAAGAATTTGCTCAAGTTTATTTTCAATATGATCCCGTAGAGCTCTTAAACTTTTATCAGTATATGGATCTCCTTTGAGAAAGTCCTTGGTTAAACGAGCAGCTCCAAGCGGAAGTGATGTCGCTATTTCTGGAGATTCATCAACTCCAGCTGCCATTTCAAGGGAACCTCCACCAATATCAATCACTAGCAATCTGCCGCTTGACCAACCAAACCAACGCCGGGCTGCAAGAAAAGTTAATTTTGCCTCCTCTTCACCAGTTAAAACTTGTAGATCAATATGAAAATCTTTGTTTATTGAACTAATAATTTTTTCACCATTACTTGCTTCTCTAAGTGCTGAGGTCGCAAAAGGTAGAAGTTCTTGAGTTTGCACCGATGCAGATTGTTCGATTGCACGTTTTATGGAGCTACGTAACTTTTCAATTCCTTCATCAGATACCAGATTATCTTCATTTATGTATTGGGTTAATCGCAGCTCTTCTTTATAGTTAAAGGTTGGATTAGGTCTAGCTCCTGGGGATGTATCAACTACTTGCAGATGCACGGTATTTGATCCGACATCTAATACTCCAAGGCGCATACGGGCAACTTACTAGATTTACTCACAAAATCTTGGGTGCTTTCGCATGATTTATTCATGGCATAATTACGCCCTCAACCCGCCTCTCTAGCTCAGTGGTAGAGCAGCCGCCTTGTAAGCGGCAGGTCGTCAGTTCAATCCTGACGGGGGGCTCCAGTTTTAACTACTTATTATTTACAATCAATCAAAGTAGAGTTTAATTATGAAATCCGCCGATTTTGATGTGGTAATTATTGGTTCTGGCTTTGGTGGATCTGTCGCTGCCCTTCGTTTGACTGAAAAAGGTTACAAGGTTGCAGTTTTAGAGGCAGGTAGAAGATTTAGTGATAAAGATTTCCCAAAGACCTCATGGCGTTTAAATCGATTTCTTTATCTGCCCCGTTTTGGACTTCGCGGAATTCAACGAATCCATGTTTTGCCTAATGTTTTAGTTTTAGCGGGCGCTGGTGTTGGCGGCGGCTCCTTAGTTTATGCAAATACTTTATATAAACCGCCTGCTTCATACTTTGAAGATAAACAATGGAAACACATAACCGATTGGGATAGTGAGTTAACACCTTGGTATGACCAGGCATCTCGAATGTTAGGTGTTGCACAAAACCCATACTTTTCACCATCTGATAAAGCAATGAAAGAGGTTGCCGATCAAATGGGAGTTGGTCACACATTTAAATTAGCTCCCCTTGGTGTTTATTTTGGTGATGGCAATGGTGTTAAATCAAAGGATCCCTTCTTTGGCGGCGTAGGCCCTGATCGAGATGGATGTTTGCAATGTGGTGGGTGTATGACTGGTTGCCGGCATAATGCGAAAAATACTTTGCCTAAGAATTACCTTGGCCTTGCAGAAAAAGCCGGCGCTAAAGTATTTCCAGAACATACTGTTGTTAAAACAGAACAATTAGCTGATGGCAGTTGGAAAATTACGGCTCGTAAAAGCTCAGCCTGGTTTGGTGGAAAACGTAGCTTTACTGCTTCCCAAGTAGTTGTCGCCGCTGGTACGTATAACACTCAAAAGTTATTGCATAAGATGAAGTTAGATGGAACTTTGCCGAAGATCAGTGATCAATTAGGTAAGTTATCTAGAACTAATAGTGAGGCTTTAACTGGTTCGATTATGCCTAAAGGCGGCACTGATTTTAGTAAGGGCTCTGCAATTACCTCTTCCTTTTTCCCAGATGATCACACCCATGTTGAACCAGTTAGATATGGCAAGGGCAGTAACTTTATGGGAATGTTGCAAACTGTTATGACAGATGGAGTAAATATTAAAGATCGCAGAAAGCAGTGGCTAAGGCAAGTTATAACAAAGCCATCACTTGTTTTAAGAATTATGGATGTCCGGCAGTGGAGTGAGCGAACTGTGGTGGCGTTGATTATGCAAAATGTTGATTCTGCCCTTTCTGTTACTGGAAAGCGTGGCATCTTTGGGTATCGCCTAACCTCAAAAAATGATTCACTAATACCAAATGCAACATATATTCCAGCAGCAAATGAAGTTGCGCGCCGAATTGCTGAAAATAATGGCGGGATTGCTGGTGGTCATATTGGTGATTTAGTAAACGCTCCATTTACCGCCCACTTTGTTGGTGGCTGCGTAATAGGAGATTCCATAAGTAGTGGCGTAATTGATCCATACCACCGCGTTTATAACTATCCAACGATGCATGTTGTCGATGGTGCTTCGGTTACTGCAAACCTTGGCGTTAATCCATCGTTAACAATTACTGCGCAAGCAGAGCGAGCTTTTTCTATGTGGCCAAATAAGGGTGAAACCGATCCCCGTCCTGCTCAAAACTCACAATATAAAAAGGTTGATGCAGTCTTTCCAAATAAGCCATTTGTGCCAAAAGGCGCAGTTGGTGAGTTAAGAGTTTCTTAAAATCTTCCCTTGCTGCTTTGCTCTGCGGTTAGGCATCTTGGTAATTGGAAAATCTAGTGTTTTATAAAAATCCTTAATAACCTCTTGCATCAACTTAGTTTTCTCATGCACTACTGCGTGGGATGCCCCAGGAATTACAGCTAATCTGCCATTTGGTATCGCTTCATACATCTCAAATGTCATCTTGCTATTAAATGGTTCATCATCGCCTGCTAAGACTAAAACTGGGCACTTAATCTTCTTTAATTTAGATAACTTTAACTTTGGCTCACTTGCCCAAACTGAAAAAGCTTTGCGCTTAATCTCAAGCAGTAGCTTTGGATCTTGCCCAGTCATCTTTACAAAATTAGCAATCTCTTCCTCACTTGCCTCAACTGTATTTAAATCAAATGA
>JBAWYI010000040.1:0-6752 GCA_037143635.1 Actinomycetes bacterium
AGAGATCATCAGCTATTTCTTTAAGTTTTGGCGCAATTATTTTGCCGCTTCTAATTGAGCCGCCTTTAACCTTGGCGCCACCGGAAGCAACAATCTCTTCCACTGCCCTAACGGTTAATCCTTCAGAGACAATTCGGTTTGCTAAATTTTCAATCTCTTTCTCATCAGTTAGTGATAACAGTGCTCTGGCATGTCCTGCTGAAATAACACCTGCTGCAACTCTGCGCTGCACCGCAGCTGGCAGATTAAGTAAGCGCATGGTGTTAGTAATTACTGGCCTAGATTTACTTAATTTAGAAGCTAACTCATCATGGGTATAGCCAAAATCATTTAATAGTTGCTGGTACGCAGCTGCCTCTTCAAGTGGATTAAGTTGGCTGCGATGAATGTTCTCAACTAACGCCTCCCTTAATAATTGATCATCAGATGTTTGCCGAATTATTACTGGAATACTTTTTAAGCCAGCAAGTTTGGCGGCACGAAAGCGACGCTCACCCATAATTAATTGATACTTACCATTACCGATTGATCTAACAACTGGTGGTTGAAGTAGGCCTACCTCTTTGATTGATAATGCTAATTCAGTTAATTGATCCTCATCAAAAACTGTTCTTGGTTGTTTTGGATTAGCGCTGATATTATTAATATCAATCTCATCTCGGTCTGCTGCAATTACTCCGGCTTGAGTTTTTATCTCAGTTGGAATGACTGAGGTAGGAATTAACGCGTCTAATCCTCTACCTAAACCACCTTTGCGAGCGCTCATTTAATTACGCACTCTCATTTTTAATATTTATTGGCGCACCACCACGGTTTGCAATCTCACGTGCTACTGACATATATGCAATTGCACCAGGAGAAGATGCGTCATATGTCATAACAGTTTGTCCATATGAAGGAGCCTCTGAAACTCTAACCGCTCTTGGAATTGGAATATTAATTAATTCATTTGGAAAATGTTTTTTAACATTATCTGCTACATCATTTGCAAGTCTGGTTCTACTATCAAACATTGTTAAAACAATTGTAGTTAAGGTTATTTTTGGATTTAATCTCTTCTGGACCTCACCTAAGGTTTCAAGTAATAGTGACAAGCCCTCTAATGAGTAGTACTCGCATTGAATTGGCACTAATACTTCATCAGCTGCAGCCAGCGCATTAATAGTTAGTAAGCCAAGACTTGGTGGGCAATCAATAAAAACATAATCAAATCTTTGGCCAGCATTTTGTTTAGCTAATAAAAATGTTTGAAGGGAAGCTTGTAATCTAAACTCGCGAGCAACTGCTGGTACTAATTGAATTTCAGCACCTGCTAAATCTGAGTTTGCAGCGATTGCTTCTAGGTGCGGAAAGCCCGCCACCTTTACTGCAGCATTTGCCATTGGTAGATCATTAATTAAAACATCGTAAATTCCAGCGGTACTTACTCGATCAATTCCAAATGCGGTTGAGGCATTTCCTTGTGGATCTAAATCAATTACTAAAATCTTTAAGCCCCCCATAGAAAGGGCGGCGGCTAAATTAACTGCAGTGGTAGTTTTGCCTACCCCGCCTTTTTGGTTGGCGATGGTGAAGATCCGAGTCTTTAGTGGGGCGACCATTGGCTCTTTTAACCGCCTAACCCCAATAACTGGTTTTAAGCCGGCGCCAGATTGGTTGCTGGTTTCATGTGAAACATCATCTGCCCTCATGGGCGGAAGTTAAGCACCTTTCCTTACCTCAACCACCCTAGCCACAGGCAGATTAGGTAGTGATATCTCATGTACTTGGGCAGATGAGCCCTTTTTAAGCTTGGTGGCCGCTAGCTCAGTTGCTGCACTCTCTCCTTTTATGGCAAGGAGTGCCCCGCCCTTTGGAATCATGTGCCAGGAGATTTGGATCAATTTTTCTAATGGGGCGACCGCTCTTGCGGTGACGACCTCGAACTGCTTTTTTACTATCTCAGCCCTGCCTCTAATTACCTCAATTGGTAGATCAAGCTCTGCAACCACCTCAATTAGGAAATCAACCCTTCTTTGTAAGGGCTCAACCAGGGTTATTTTTAGATCTGGCCGGGCTAGGGCGATCACAATGCCAGGAAGTCCTGCCCCAGAACCAATATCTACTACCCGCACCCCCTGTGGAATCAGGGTGGTGACTGGAATTGAGTTGGCGATATGCCGCTCCCAGATCCGATCCCCCTCTTTAGGGCCGATTAAACCCCGCTCTATCCCACGGGTTGCAAGAATTTGGGCAAAGGTTTGGATCTGATCCTCATGATCCTTGAAATAGGCCAGAAGCTCAGAGCTTGGTTTCACGTGAAACCTTAGGCAGGAAGTACTACCACGCAGCGATCTGGATCTTCACCCTCAGATTCACTGGTTAGGCCAATCTCCTGGATGGTGTCATGGACAACCTTGCGTTCAAAGGCATTCATTGGCCGAAGCTTTATTGACTCACCAGTGGACTTAACCTCTTCAGCGGTCTCTTTTGCCAACTGGGCTAGCTCGCTCTTTTTGTCAGCTCTAAAGTTGTCGATATCCAGCATTAACCGGCTGCGCTCACCTAATGAGGTTTGAACTGCAAGGCGGGTTAGCTCTTGAAGTGAATCTAGAACCTCACCACGGCCGCCAACTAGGTGGCTTAACTTGCCCCCAGCAATTGCCAGGGAGGCTCGATCATTTTCAACATCGATATCGATATCGCCATCAAGATCTGCAATATCAAGTAAGCCCTCTAAGTAGTCAGCGGCGACATCGCCCTCTTCCTCTAGTTGGGCAATCAAGCTCTTCTTCTCAACAACCTTTTCACTCTTTACTTCACTCATTTTTCCTCCAAGATGGTATTTATACTACTTTGATAGTTTTTGTACTACTTTGTTATGGTTTTTTTAACGCCTTCTCTTTTTCCGTTTTGGTTGCTTTCTTTGCCCACCAATATCGGTTGGGTTTTCAGTAATTGTTGTTCCACCCTCATCATTACTTTTTTCATTAAGTAATCCTTTTGCAGCTTTTTTCTTTTGTAACTCTTCATAGGCAGGAGAGCCTGGTGTTGGATTTCTTTTAATTACATAAAACTGTTGGCCCCAGGTCCAAAGGTTTGTAGTTGACCAGTAAATTAAAACTCCAATTGGAAAGTTAACACCAGTCACTGCAAAAATAATTGGGAATAAATAAAGCATAATTTTTTGCTGTTGCAACATCATGTTATTTGATGAGTCCATCTTTGGCATTCCTTTAACCATCAACTGTCGTTGAGTGGTGAAGGTAGTGGCGGACATAAAGATAATTAACAGGATGGCAATTAACTTGGTGCCGCCATCGGTGGAGCCTAGGAAAGTGCCAGAAAGTGGAGCGCCGAAGAAGTGTGCTTGTTGGGCTGATACTAAATACTCATCCTTTAATAAACCATGTGGTTTGTTTTGGCTAATTCCATTAAGCACTGTGAAGAGGGCAAAAAATATTGGGGCCTGGGCCAGGATTGGAAAACAGGAGGCAAAAGGATTTGTTTTGTGCTCTTTATAGAGCTTCATCATCTCCTCAGATTGCTTTTGGCGATCATCCTTATGTTTCTTTTGAATCGCCTTCATATGTGGTTGTAATGCGGTTAACGCGCGTTGGGATTTAATCTGTTTAACAAATAATGGAATTAAAATAATACGGATTAAAATAACCAGTGCGATAATTCCAATTGACCACTGCAGATCTTCGTTGTTGGTAAAACTTAATAGATCATGGAAGGTAATAATTACCCAAGAAACAGCTGTATATAAGGGGTTTAAAATGGTGCTCATTTAAATTAATTGCCTCTCTTTAACTTTTAAAACAGCATTCTTTGATGGGTAATCCACCCCACCGTGGGAAAAAGGGTTACATCTAATTAATCGCCAGGTGGCCATAAATAATCCTTTGATTCCAAACTCGGTAATTGCCAGTTCGGCATATGTTGAACATGATGGGTAATACTTACAACGGGGCGTGAAAAGTGGTGAGATCAGTTTTTGATAACTTTTAATTGCTAATACAAATACTTTTCTCACGCATCCGCCTTTTTGCTAGAAAGTTTTGCGATAGTTTTTTCAATACTTACAGCAACCTCATTGGTGTAATCAGGTTGTTGTTTTAAAACTCTAACTACCAACATAGATTTGTTTGGTAGGGATTTAATGTGAGAGGCAAAGTTGTGACGAAGTTTTCTAGTAACTAAATGTCTAGTAACTGATCCACCAATTGAGCGATTAACGATAAATCCGATTTGGGGTTGATTAACACCAGCAATGGCGGCATAGATAACAAGATTTTCGCTATTAATTCGCACACCGGTTTTTGTGATGCGATTAAAATCTGATCCCACCCGCAGGCGGTTGGATTTAGGTAACACGTGTTGTGTTTTTAATTAAGCAGAGATTTTGGCGCGGCCTTTAGCGCGACGAGCTGATAAAACACCTCGTCCACCTCTTGTGGCCATGCGAGCACGGAAACCATGTTTTTTAGCCCGCTTGCGAACATTGGGCTGGAAGGTGCGCTTCATAAATATCTCCTAAATTAGAACTACTCCCGTTTGGCGGGTCACAGCGGTATGGGTGGTAAGGGTAGGGGTTGGGGACAAGATGGGTCAAACCACCCGATTTGGCATATCTGGCCTTGGATTAATGTGGATAACCACTTGCATTCCTGAGAGGTACCCCCTATGTTCGCCCTCTATCCACAGATTTTCCCCTATATGGCTAGAAAATGAAGTTAAAGGACAGGTTTAGACCACAGCCTGTGGATAACTTTGTGGGTAACTTTTTTAGGGCTTTTAGCCAGAATATGGGTGGGTTAGATGGCAACTCTTGCGCAGGTAGATCTGCAAAAACTGTGGGATCAGGTGGTCTCATCTGTGGCAACTCCGCAATACAGCGCATTTTTAGTTAGAACAAAACCACTTGGTTTACTACCTGGTGAGGGTGAGGATGGTTCTAACCTTCTTTTATCTGCTCCTGATCTTTTTACAAAGGATGTTTTAGAGACTCGGCTTCGAGGAATTCTTACCGAGGAGCTAAGTAATCAATTAGGTGAAAAAATAAATATTGCAGTAACTGTTACAGCTGATTCAAAAAATGACACCTATGAAGATTCATCTATTGATCAGGTTGAAAACTTCACTGAAAACCCAGTTGAGGTTAAGGGTGGTACTGGTAGAAACTCAACCTCACTTATTAATAATGAAAGTGCGCAATTAAACCCACGGTATATTTTTGAAACCTTTGTGATTGGTGCCTCAAATCGATTTGCCCACGCTGCTGCGGTTGCGGTTGCAGAGGCCCCAGCGAAGGCATACAACCCACTGTTTATTTATGGTGATTCAGGTCTTGGTAAGACCCACTTATTACACGCTATTGGTGCTTACGCTAAAGAGTTATATGGCTCAACCCGGGTTCGATATGTCTCCTCAGAGGAGTTCACTAATGACTTTATTAACTCAATCCGTGATGATAAAGCTTCGGTTTTCCAAAAGCGCTACCGTGATTTAGATATTTTATTGGTTGATGATATTCAGTTCCTAGAAAACAAGGAGCGAACTCAAGAGGAGTTCTTCCATACCTTTAACACTTTATATAACGCCAACAAACAAATTGTTATCTCAAGTGATCGCCCACCAAAACAATTAACAACTTTGGAAGATCGCCTTCGCTCCCGATTTGAGTGGGGTTTAATTACCGATATTCAACCACCAGAGCTTGAAACTAGAATTGCAATTCTTCGTAAAAAAGCTGCGCAGGATAAATTAAACGCACCTGATGATGTGCTTGAATATATTGCAAGCAAGATCTCCACAAATATCCGCGAATTAGAGGGGGCATTAATTCGTGTTACCGCTTTTGCTTCTTTAAATCGACAGGGTGTTGATTTATCACTTGCGGAAATTGTGCTTAAGGATTTAATTCCCGAGGAGGGTGGCCCAGAAATTACTGGTCCAACCATTATGGCTCAGACCGCCTCTTACTTCTCACTCTCTGTTGATGATCTTTGTGGCACCTCCCGTTCTCGGGTGTTAGTAAATGCTCGCCAAATTGCGATGTATCTCTGCCGAGAGATGACCGAGCTATCCCTTCCTAAAATTGGCCAAGCTTTTGGGGGAAGAGATCACACCACTGTGATGCATGCTGACCGCAAGATCCGCCAGCTAATGGCAGAGCGCCGTTCGATCTATAACCAGGTTACTGAGTTAACCAACCGGATTAAACAGCAATCTAAAAAGTAGGGTTTTTCCAACTAAATATTGAAAAGTTCTCCCCAACGCTCTACCCCCAGACTGGGGATAAGTTGTGGATAAGTGTGGATATGGTTGTTTATAACTTGATTTAAGTGGGTTTTAAACACCCTCCCCACACCCAACCCACAGATTTTGGGGGTAACTTCACTGCGTCTGACCTGCGGTTTTCCCCTCTTTCCACATTTTCCGCTCTGGTTACTACTAACCACTATATAGAGAGATAAAGGGTGGATAGATACGAACTGTTGGTTAAAACTGTAAGTAGTTAGGATTTGAAGGATAAATAAAGAAAAGGTGGGTAAATGAAGTTTGTAGTTGAAAGAGATTCCTTAGTTGACGCAGTCAACTGGGTTTCAAAGTCGATTTCAAACCGGCCAATCACCACAGCTTTGTTGGGAATTGTTATTGATGCAACAGATGAGATCACATTATCTGGCTCAGATTTAGAAACATCAGCTAAAGCAAAATTTAAAGCAGAGATTTCCCAAAAAGGAAAAGTTTTAGTTCCAGGAAAA
>JBAWYI010000041.1:0-6328 GCA_037143635.1 Actinomycetes bacterium
ACTTCGCTGTCCACCCCCTGAGGCAGATGTGAAGGTGTTATCTGGTGGCGAGCGGCGACGTGTTGCACTTTGTAAATTACTACTGCAAAAACCAGATCTTTTGTTACTTGATGAGCCAACCAACCATCTAGATGCAGAATCTGTGTTATGGCTTGAGCAACATTTAAGTAAGTATGAAGGAACCGTAGTTGCGATCACTCACGATAGATATTTCCTAGACAATGTTGCGCAATGGATTTTAGAGTTAGATCGAGGCCGGGCTTATCCATATGAAGGAAATTACACAACATATTTGGAGACTAAAGAAGCACGTATGAAGGTTGAAGGACAAAAAGATGTTAAGCGCGCTAAGCGATTAAAGGAAGAGCTTGAGTGGGTAAGAATGAATGCCAAGGGACGACAGGTAAAGTCCAAAGCACGTCTTGCTCGTTATGAAGAGATGGCAGCAGAGGCTGATAAAACTCGCAAGTTAGATTTTGAAGAGATTCAAATTCCACCAGGGCCTCGTCTTGGAGATGTTGTAGTTGAGTGTGAGCATTTAGTTAAAGGCTTTGATGATCGAATTCTTATTGATGATCTCTCCTTCACACTTCCTCGCAATGGAATTGTTGGCGTAATTGGGCCAAATGGTGCAGGTAAGACCACATTATTTAAAACCATTTTGGGTATGGAAAAAGCTGACTCTGGTTTAGTAAAGGTTGGTGATTCGGTAAAGATCTCCTACGTTGATCAATCACGTGGTGGTATTGATCCAAAGAAATCACTTTGGGAAGTAGTCTCCGATGGTCTTGATTTTATCAAGGTTGGAAATGTTGAGATGCCAAGCCGGGCATATGTTTCTGCCTTTGGTTTTAAAGGGCCAGATCAACAAAAGCCAGCTGGGGTTTTATCAGGGGGTGAGCGAAATAGATTAAATCTTGCACTAACTCTTAAGCAAGGTGGAAATTTATTACTACTTGATGAGCCAACTAATGATTTAGATGTTGAAACACTTGGTTCACTTGAAAACGCGCTGCTTGAATTTCCAGGGTGCGCCGTAGTTATCTCCCACGATAGATGGTTCTTAGACCGTGTTGCTACCCATATTTTGGCTTATGAAGGTGAGTCAAAGTGGTTTTGGTTTGAAGGAAACTTTGAAAGTTATGAGGAGAATAAGATTTCACGCCTTGGTATTGATGCCGCCCGTCCACACCGTGCTACCTACCGTAAATTAACCAGGTAATTAAGAGGTAATTATGAAATACACCCATAAAGCATTTGTTCGCTGGGATGATCTTGATGCATTTGGACATGTTAATAATGCAAAGTATTTAACCTACGCCCAAGAGGCACGGTTTGATTGGGGTTGGTACTCATTTGCTGAAAAGAAAGAGGAGCCAATTTTGATGGAGATGGTAGTTGCCAGAGCTGAGGTTGATTACCTAGCGCCAATTACTGAGGGTGGTTGTTTTTATGATGTTACCTTGTGGGTAGATTCAATTGGAACCTCATCATTTGTTAATGGTTATGAGCTTTCAAAGAATGGCACTGTTTTTGCCAAGATAAAAACAGTTCAGGTAACTATTGATTTAAAAACTAGAAAATCTCGGCCAATTAATGATGCAGAGCGAGGCTTTTTAACTAAGTTTCTGGTTAATTAATGAAGACCAGAATTCATCCAGCGTGGATTGTTGCTGGTATTACTTTTGGCACATTATTTGCAACCGCTGGTTTTAGAAGTGCACCATCTGTTTTAATTTTGCCGCTTGAGGCAGATTTTGGTTGGAGCCGGAATGTTATTTCCCTTGCAGTTGCAATCAACGTTTTACTTTATGGCTTAACTGCACCCTTTGCCGCAGCTTTAATGGAGCGCTTTACAGTTAGAAAAGTTGTGATGGCTGCCCTTACCACCGTTGGTACTGGCGCACTCTTAACAATCTGGATGAATAAGAGTTGGCATCTAATGTTGCTATGGGGTGTTGTAGTTGGCGTTGGTACTGGGTCGATGGCCTTAGTCTTTGCCGCCACAATTGCAAATAGATGGTTTGTTAAAAAACGTGGCTTAGTAATTGGAATTCTCACAGCGGCTGCTGCCTCTGGCCAATTAGTTTTCTTACCAGGTTTATCAAAATTAGCGGAAAATCCTGGATGGCGAGCAGCCTCATTAGTTATAGCACTCGGTGCGTATTTAATGGTGCCATTAATTTATTTCTTTTTAAAAGAGGATCCTCAAAGTTTTAATCTAAAACCTTATGGAGCAGGTGATGATTGGCAGCCGCCGGTATTACAAAAAGGCAATGCCGCAAAAAATGCGATTCAATCCCTTAAGGATGCAAGTAAGGTAAGAAACTTTTGGTACTTAGTTGGCTCATTTTTTGTTTGTGGTCTATCAACTAGCGGATTAATTGGCACCCACTTTATTCCAGCCGCCCATGATCATGGCATGGTGCAGGTAACGGCGGCTAGTTTGCTGGCGTTAATTGGCGTCTTTGATGTGATTGGCACAATTTTTTCTGGTTATTTAACCGATCGAGTTGATCCAAGAAAACTTTTATTCTTTTACTACCTACTACGGGGTCTGTCACTATTTTTATTGCCATCAATCTTATTCTCAACCCTTCATCCATCCACGCTAGTTTTTATAATTTTCTATGGCCTTGATTGGGTAGCAACTGTGCCACCAACAGTCTTGTTATGCCGGCAAGTATTAGGACCAGATAAGGGCGCAGTTATCTATGGCTGGGTATTTGCCGCTCACCAAATCGGTGGCTCAATTGCTGCCCTTGGCGCGTCATTACTTAGAGTTAAATTTGGTGATTACGCCTCAGCTTTTTATATCACCGGAATTTTATGTGTAATAACAAGTTACTTTGTATTACAAATTTCTACCCCACAGGTAAAAGAGCGAGTTAAGGTGTGAGTACCACCTTTTACGAGCGAGCCGGGGGTGAGAAAACCTTTAATGATTTAGTCTCACACTTCTACGCACTAGTTGCAGTAAATCCAATTCTGCGCCCGATGTATCCAGAAAATGATTTACATGGCGCAGGTAGAAGACTGCAATTATTTTTAGAGCAGTACTGGGGCGGGCCGACTACTTATAGTGAAGAACGTGGACACCCACGGCTTCGCCTTCGACATGCACCATTTCATATTTCAAAGGTAGAACATGATGCTTGGTTGGTTTGTATGAAGGATGCAGTAAATGGACTTGAGATTGCAGATGATTTAAAGAGTGAGCTTTGGGAGTACTTAGAGGCAGCAGCTGCTGCGATGATCAACGCAGCTACTTAGCGTTTGTTTTTAGGTTGAGATTTATTTCCAACCTTTAATATCTCACCATTTCTTAGGTACCAAATTGTGCCTTTACTATCTCTAACGGTTGTAATACGTAGGCCAACAGTTTCAACCACACCTTGAATCTCAAGCACATCAACTTTATCGCCCACGCCATATTGATCTTCAACTAACATAAATATGCCAGATAAAATATCGCGAACTAAAGTTTGTGCGCCAAGTCCTAGCGCTACGCCAATCACACCAGCTGAAGCTATAAGGGGCCCAAGATTTAAACCAAACTCAGCTAAGATCATAAAGATTGCAATTAACCAGATCACACCATTTAAGGTTGATTTCAAAACTGTGCTGGTAGTTTTTGCTCGCTCTTTTTGTCTAACCCCACTTCGCTTTGGTCCTGGGATTAGATCAGCAGATGCAATACGGCTCATTAATCTAGAGATTGAGCGCTGCCCAAGGAGTGAGATTGTGATGGCAAGGGTGATTATCACCGTGATATTAAGCGGGGCTCCGGTGAACCAATCTGCCGCTGATTTCAAATTCTCAGGTATTTTCATCGCTAGATGAAAACTTTAACCCAAATGTAAGTAGGAATCTGCTTATAAATGATGTTTTTTTGCCAAACCTCAGGCAAGATATGCCTACGCAGCACGAGCCACGTGTTGCCCCTAAAAGGAGTTGCTTTCAGTGTCACAAACTTTGGTACTGAACGCCACCTATGAGCCACTAGGTGTCGTATCAGAACGACGAGCGTTAATCCTCGTCTTAAATGAGCGCGCAACCAGCGTGGAAGATTCAGGCCGCATCCTTACCTATGCCCGCGGATCAATTACCTTACCTGCGGTAATTAAATTAAATAAATTTGTAAAGATTCCTTATCGTCATGCAGTTCCTCTTTCTCGTAGGGCAATTTTTGCCAGAGATAACAACCGCTGTGTTTACTGCGGTGTGACGGCAACCTCAATTGATCATGTGATTCCCAGATCAAGGGGCGGCGGACATAATTGGGAGAATGTGGTCTCAGCCTGTCATAAATGTAATCATGTAAAGGCTGATAAAACTTTAAAGGATTTAGGATGGCGGCTTCGTCACACCCCGCGTGAACCAGTGGGTGCGGCATGGCGCATACTAGGAACTGGTAAACCTAATCGGATTTGGATTCCATATCTAAAACCATTTGGGGTAGAGGCGATTGGAGCAGCTAGCGCATGATTGAAGATGGCACATTAGCCGGCGCTGGCTTAACGGTTTTGCAAACCTTTACTTACTTTGTTGCCGCACCGGTTTTGTTATTTACCGTGATTGCATTTTTTGCTTACATCACCGCAAAGGAAACTAGAAAGAAAAGTAAAAAGAGTATTAATCCTCTTACTCATATCGAGTAGGACTACTTATCTTTTGCTTGCACCGCTAGCGCTCGCTCAAGGGCGTCCCGGCCTTCAGAGACTAATCTTCTAAGACCTGCCTGACCATCTTTGCCAGTACTTCCAAGCCAATTAATAGTTTTATCCAATGTTGCTTGGTTGGTTATATAAATCGGATACATACCGCTAACAAACTTACTTGCTACCTCATAGGATTTTTTGCCCCATGTTTCAAGCAGTAAATCAAAGTATGGATCAACATAAGCAGCAAGTAGTGGTCGGTGCAGTGCTCGCATAAAGCCAGCCAACTTTGCTTCCCGCTCTGATGTGCTGATCTCCTCGGTGGTAATTGATTTCCAAGTTTCTGCCTTTGCCTGCGCTGTTGGAAGTGCAGCAAGGGCGGTGGCATGAGAAAGTTGTCCAGTTAATGTGTTGTCCTTAAGCAATTCAGCAGAAAGGGCTGGCTTATCCATTAAGCCTCGCTCTGCTAATGCAATTACAAATGTCCACCTAAGATCGGCATCAACCTTAAGCCCTGATAACTTGCCATCTAATAACTCTTTAATTAGATCATTATGTTCAGCACTGGATGCAAATGATGTGAAGTTTCTAGCAAACTGTAATTGGTGATCACTGCCAGCTTTAGCACTTCGCAACATCGCCTCATAACCATTACCAACCTTAAGTCGAGCGGAGTCGCGCTTGGTAGGGGATGAGTAAATCTCAACTGCAGTTATTAACTGGTTAGCGATAATTGTGACGGTGGCAATGTCATCTTCACCGGCAAGTCCAGCAAGTGCAATATCAATAAAATCAGTTGCGCTGATCTCAGCATCTCGCAACATATCCCAAGCAGCAGACCAGCACAGCGCGCGGGTTAGGGAATCATCAATCTTGCCAAGGTGTGCTTTTAAGGTTGAAATTGATCGCTCATCAAATCGAACCTTTCCGTAGGAGAGATCTCGATCATTAACTAGTAGAAGATCTGCAACCTTTTCGCCGGCTAACTCGCTTACAACTGTTTTAGCTCCAGCAACATCTAACTCAACACTTTTACGAAGTGCGATATTGCTTCCAACTAGATCATATAAACCAACCGCCATCCGGTGCGGGCGCAACTCTTTAGAACCAACTGGCATAGTTGGTGCTTCTTGGATTACGGAAACTGATTTGTACTTATCATTTTCAATCTCAAGGGCAGGACGCAGAGTGTTAACACCTGCAGTTTGTAGCCAGGTTGCAACCCATGGCTTTAAATCCCGGCCACTAGTTATTGTTAACTCAGATAGTAAATCCTCAAGTGTGGTGTTTTTAAATGCATGCTTTGTAAAGTATTTTTGTAATCCAGCAATGAAGTTATCTCTTCCAACATGGGCTACTAATTGCTGAAGTACTGAAGCACCTTTAGCGTATGAAATACCATCAAAGTTTCCGGCCACCGTATCAATATCAACCATGTCCGAGACAATTGGGTGAGTGGTAGTTAATTGATCTTGGCGGTATGCCCAATTCTTTCGCTCTTGATTAAATCCAGTCCATGATTTTTTAAATCTAGTTCCCTCAACCATTGCCAAATATGAAGACCACTCTGCAAATGATTCATTAAGCCAAAGATCATCCCACCACTTCATCGTCACCATATTGCCAAACCACATATGGGCCATCTCATGCAAGATTGTGTTAGCTCT
>JBAWYI010000042.1:0-6130 GCA_037143635.1 Actinomycetes bacterium
GGCCGATTAGCAACGTTCGGAAGGGATAACCGCTGAAAGCATCTAAGCGGGAAGCTCGCTTCGAGATTAGGTTTCCTACTGGTTTACCAGGTAAGACCCCCAAGAGACTATTGGGTTGATAGGCCGGAAGTGGAAGAGGCGCAAGCCTTGCAGCTGACCGGTACTAATAGGTCGAGGATTTAACTACAACTAAAAATAAATTTGAATCGCGTTCACTGTGTGGTTCCCGAGCTACGGTCGGGGATAAAAATATTTAGATTAATTTCTAAAGTATTTTTATTCTTTACTTGATAACTCAATAATGTTTCGGCGGCCTTAGCATAGGGGAAACACCCGGTCCCATTTCGAACCCGGAAGTTAAGCCCTATAGCGTCGATGGTACTGCAAGGGGGACCTTGTGGGAGAGTAGATCGCCGCCGGACTCAATTTAATAATGAGCCCTATCTGTTAATTCAGGTGGGGCTCATTTTTTTATTTTCAAATCAAAAAATCCTCTAAAACCAGCATAAACAAATGGTTTTTCGGTACCGTTACCTCATGAGCGATGAATCATTGGTGCAGCAAATTGCAGTCGATCTTGAACAATTAAAATCTAAAATTGCTTCCATAAATAATTTACCTATTTCAGAACACAGCGGTGAGTTTGAAAAGGTTCATCAACTTTTGCAACAAGCACTCTCAAATCTTGACGGAGTTTAAATTAAATGAAGACCCGCTTAGATGCCGAGTTAGTCCGGCGCGGATTGGCAAGATCGCGGGAAGCTGCAACTGACTTAATTGCAGCTGGAAATGTTTTGGTTACCGGTATTCCAGCTAGCAAAGCTGCAACCCAGGTGGATGCGCAAACTTCTATAACATTAAAAGATGATCATGCTGAGTTTGTCTCACGTGGTGGTCATAAGTTAGCTGGCGCTCTAGATAATTTTTCAAAGCTTTTGGTAAGTGGTAAAACTGCATTAGATGCTGGGGCATCTACCGGCGGCTTTACCGATGTGTTATTAAAACGGGGAGCAAGCAAGGTTGTTGCAGTAGATGTTGGTTATGGCCAACTTGCTTGGGAGCTTCAAAAAGATATCCGAGTGAAAATTTTAGATCGAGTAAATGTTAGAAACTTAACCTCCGCTCAAGTTGGCGAAGAAATAGATTTAGTGGTGGCAGATCTTTCATTTATCTCACTTAAATTAGTGCTTCCGGCTCTAATCTCAGTTGCAAAAGAGGGCGCAGATTTTCTTATTATGGTCAAACCACAGTTTGAGGTTGGTAAGGAAAAACTGGGAGCCGGTGGGGTAGTGCGAGATGTTCACCTGCGGAAAGAAGCGGTAGTAGAGGTTGCAAATGCTGCTTTTGCGCTCACACTTGGCACACTTGGCGTAGTGGCCAGTCCACTTCCTGGTCCATCTGGCAATGTGGAGTACTTCCTGTGGTTACGAAAAGGCGCTCCTGCCTTATTAGAAGTAGATTTAGATCTTGCGATCGAGAAGGGGCCAGCATGAACAAGGTTGTTAAAAATGTTTTACTGGTTACTCACCCAACCCGACCAGAGGCGATCTCAACTGCAAATGAGCTGACGAAACTATTAACGGGCAAACAAATAAATGTTTTTGCCACGATTAAAACAGCTGGTGCTAATGATTTTAAATCTACTGCCCAGGTTGATTTAGCAGTTGTTTTAGGTGGCGATGGCACAATGCTTCGCGCTGCTGAAATTTTCCGAGGCAAGAAGGTGCCAATTCTTGGTATCAATTTAGGCCATGTCGGCTTTTTAGCAGAAATTGAACGCCCATCTCTTACTGAGATAGTAGATGCAATAGCTTCTGGCACATTTTCAATTGAAGAGCGAATGAGCCTTAATTATCAATTACTGCGCGCAGGCAAAGTGATTGAATCAGGCTGGGCGTTAAATGAGGTTTTAGTAGAGCGTAATGATCACCAGATGATTGATCTCTTTGTTCAAATTGATCACCGCCCGTTATCGCGTTGGTGGTGTGACGCCGTAATTTGTGCAACTCCAACCGGATCAACTGCATACGCCTACTCAGCAGGTGGGCCGGTTGTATGGCCTGAGGTTGATGCGTTAGTACTTTTACCTCTTGCAGCTCACGCACTTTTCTCAAAACCTATGGTGGTATCTCCTCACTCAGAGATTGCAATTGATTTAGAGAGTGATTCAGCGGATTTAAATGCTGATGGAATTAGAAGAACTAAATTGCAGAAAAATGATCGAGTTGTTTTAACTAGCGATAAAGAAGATGTCCTACTGGCACATATCAAGCCAGCCACCTTTACTGATCGGATTGTTGCTAAATTTAAGTTGCCGGTTGAGGGTTGGCGTGGCGAGTAAGAAGGTTAGTAAAAGTAGTTTAGAAGAGATTTCCATTCGTGGTCTTGGAGTAATCGAAAGCACAAATATCGAATTTAAACCCGGCTTAACAGTATTAACTGGTGAAACTGGTGCTGGAAAGACAATGGTTTTAACAGCACTTGGTTTAGTGCTTGGAAGTAAAAGTGATTCTGATTTAGTACGGCAAGGACAAGAGCGGGCGGTGATTACTGGAAAGTTTGCAGTTCCTAAAGCTATTGCAGATTTGATAACTGAATCAGGTGGTGAGGTTGAAGATGAAAGCGTGGTTATAACTAGAACACTGAGCACCGCTGGAAAATCAAGAGTATTAGTTGGTGGAGCAGTTAGTTCAACAACTGCAGTAAATCAATTTTCCCAAAGCCTTGTTGAAATCCACGCCCAATCATCTTCGTCAAAGTTAACAAAGCCTGCGGTAAGTCGCGAACTACTAGATCGCTTTGCCGGCGTTGATCTAGCTGAGTATCAAGATATTTATAATCAATATCAAGAGATGATTGACCGAATAGCAGAGCTGCAATCCCAATTAAGTCAGCGGGATAAAGAGATGGCCCTACTCTCTGAGTTTGCTGGTGAGTTTGCCAAGCTTGCCCCAAAATCTGGTGAGTTATTACAGATTGAAAATGAAATTGCAAAGCTCGGTTCAGTTGAGCAGTTAAATCAGGCGGTTAGCGCCAGCCTTAATCTTTTAGAAGAGGATGAAATTTCAGCGATTAACTTGCTGCAACAGATGCGAAAAAATCTTGATCAAGTTAGCGGCAAGGACAGTGAGTTAGATAAATTAATAGAGCGCTTTACTGAAACACTTCTGAATCTTTCAGATGTTGGCAGTGATTTAACTACTTATCTTTCAAATCTTGAAGCGGATCCTAATCGATTTGCCACTCTGCAGGAGCGCAAAGCGTCTTTGAATTCTCTGCTTAAAAGGTATGGCAAGGGAAGTGAGCGAGATGCAGCCTTTGAACAATTAATTATTGACGGCCAAAATGCAAAGGCAAAAATGGCAGATTTATCTGGGGGAGATGAACGGGTTAAGGAGTTAGAAAAAGAGGCTGAGAAATTGTTTTCTCATCTAAAAACTCTTGCAATAGAAATTTCGAAGGATCGAAAAGCAAGTGCTGACAAGCTTGCAAAACTAGTTACAGATGAGATAAATAACCTAGCAATGCCAAACGCTAAGTTCGTAATTGAACAAAAGACGTCAGATAGCGGTAATCCAAAAAATTACACCAGCACCGGATTAGATGAGATCGCAATTTTATTTGCCGGACATGTTGGAGCTGCACCACTTTCACTAAGTAAGGTGGCAAGTGGCGGGGAACTATCTCGTGTGATGTTAGCGCTTGAGGTAGTAATTGCTGAGGCTGAACCAATTGGGACATATATTTTTGATGAGGTTGATGCTGGTGTTGGCGGAAAAGCTGCAGTTGAAGTTGGCCGGCGGCTTGCAAAGCTTGCAAAATCAGCACAAGTAATAGTTATTACTCACCTGCCACAGGTTGCAGTGTGGGCAGATAATCATTTAGTTGTAAAAAAGAATGAAAATGGTTTAGTAACACAAAGTGATGTGATTGAAATGAGTGAGTCGGATCGAAAAGTTGAAATCGCGCGAATGTTAAGCGGGCAGGAGGATTCAAAGACGGCGCAAGAACACGCAACTGAGTTATTAGCGATAGTTAGAAATTCATGATAATCTAGTCTTCCATGACCGCCAATCATGTGAGTAAACATATCTTTGTTACAGGTGGCGTCGCCTCAAGTTTAGGCAAAGGATTAACTGCTTCTAGTTTAGGCAGACTTCTGCGCGCTCGGGGCCTTCGAGTGACGATGCAAAAGCTTGATCCATATTTAAATGTTGATCCAGGAACTATGAATCCATTCCAACATGGTGAGGTATTTGTTACCGATGATGGTGCTGAGACTGATTTAGATATCGGCCATTATGAGCGCTTCTTAGACACAAATCTGCATGGTTCTGCCAACATCACAACTGGTCAGATCTACTCTGCTGTGATTGCAAAAGAGCGCCGTGGTGAGTATTTAGGAGAGACTGTTCAAGTAATTCCACACATTACTAACCAAATTAAAGATGCGATGAAGGCAATGGCAGGCCCTGAGGTTGATGTGGTGATCACTGAGATTGGTGGCACAGTTGGTGATATTGAATCTCAACCATTTTTAGAGGCGGCTCGTCAAATACGCCAAGATGTTGGCCGCGATAATGTGTTTTACCTGCATGTTTCCTTAGTTCCCTATATGGGACCAGCTGGTGAATTAAAGACTAAACCAACCCAGCACAGCGTTTCAGCACTACGTTCTATTGGTATTTCACCCGATGCAATTGTGCTTAGGAGTGATCGTCAGATCCCAGATGCTGTTAAGAAGAAGATTTCACTTATGTGTGATGTTGATATTGAAGGAGTAGTCGCTGCCGTTGATGCGCCATCAATTTATGATATTCCAAAGGTTTTATACTCAGAAGGATTGGATGCATTTGTTGTTAAGAGATTAGGGCTTAAGTGCAAGGATGTGGTTTGGGGCGAGTGGGCAGAACTACTAGATCGTGTTCACAACCCAAAGCATCAGGTAACTGTTGCATTAGTTGGAAAATATATTGATTTACCAGATGCCTACCTATCAGTGACTGAAGCACTGCGTGCTGGCGGTTTTGCTAATTTTGCCAAAGTAAACATCAAATGGGTGCCAAGTGATAACTGTGCAACTGATAAAGATGCGGCGGCCAATCTAGGTGATGTGGATGCAATCTGTGTGCCCGGTGGCTTTGGAGTTCGTGGTATTGAAGGAAAGCTCGGCGCATTGAAATATGCTCGTGAGAATAAAATTCCAACACTTGGTTTATGCCTAGGTTTGCAGTGCATGGTAATTGAGGCTGCCCGTAATATTGCTGGAATTAAAGATGCTAACTCGGCTGAGTTTGATGAGAAGACAACAAATCCAGTTATCTCAACCATGAGTGACCAAATCGATATCGTTGCAGGAAATGGCCAGATGGGAGCCACGATGCGCCTTGGTTTGTATAAAGCAGATTTACTTGCTGGCTCTGTTGTTGCAGGTGTTTATGGAAAGAGCCAAATAAGTGAGCGCCATCGCCACCGATATGAGGTTAATAATAAATACCGTGAGCAATTGGCTAAAACTGGCTTAGTTTTCTCTGGTCTGTCACCAGATAAAAATTTAGTTGAGTTTGTTGAGCTTCCAAAAGATCTTCATCCTTATTATGTTGGCACTCAAGCACACCCAGAGTTCCTTTCCAGACCGACCCGTGCTCATCCACTCTTTGCCGGATTGATTGCAGCTGCGATCGCAAAGCATGGCAAGTGATCATTTAGCTGATTTTTTCAATTACTTAACAATTGAAAAAGGCTTAGCTGTTAATACGGTTACTGCTTATAAGAGTGATTTAGAGCGATTTTTTCACTATTTATCGATAAATAAACTTTCATTAGAGCAGGTTAAATCCGAAAATTTAACCATGTATGTGGCATGGCTACGGGGGATGGGAAATACTGATTTTCATATTGGCGAATCAAGTATTGCCAGAAATGTAATAAGCCTTAGATCATATTTTTCTTACCTGTCCAAAGAGTATAAATACCACGATCCAACCTCTAATTTTAAACCGCCTAAAATTCCTAAGCGTTTACCAAAAGCTTTATCGATTGAGCAGATTCTTAGTATTTTAAATATTGCAGGTGTTGACCAGATTTCACTTAGAGACAAAGCAATGCTTGAACTTTTATACTCAACTGG
>JBAWYI010000043.1:0-6029 GCA_037143635.1 Actinomycetes bacterium
ATTGATCCAAAAGATATTGGCAGATCTTATGAAGCTGTTATCCGGGTAAATAGCCAATCTGGTAAAGGTGGAGTGGCTTATTTAATGAAGCATGAACACCAATTAGATCTACCTCGTAGGTTACAAATTGAGTTCAGCCAAGTTATTCAGTCCCTTACCGATACCGAAGGTGGTGAGGTTTCACCTGATGCTATGTGGCACACCTTTGAAGATGAGTATTTACCAGCAAAAAATAATCAATGGGGCAGGTTTAAATTAGCAGCCCTTTCTCAAACCTCTCAGATGGATAAAGATGTTGATCTATCTATTGAGTTACTTGATAAAGGCGCTAGCCAAAAGTTAACTGGCACCGGTAATGGTCCAATTGCAGCATTTGTTGCAATTGTTAATGCTTATGAGCCAAAACTTTCAGTTAGAGTTTTAGATTATTACGAGCACGCCTTATCTGCTGGTGGAGATGCAAAAGCTGCTGCTTACCTTGAGTGTGAGATTGCTGGGAAGGTTTATTGGGGTGTTGGAATAGATCCAAGTACAACTACTGCAGCCCTTAAAGCAGTAATCTCTTCAATCAATCGCGCAGTTCGTTAACTGTCTCTGTCTTACTCCTCTAGTAACTTAGGGGTATGTCTTTATACCGCGATCAGGCAATTGTGCTGCGCACTCAGAAATTGGGGGAGGCAGATCGCATTATTACTTTGTTCACCAAAGATCATGGTCGAATAAAGGCGGTAGCAAAGGGAGTTCGGCGAACCAAATCTAGATTTGGTGCACGTTTAGAGCCTGCAAGTTATGTTGATCTTCAGCTCTATACCGGCCGCACCTTTGACACTATTACTCAGGTAGTAAGTATTGAAAATTACGGTGATGTGTTATCAAGTGATTATCAAAGCTGGACGGTAGCAAGTGCAATCCTTGAAGCTGCAGAGCGCTTTACTCAGGTAGAGCATGAACCAGCGTTACAACAATACTTATTAGTTAGTGGCTCACTTAAAGCGTTAGCAGAGAAAAGATATGACGCATCATTGATATTAGATGCTTATTTATTAAGATCATTATCTGTTGCAGGTTACGCCCCATCGTTAACTATTTGTTCTCGCTGTGATGCGCCAGGTCCACATAAGTTTTTCTCACTCCAAGGTGGTGGCTCAGTTTGTATCACCTGCAAACCATCCGCCTCAGCTTCACCATCACCGGTAACTTTGGAGTTAATGGCTAATTTATTAACCGGTGATTGGGACCAAGCCCAGTTAAGTGAACCAAAGAATCGAAGTGAGGCCTCTGGCTTAATCGCGGCCTACCTGCAATGGCATTTAGAACGTGGTTTACGTTCCCTGCCATTAGTTGAGAGAATTAGCCGTGGCTAAAAAAGTAACTTCACCAACACCCCACCCAAGTGGTGCAAAGCCGCCTAAATTAAAACCAAATCAAATCCCACAACATGTTGCCTTGGTTATGGATGGCAATGGCAGATGGGCAAAGCAGCGAGGATTGGCAAGAACTGCCGGACATGAAGCAGGGGAGGCATCATTACTAGATATGGTGCATGGTGCAATTGAAATTGGTGTTAAAGAGTTAAGTGCATATGCATTCTCAACTGAAAATTGGCGCAGATCCCCCGAAGAGGTTAAGTTTTTAATGGAGTTTAATCGCCAAGTTTTGCGAAAGAGGCGCGATGAGATGAATGATCTTGGGGTAAAGATTCGCTGGGTTGGAAGAGAAAAAAGATTATGGACCGGTGTTTTAAAGGAGTTAAAAGAGGCACAAGAGTTAACAAAAAATAATAAAGTTTTAACCTTAAATATGTGTGTTAATTATGGTGGCCGGGCCGAGATGTTAGATGCCGCCGTTGCAATTGCCAAGGATGCAATGAAGAAAAAGATTAAGCCTGATTCACTTTCAGAGAAATCAATTAATAAGTATCTATACGCACCAGCGATGCGTGATGTTGATTTATTTTTAAGATCATCAGGTGAGCAGCGAACGAGCAACTTTTTAATGTGGCAATCAGCATATGCTGAGATGGTTTTCTTAGATGTGCTTTGGCCCGATGCTGACCGTAGAACATTATGGAAGGCAATTGAGATATACGCCGAGCGCGAACGTAGATTTGGTAAAGCTTAATTAAAGGTTTGAAACTACCGCCCACATAATTACTACCCCAGCTAATGTAGCAAGCATTGTCACCTTTGAAGGATGTTTTGAGTGCGCCTCTGGCAAAATATGTGAGGTAGCAAGGTAGATCACAATTCCAGAAAAGAGTGCCAAGTAAATTGCAAGGTTGCTATCACTAATTGTTAAGGCAGAGCCAATTGCCGCTCCACCTACTCGAGCAACTGCATCTACTGCAAGTAAATACTTTCCTCGGCTACGCCACTGCCCAGTTTTGATTAATAAAGCGACAGTATTTAAGCCATCGCTAAATGCGTGCACAATCATTGCGATAAATACGGCGTAACCTAAAGCGTTACTTACTTTAAATGCTAAAGCTAAGGCAACACCATCTAGAAATATGTGACCAGCCATGGCAATTGCGCCAACGGTGCCGGCAATCTCAACTGCATGAGTATGTTCATGACCATAATCAGACTCTGCAGGTTCATGGGAGCCAGCAAATTGTTCAATAAAGTGAAGGGAGAGGAAGCCTGCAATTAATGCTACTGAAGTAGTTCTAACCCCAATTAAATTATTGGTATTCATTTCAAAAATCTCTGGCAACAGGTCAAAGCCAACTAGCCCAAGAAGTAATCCAGCTGATAATCCGAGTACTAAATGAAAGCGATCTTTAGCGCGAAGTGCCAGCATTCCACCTGAAAATGTGGCTAATACAGTGGTGGCAGCAAGTGCGATAACTAACATTTGCTAAATCTAGCGTAAAGTAATCCAGTAAGAGCAAGCCGCCGACAGCCAGCCGGATGGAGATCAAATGGCGCAGGATCGATTAGAGACAATTGTTTCATTAGCCAAACGTCGTGGCTTTGTTTACCCCTCATCTGAAATTTATGGCGGCCTTCGTGCTTCTTGGGATTACGGTCCATTAGGTGTTGAATTAAAAAATAATATTAAGCGCCAGTGGTGGAAATCAATGGTGCAAGGCAGAGATGATGTTGTCGGTTTAGATTCCTGCGTAATTTTAGCTCGTGAAGTTTGGCAAGCATCAGGACATGTTGAAACATTCTCTGATCCATTAACTGAGTGCACAAGCTGCCATAAACGCTACCGTGCTGATCATTTAGAAGAGGCTTATGAAAATAAGCATAAGAAAAAACCTGCCTCACTTGAAGAAGTAAATTGTCCAAACTGTGGCACAAAAGGAAAGTTCACCGCTCCTAAACAATTCTCTGGCTTACTTAAAACCTACCTTGGACCAGTTGAAGATGAATCAGGGCTTGCATATTTACGACCAGAAACTGCGCAAGGAATCTTTATTAACTTTGATAATGTGGCATCAACCTCGAGAAAAAAACCACCATTTGGTATTGGCCAGATTGGCAAATCATTTAGAAATGAAATCACCCCTGGAAACTTTATTTTTAGAACACGTGAGTTTGAGCAGATGGAGATGGAGTTTTTTGTAGTTCCAGGAACTGATGAAACTTGGCACCAATATTGGATTGATACCAGACTTGCTTGGTATAAAGATTTAGGAATTAATCCAGATCGACTTAGAATCTTTGAACATCCAAAAGAGAAACTTTCTCATTACTCAAAGCGAACTGCAGATATTGAATACAAGTTTGAGTTTGCTGGTACTGAGTGGGGTGAGCTAGAAGGTATTGCTAACCGAACAGATTTTGATTTGAAATCACACTCCAGGGCTTCCGGTGAAAACCTAACCTGGTTTGATCAAGAGAAAAATGAACGTTGGACACCTTATGTAATTGAGCCAGCAGCCGGTGTTGATCGATGCGCATTAACTTTTATGATGGATGCATATACCGAGGATGAAGCGCCAAACTCTAAGGGTGAGATGGAAAAAAGAGCGCTAATGAAATTAGATTACCGATTAGCACCAGTAAAAATTGGCGTGCTGCCGCTATCTCGCAATGCCGACCTTTCACCAAAGGCAAAGGATTTAGCTGATTCACTGCGCAAAAACTGGAATGTGGATTTTGATGATGCTGGTGCGATTGGCAGAAGGTATCGCCGTCAAGATGAGATCGGAACCCCATTTTGCATCACTGTGGATTTTGAAAGCTTAGAAGATCAAGCAGTAACAATCCGCGAGCGTGATTCAATGGCTCAATCTCGAATTGCAATTGATCAGGTGCAAAATTATCTAGCACCTAAATTATTAGGCTGCTAATTGTTAACGCAGGTTAAGCCCCTTCGTCTGCCAATTTCTAATGGCAACTTTAAAAATAATGAGGTAGTTCTAACTACACCAGTTGTACTTGCCCCAATGGCTGGTATTACCAATGCCGCCTTTAGAAGATTATGCCGTGAACAAGGGGCGGGGTTATTTGTCTCTGAGATGGTTACCGCTAGAGCATTAATTGAACGACGTGAGGAAACATTTAGATTAATTAAACCTGGTGTTGGTGAAACTCCAAGATCAGTCCAGTTATATGCCGTAGATCCTGTTGTATTAGGAAAAGCGGTAGATCTACTAGGGAGTGAAAATTTAGCTGATCACATTGATTTAAATTTTGGTTGCCCAGTTCCAAAGGTGACCAGGCGTGGTGGCGGGGCAGCACTTCCTTATAAACGAAAATTATTCTCTGCAATTGTTGAATCAGCTGTTAAAGCTGCCAGTAAGTATGGAATGCCAGTTACGGTAAAGATGCGAGTTGGTATTAATTCAGATCATCAAACGTTTTTAGAGTCAGCAAAATCAGCAGCTGATTTAGGAGTTGCTTGGGTAGCACTACATGCCAGAACTGCTGCGCAGTTATATGAAGGCAGATCTGATTGGAATAAAATTACTGAATTAGTTGAGCATCTTTCATCCACTGATGTGCCAGTACTTGGTAATGGTGATATTTGGTCTGGCCAAGATGCAATTTCAATGATGGAACAAACAGGTTGTGCTGGTGTTGTAGTTGGCAGAGGTTGTTTAGGTCGTCCTTGGTTATTTACAGATTTAGTAAGTGCATTTAATGGTGAAAATAAACGGGTTAATCCAACCTTGTTTGAGGTTAGACAAATTATGTTGCGCCATGGTCAATTATTAGTTGAGTACTTTGAAAATGAAGATCGAGCGATGCGAGATATTAGAAAACATATGGCTTGGTATTTAAAGGGCTTTTCAGTACCGCGTGAAATTAGAGCTTCCCTTGGCATGGTCGGATCATTAACTGAGATGGAGCAATTGCTCTCTGGCGTTGCTGATCAACCATATCCGCAAGAGGTTGGTGATGGGCCAAGAGGACGAACTAGTCATGGCCGAGAGGTTAAATTACCCGATGGCTGGCTTGATGATCCAGATGAGTTTGCCACAATCACAATTGATGATGCTATTTCAGGTGGATAAAGTAATTGTTTATTTTTAAATTAATACGACGTGTTATCTCATTTATATTGTTACTGATAATTGTTATTCCACTTTATGTAGCAGGAAGTATTTGGTATACGGCAAAAAATACGACAGCTGAAAAGTCAGATGTGATTTTAGTAATGGGCGCAGCCCAATTTGATGGCCGACCAAGTGAGGTTTTACTTGCTCGCCTAAATCACGCCAAAAGTATTTTTAAAGCCGGCTTAGCACCCAGAATTTATACGGTGGGTGGCGGCGCCCCTGGGGATCGAACAACTGAGGCGGCAGCAAGTAAGGCGTGGTTAATTGATAATGGTGTTAATAAAACAAATGTATTAGCAATTGCAAAGGGGAGAGATACCTTAAGCAGCACTAAGGCGTATGTTGAACAAATGAGAAAAGCTAAGTTTTCTTCAGTAGTAATCGTTACCGATCCATACCATTGTTATCGAGCAATTAAAATGGCAAAAGATCGCGGTATTAAAGCAACCTGTTCTGCAGTTGAAAGCGGACCGGCAGCAAACTCTGGAATTAAGTATTTAGCCAGAGAGACTGG
>JBAWYI010000044.1:0-5885 GCA_037143635.1 Actinomycetes bacterium
GATGGGTACTCATCAGTTACTAATAGAAGTGCGTATCCATATAAACGGTTCCAATACGCAATCACCTTAATAACCTCTTCGGCCTTATCCTCTGGATAAATACCATTTCTTACCACTGAAAACCATGCAACAACAGTTAATGCCAATCCATAGATTGCATAAATCAATCCGAGTACGAAAAGTGGAATAGCTAGGAACCATTTAACTAATGGCATCCAAGGGGTAAGTTTTTTCCCGCCATCTATCTCTGGATATACCAATCTCACATGTGGATTAGCCTCAATTGAAGGATACTCATCTGTAAGAACTAAAATATAAGCACATAATCTGGTATTTAACTCAAGCAATGATTTATTAAAAGCTAATACATATGATGGATAAACATTTCTAAATAGTAAGGAAAGCACAGTTGGTAAAACTAGAAAACCACCCGCTGCTGCCATCATTCCGCCGGTAAACTCAGAAAAGCTTGAAACAAAGATAATCACAGGCAGAGCTAAAAAGATTCTAAATAAAGCGGTGTTTTTATCCCGGTGATCTAGATCAACATGAATTTCAGTAAGTATTTGATTGCTCATGGGGTTGAGCATACCTACAAAACCGGTAAATACCGGTTTAATTCGTAGGCACTGACCTGCTTTCGATACTCATCCCACTCAGTTCGCTTATTGCGTAATACATACTCAAATACATCATCACCTAATGTTTTCTTTACTAATTCACTCTTCTCCATTGCACTTATCGCCTCCGCTAAATCTGTAGGCAGGGCAGTGGGATTTGAATCCTCTTTTAATTCATACTTGCCCTCAACACCAGCAAGACCAGCAGCAATAATTACCGCAAACGCTAAGTATGGATTACAGGCAGAATCAGGTGATCTAACCTCAATTCGAGTTGATGCTTCTTTCTTCGGTTTATAGGTTGGAATGCGCACCATCGCATTGCGATCATTTTGTGCCCAGGTTGCAAATGCTGGTGCTTCCCCACCACCACTTAATCTCTTGTATGAATTAACCCATTGATTTGTAATGGCAGTTATCTCTGGTGCATGTTTAATAATTCCGGCAATAAAGGATCTGCCAACTTTAGATAATTGCATTGGTGCACCCTCTTCATAAAATGCATTCTTCTCTCCCTCAAATAAAGAGATATGAGTATGCATTGCAGAGCCTGGATGATTAGTAAATGGCTTTGGCATAAAGGATGCAAAAAATCCTTGATCTAACGCCACCTCTTTAATTACATGTCTAAATGTCATGATGTTATCTGCTGTAGATAATGCATCGGCATAGCGAAGATCAATCTCTTGCTGCCCAGGAGCACCCTCATGGTGTGAGAATTCAACTGAAACTCCCATTGCTTCAAGTAATGTAATTGCTTGACGACGGAAATCATGGCCAACCACTGATGGTGTGTGATCAAAGTAGCCAGCAGAATCAACTGGTACCGGCATCTCCCCTGCCTTTGGTTCATCTTTGAATAAGAAGAATTCAATCTCCGGATGTGTGTAACAGGTGTAACCAAGCTTTGCTGCTTTTTCTAATGTTTGTCGTAAAACTCTTCTTGGATCAACTGATGCTGCGCTGCCATCTGGCATGGTGATGTCGCAAAACATTCTGGCTGCTCCTGGAGATTCAGTTCGCCAAGGCAAGATAGAAAAACTTGCTGGATCTGGTTTTGCCAACATATCTGCTTCAGTAACACGAGCAAAACCTTCAATGGCAGAGCCATCAAAACCAATACCTTCGGCAAAGGCGTTTTCTAATTCAGCGGGTGCGATTGCAACTGACTTTAAAAATCCTAAAACATCGGTAAACCAAAGCCGAACAAATCGAATATTGCGCTCTTCTAAGGTGCGCTGCACAAATGCTTGTTGTTTACTTAAATCACTTGGGGAGGTCATAGGGATATTAAAGCCTTAGATGATTACGGCTATGTTAACTGTAAAAAATACCCAAAACTATGCGGGATTAGATAACGAAAAACTCCGATGAATCTACATTTGTCCTTGCCGGCACGCTCTTGGTGACCACTAGGTTGGCATTAATTCGAACTCCATCGCCAATATCAATATCTCCTAATACCTTTGCGCCTGATCCAATCACTACATTATTTCCAATAGTTGGATGGCGCTTACCAGCATTATTACTGCGAGCGCCCAGTGTCACATCATGATAAATCATCACATCATCACCAACTACCGCAGTTGCACCAATTACTACCCCCATGCCGTGATCAATAAAAAATCTACGGCCAATCTTTGCCGCTGGGTGTATTTCAACACCGGTGGCAGTCCTTACCCAATTTGAATAGATGCGGGCAATTAACTTTAGTTTTAAATTCCAAAGCAAGTGGGAGATGCGATACCCCCAGACTGCGTGCAAACCGGGATAGGTAAGTAATACCTCAAGCCAATTGCGCGCAGCTGGGTCCTGCCGAAGGGCGGCAGCAATATCTTCTCGGATTCTAGTTAACAAATTAATCCATCAAATCTTGGAACAATATTGTTGAAAGATATCGCTCACCAAAGGATGGAATAATTACCACAATATTTTTACCAGCAAACTCTGGCCGTTGTGCTACCTGATGTGCCGCCCATAACGCAGCTCCGGATGAAATTCCAGCCAAGATGCCCTCTTGTGTACCAGCAGCACGAGCATACTTAACTGCATCATCTGCAGTTGCATCTAAAATTTCATCATAAATTGTGCGATCTAAAATACTTGGCACAAAGTTTGGTCCAATTCCTTGGATTGGGTGAGGCCCTGGATTGCCACCATTTAAAATTGGTGATGCGGCCGGCTCGACACCAAATATTTTAATTGCCGGGTTTTTAGATTTTAATAACTGTCCAACGCCAGTAATAGTTCCACCAGTTCCAATGCCAGAGATCACTGCATCAACTGTGCCATCGGTATCTCGCCAAATTTCCTCCCCCGTAGTTCGGCGGTGAATATCAGGGCCAGCCTCATTTTCAAATTGGCGAACCATTACAGCGCCGGTATCTTTTAAGGATTCAGCCTTTGCTACCGCACCTTTCATGCCTTCTGCTGCTGGGGTAAGAATTAATTCTGCGCCAAAGGCCCGAAGTAATGCTCGACGTTCTTTCGACATTGACTCAGGCATAGTCAAAATAGTTTTATACCCACGGGCAGCTCCTACCATTGCAAGTGCAATGCCAGTATTTCCACTAGTTGCTTCCACGATTGTGCCGCCTGGTTTTAACACACCTGATTTTTCCGCCGCATCAACCATCGCAATTGAAAGCCGGTCTTTCACAGTTGACGTTGGGTTATAAAACTCTAGCTTTGCTAATACATTGGCGGTGGAGTTGGTCATAATCTTATTTAATTTAACCAACGGGGTATTGCCATAAACCTCTGTAATATTGTTATAGATCTTCACTTTTTTCTCTCCTTTTATTTGAAATTTGATATTAAAAATGCAAGCAAAAATATGGGCTACGCCCGATCAGAAGGTGTTGTTAAATTAGCAACTAGTTGAGGTTGCACGTGCAAAATCAACTACCCGACAACGGGTGAAGTACCAACGCTTAAATGTAATAAGTTGGTTAGTTGAGTTTGCCATGAGTAAATAGTAGGAAAGATCTTTGTTAATCACTAATTGCAAACAGTTTGCGTGTTCTTACTTTACGCTTAAAATATATTAAGACTCATTCCAATGTGAGGTAATAGGCAACCTTCTATCTTTGCCAAAGGCTCTGCTTGAAATCTTTGTTCCAGGTGGATACTGCCGTCTCTTATACTCTGCTCGATCTACTAACCGAACTACCTTATCCACCAGTGCAGCATCAAAGCCGGCTGCCAGCGCAGCAGGACGACCGCCATCTTGATCTATATAAATAGTAAGAATCTGATCCAATACTTTGTAATCAGGAAGTGAATCGGTGTCCTTTTGATCGGGGCGAAGCTCAGCACTTGGCTCTTTATTAATTGAGTTAACTGGAATAGGTGGCTTTTCACCTTGGGATAGCGCTAACTGATTACGCCACTTTGCTAACTGCCAAACTTGAGTTTTATAAAGATCCTTAATTGGTGCAAAGCCACCAACAGCATCGCCATACATAGTTGAGTAGCCAACTGCTAACTCAGATTTATTGCCAGTTGCTAGAACTAAATGTCCCTCTTGATTAGAAAGGGCCATCAAGGTAGTTCCGCGCACTCTGGCCTGCAAGTTTTCCTCGGCCACCCCATCAACTCTTAGGTTCTCAATAAAGTTTGCCACCATCGGCTCAATCTCAATGATTCGATAATTAAGTCCGATATTAGAAGCTAACTCTTTTGCATCGCTTAATGAGTGATCAGATGAGTACTTACTAGGAAGTGCCACACCAAAGAGGCGATCTGCGCCAATTGCATCGGCTGTTAAGGCGGCAACTAAGGCTGAATCAATTCCACCAGAGAGGCCAAGCAGAACTGATTTAAAATTATTTTTCTCAACATAATCACGTAAGCCAACTACTAGCCCCTGCCAGATCTCCTCTAAATCATCTAACCTTTTTGCAACACCAGCTTTAATCTTTTCATACTTTAAAATCGGAGCCTCTGAGATTATTAAATCTGGATCACTTGAGGCTAATCTGACATCTAGATCAATCACCATTAAGCCATCTTCAAATTGTGGGGCCCGGGCTATTACCTCACCAGCTGAACCCACCACAATTGTGTCGCCATCAAAGACCAAATCATCTTGGCCACCAGTCATATTTACATATGCAAGTGGGGCGCCAATTTCAATTGCCCGTTGTTGCACCAAGGCAAGACGCGCGTCATCTTTATTGATTTCAAAGGGTGAGCCATTTGGTACCAGCATTAAACCAATATTTCGTTGAGCTAATTGGGCAACTGGTCCACCTACTTGCCAAATATCCTCACAAATTGCCAGACCAATATCTACTCCACAAACTCTTACCACCAGTGAGTGATTGCCGGGGGTGAAGTTTCGATACTCATCAAAGACGCCGTAATTAGGTAGGTGGTGTTTGATGTAGGTGGCAAGGATTTCGCCTTTATGAATTACCGCTACACAATTTTGCGGTTTACCCGCTTTACTCTCACCTAGGTAGCCCACAATTAAAGTTAAATCACCATTTCCCTCAATATTAATCCGAGCTGCTAAATCAATAATTGCATTAATTGAGGCGGCTCGAAATGAAGGTCGGTTTGCTAAATCCTCAACTGGATAGCCGGTTAAAATCATCTCTGGGTAGACAACTACTACTGCGCCAGCTTTGGCAGCATCGGATGCGTATTTAGAAATTAGATCACTATTCTTTTTCAAATCCCCAACAGTTGGGTTGATCTGAGAGAGGGCTACTCTGATCTGTCCGGTCTGGCTCACTTTTCAAGAGTACCTCAGGTAGCGCAGTTGGCGCAGTTTGAGTTAAAGTAATCACTACCTAACCAAAGACAGGGACCTTTTAGTAGGCCTTGATCTTAAGGAGTATCAATGAGCAATGCTCAAACATCTCGGATCTCAATTGCCGATTTAGCTGCCAAAAAGCAGGCGGGTGAAAAGTTTGCCATGCTAACTAGTTATGAACAGATGAGCGCTGCCATCTTTGATGAGGCTGGTATTCCAGTTTTACTTGTAGGAGATTCAGCTGGTAATAACTTCCTTGGATTTGAAAACACTATCCCAGTAACCGTTGATGAATTAATCCCAATGGCACGTGCGGTGGTAGCGGCGAGTAAAAATGCGATGGTGATTGCCGACTTTCCATTTGGCTCCTATGAGAGCTCACCAGAGCAAGCCTTAGCAACTGGGATTAGATTTTTTAAAGAGGCAAAGGTGGGCGCGGTAAAGCTAGAAGGTGGCATCAAAGTTGTGCCCCAAATAAAGAAGTTAATAAGTGCTGGCATTCC
>JBAWYI010000045.1:0-5550 GCA_037143635.1 Actinomycetes bacterium
CAAAAGATCTGGTTTTTGCAGTAGTAATTTACAAAGTGCAACACGTCGCCGCTCTCCACCTGAAAGTACCTTCACATCAGCCTCAGGGGGTGGACAGCGAAGTGCATCCATTGCTTGCTCTAATTGTGAATCTAAATCCCAAGCATTTCGATGGTCTAACTGCTCTTGCAGAGTTCCCATCTCAGCTAATAATTTGTCGTAATCAGCATCTGGATTTGCCATCTCTTCACTGATGGCATTAAATCTATTTAATAAACCAATTGTCTCTGCCACACCCTCTTGCACATTCTCTAATACATTTTTATCTTCATTAAGTGGCGGCTCTTGTAACAAGATGCCGACGGTGTAGCCAGGTGAAAGATATGCCTCACCATTTGATGGTTGTTGCAGGCCGGCCATAATTTGCAGCACCGTTGATTTACCGGCACCATTTGGTCCAAGCACACCAATCTTGGCGCCAGGTAAGAACATCAAGGTGACATCATCAAGAATTACTTTGTCGCCATGCGCCTTACGCGCCTTTTTCATCGTGTAAATAAACTCGGCCATAGGGTCAAACCTTACCTGTTGTGATCGGTAGACTTATCCCTGCAAAACCACATAAATGCGCCTGTAGCTCAGTCGGATAGAGCGAATGCCTTCTAAGCATTAGGTCGCAGGTTCGATTCCTGCCAGGCGCGCAACCGGTGATTGTTAATCCTGATTATTAGCTGCTTCGCTAAATAGTGCGCATATTTATCAACCCAGATTTTCATTTAAGATACCGCCTTTATTTAATTTGATTTTAGTTCACATACATATGGGTTAGATAACTTGTCATCCCCTATAAAGGAGTAATTGATGGCAAACATTCAGGCACATTGTCGCTTCTGTGGCTCAGATAAAGTTGACACCTACCGCGCATTAAATGGAATTATTGTTTATGAATGCGATGCCTGCTGGCGCATCTGGAATAGCTCAAAATTAAAAAAGGTTACAAATCCTCAAACAGATAATTAGTACTAGTTTAATTCTTTAAAATTTCCAATTAATGTCGATACTTATCTAATAGGTGTAGATAGCGAAAGTCTTCGATCTGCCTTGCCTTAAGCGCAGTTAACTGTGGCTCACTCTCTGCGTATACATTATCTGAGGAGAGTGCATTATTAATTATGAAGATGAATTTTCTGAGCAGGTTCATAGGGCAAGTATCTCTTACTCTGCTTAATTAAAGGTGAAGTGCCAAACTAATTCAGGTTAACTGTATGTGAAGATCAGTAATTGCTATTTATTTTAGGCATTAAAAAACCCCCACACCTAGGAGAATGTGGGGGTCTTTTAGTAGCTTTATTACTTAACTAATAGGATCTGCTTATTAGCAAGAGCTAATAGGTTTCCGGTTAGTTTTGCATATCCAAGTCGAGCTGCGTTCTTATCAGCGCAGTCACCAATTACATACTCTACGAATTGGCGCACAACTGCTTGTGTTCCAAGGTTCTTATTAGCACCTTCGGTGTAGGCAATCGCGTAGGTATAACCTGCGATTGTGTATGAGCCCTTAACCTTTGCGGAGTAATCAATTGCAATAGTTCCGTTGTCACCAGCTGTGAAGCTGTTAACAAATGCGGCAGTTGCAGTTGGGGTTGGTTGAACATACTCACCCATGTTGTTCTGCACGCTTACTAATAACAGTTTGCGCTCAGTTCCATATGAGCTTTCTGCATATCCGATTGATCCATCCTTGCCAGCAACACCATTAGCAACACTATCTGATCCGCTTCCGGCTTGGAAGGTTCCAGCTGGGATTGTGCCTGGGAATAATGTGTTGAAGGTTTCACCATTACTTAGCCATACAGTTGGAACTAACTTCTTCATCCATGCGGTGAAGATTCCAGTTGAACCTGACTTGTCTAGGCGGTACCAAACAGTGATATCAGTTGCAGGAAGTTTTGCAACTGTCTTCTTCTTTGTCTTGGCATTTACCACAGTGTTGTCGGCAACAATTGCTGGATCATTCCACTTAGTAATTTTGCCAGCATAGATACCTGCAACAGAGGCAGGTGATAATTGCAATGTTCCCTTAAATCCATCTAGCTTTACCATCAAAGCAAGTGGGAATTGGGTTGCAGGAATATATGTGAATGCTGAAGGTTTTGCATCAGTTGCAGCATATAGTCCATCGGAGAACGCGACATCAACAGTGCCAGCAGCTAGTGCAGCACGGCCAGCTCCTGATCCGCCACCACCGTAGGAAACAGAGTGGCTAAACTCTTGTTGGTACTCAGGAATACAAACATCTAAAAGATTTTTAATTGCAGTAGAGCCAGATGAGGTTAGGGTTATTGCGTGTGCTGGAGTTGCTACACCTGCAGCTACGACCAGTGCAGTTGCAATTACGCCTAACTGGGTAAGCATGTTTCGCTTGGTTGACTTGAACATTGATTTCCTTTCAAAGAAATAACTACATGGAGAATGCATGGGTAAACCTATGTTGGGGCAATAAACGCAGTAGGTATTTATGCCAAAGGGCAGGTATCGAGAAGGTGAACAGTTGGTTACGAACTTTTAGCCAAAACGGCCAGTTACATAATCCTCTGTTCGCTTATCCCGTGGGGTCGAGAAGATCTCATTAGTGGTGGCCACCTCAATTAATTGACCTGGACCACCATCTGATAGAAAGAAGCCGGTGTAATCAGATACGCGCGCTGCTTGTTGCATGTTGTGGGTAACAATTACCACCACAATTGTGCTTGCAAGCTCTCTAATGGTCTCTTCGATGCGAAGAGTTGATCCCGGATCAAGAGCTGAACATGGCTCATCCATTAGTAAAACCTCTGGTTTCACAGCAAGTGCACGGGCAATACACAATCTTTGTTGCTGACCACCTGAAAGTGAGCCACCGTGCGCGCCTAAGCGATCCTTAACCTCTTTCCAAAGTCCAGCTCTGGTTAAGCACTCCTCCAAAATATCATCCTTGTTTTCAATTTTAAGTTGAGCAAGTTTTAAACCAGATAAAACATTCTCACCAATTGTCATAGATGGGAATGGATTTGGCTTTTGAAAAACCATACCAACTTTTAATCTAATTTTTGTAACATCACTACCTGGCTCATAAATATCTACACCATCTAGCAATACCTGGCCGGCCATCGCCGCTCCTGGAATAAATTCATGCATCCGGTTTAAGGTGCGAAGAAATGTTGATTTGCCACAACCTGATGGGCCAATTAAGGCGGTGACAGTATTTGCTGGAAACTCTAAATTGACATCCGCCAGTGCGTGATGCTTTCCAAACCAAGCGTGCACACCTTTTGACTCAAGACCTGAACCGGCAATAAATTTATTAGCTACTCGAGCATTGGCGGCAACTGCTGCCAGTGATTTGACTGGATTACTTTGATTCACTGGTAATCCTCTCTGATTTTGTACTTTCCCAGCTGCTTTTGTGGGTTGAGTATCCATGTATTTTCACCGTTTCTTCCCTGATAGTAATCGAGCTGATATAAAAAGGATAAGTACTAGGGTTAACAAAATTAATGCTCCACCCCAGGCACGATTGACCGCTACCTCTAACCCGGTCTTCATTAACGAGAATGTGTAGAGCGGAAGTGCGGCAACTGGTCCGGAGAATGGATTTAGTTGGGTAGAGGTGTTTCCTAAAATGGTTAGTAGTAACGGCGCAGTCTCCCCTGCAACTCGGGCAACACCTAAGATCACAGCGGTAAGAATTCCACTTCTAGCAGCTGGAACTACCACCATTGCAACAGTGCGCCACTGGGTGGCACCAAGGGCTACACCTGCCTCGCGCAGGTCATTTGGAATTAACTTTAAAACCTCTTCGCTAGTCCTTGCCACCGTTGGTAGCATCAAAATTGATAAGGCTAACGACCCTGCAATGGCGGAGTACTTCGCACCTAATGTCACAATAAGTACGGTGTATATAAACAGACCAGCCACAATTGATGGCACACCACTCATCGCCTGCACTAAAAATCTAACTAAGTTTTCAAATCTACCTTTTATTTCAGTTAAATAAAGTGCGGTCAATATCCCAAGTGGCACGCAAATAATTGATGCGATTAATACAATCTCAAATGTTCCTAAAATTGCATGTAGTGCACCGCCCTCGGTATATGGGGCATCGGGCTGACTAAAGCGCATATCTTGGGTTAAAGTATTCAATCTGATTGCATCTTTACCACGCATAATTACCGTAAACAACACACTGGCAAGTGGTAGTAGCACTAACGCAGTTGCAAGGTAAATCAATGAAGCCGCAATTGAGTTAGAGATAGTTTTTATACCATTTCTAACTACTGCTAAAACTATATTTCCAACCGTCGCTAGGGTGACAAAGATAAATGCAGATCCCAATTTGCCATTAAGGGGCGTGGCATCAATTAATATCGGAGTAAGCGCAATTGCAAGCACAAATACTCCACTGTTAAGTACTATCTGCTTGCGATCTAACCGCCACGGCTTTTGCGGCTTTACCGATGCAAAATCAACAGTTGCCATTATTTACCAGTCCTTGAGGTTCGCTTAACAATTGCATTTGATAAAAAGTTAACAATTAAGGTAACTATAAAGAGAACTAAGCCAGCCGCCATTAAGCCACGAAGCTCATACTCACCAGCTTCACCAAACTTAGAAACAATTAAGGAGGCGACGTTTCCACCAGCTGAAAATAAAACTTGAAAATTAGGAGCAAAGTAAATATTTAATACCAAGTAGATCGCAATAGTCTCACCCATTGCTCTTCCTAATCCCAACATCGCACCACCTGCCACACCAGATGAACCAAATGGCAAAACAACTGAGCGAATCATGGTCCACTTTGTCGCACCTAATGCATAAGCGGCTTGAATACGATCTAGTGGGACTTGTGAGAAAACCTCTCTGCTAATCGCGGTAATAATTGGAATAATCATGATGCCAACCACAATGCCAGCAATAAATGGTGATCGCTCAAAGACTGGTGCTTGCATCTTAAAGATGGGAATAAAGCCTAAGTACTTGTGAATTAACTTCTCCCAGTAAACCGCATATGGCATTAGTACAAAAAATCCCCATAAACCATAGATAACAGATGGAATAGCTGCCATTAGATCAACTGCAATTGTTAGTGGTTTCTTTATTCCCTCTGGTGCGTAGTAGGTTAAAAACAGCGCGGTGCCAACTGCAATTGGCACGGCAATAAATAATCCAATAAGTGAAACCACCATAGTTCCAATTAACATTGCGCCAATTCCAAACTTTGTTGGCACCCCATTGTCTGGATCTCCAGGATTCCATTCAAAGCCGGTGACAAAACCAAAGCCCATATCTCTAAATACTGGTAAACCTCGTAGAAGTAAAAATAATGCGATTAAACCTAAAATAATTAGTGAGGTAAAACCACCTGAGGTAACAACAAATCTAAAAACTCGATCTGAAAATCTTGGCTGATTTATAATTTGGCGCTTGTCGGGAACCGAGCCAGAGTACTTACTTTCAATGATCGACATGGGCAAATCATGCTCAAAAAGCCTCACAATTGGGTAGAGGTGCGGTGGCGCCTAGGTTAACGGA
>JBAWYI010000046.1:0-5538 GCA_037143635.1 Actinomycetes bacterium
TGCGAGCTGATTCAACTAAAACAATTAGATCACTCTTAGGATCAGCACCCTTTAGCGCGCCATACTTTGAATTTAATTGATCAAACCCAACATAAATTATCCGCTTCATTTACCACCACACTTTTTACTGCAGTACTTAACATTTTCCCAATTCTTTGCCCACTTCTTGCGCCACTCAAAGGGTAATCCGCAACTCACACAGATCTTTGGCACAAAACCATTTTTAATCTTTGCTATCCGATTACTTTTAACCACGCTTAAGTATAGGTGAGCAGAGTTTATGCCGACCTTAAGTAAATTAAGAGATCAAAGTATTGGCAAAGATCTGCCAGGCAAGAGCTGATTTAGCTACCAATGACAAGGTGATGTAGGTGCGCTCACCACGTAGGTAATCACTCCACTTACCAACCTTTTTGTATTGCAGCAACTGCACCAGGGCAAATGAGTTAAAGAATAAAAATATAGTAAAGACGATGCCGTAAACAAATGCGGGCGCGCTGGTATCACTCACTCCACCAATTGAGAAGACATAAAACATCAAGGCAAGCCAAGGAATGATGCCGGTTATGCAACCAAAGATATATGGCAGGTATCCACCATTACCGGGAGTTTCATACTTCTCCTGCAACCAACCAAATAAAATCATCGATGCGTTCACACCAAAGATCGAGATAATCGCAGTTATATCGGCAACGCCGGTAACTTGAGCAATTAAGACAATCATTACCGATGAGCTAATTGAGTACTCAACCCATCTAAAGTAATTTCGTTTTGCAGCTAACCCGGCTGAATATCTTGGATAAAACTTTCCACTTGCAACTAAGAAGTGGAAGAAGGATGAGAGTCCTAGAAAAATAGCAACTGTTAAACCAACTGGTGTAGAAAACAATGTAACTGGAGGAGCAAAGGTTGTTCCTGGCGGACCTGACATATAGGTTGCAGTCACTGGGAGTGCGAAATCATTACTTAGGGCAAGAACTGCTGCCATTTGCACCAGGTGCAAAATACCTGCATAGATATTGGTCTTACGTAATCTTTCAACTGTTAATGGTTTGCTCATAGAGAAAAGATAGCCCAAAATATAAAATATCGGCTTTACTTACCCCATGGTGTTTATAAAAACTATCCTGCAATTACTCCTTGGTGCATTTTTGGCATCTGCCGGACGTACCCACCTCGGTTCAAATCGAATTGCCTTTCAAGCCCAAGTACCCACCTGGTTGCCATTAGATCCAGATTTTGTAGTGGTTGCCTCTGGTTTAGTTGAGATAACTCTTGGTGTTCTCCTTATTACTACCGCATTAATACTTAAACGCTACCGAGGATTGATAGGTTTAATGGCGGCAGCATTTTTTGTTCTTATCTTTCCGGGCAATATCAATCAGTATGTAAATCACCTTAATGCTTTTGGCTTAGATACCGACACTAAACGATTTATTAGATTGCTCTTTCAGCCACTATTAGTTGTATGGGCGCTTTGGACTAGTGGGGCAATATCAATTCTTAAAAAATCCAAGTAATTAACATCTACGGCCACAAATCGTTTTTGACTCAATGCAAATAGGTGCTACCACTTATATTCGAAATAAATCTAATTAAATTATCGATTATGGATTTATATTGCGAATCCCGAGTACGCTGTTACTATGACTAAAAGACAAGAGTTCAAGGTTCTGCAAAGCTATCAGGAGTTTGAAGTGCGTGAATACCTGCCATGCGTACTAGCTGAAGTTAAAGTCTCAGCAAAGTATGAATCTGCCTCCAGTATGGCCTTTGCCCCACTCTTTGGCTATATCTCAAAGGGAAATAAAACTTCGGCAAAAATTGCAATGACCGCACCTGTTATTGCTGCGCAAAGTGGCTTAAAAACTGAGGAGAATGATTGGTATGTCTCATTTGTAATGCCATCTGGCAGCAAGTTTGGACACCTGCCGCATCCAAATGATCCACAGGTTAAATTGAAGGAGTTAGATTCTCAAATCTGTGTTGCACTCTCATTTCGAGGCCGTGCCACAACTGATCTAACAAAAAAGAAGATTGACCAATTACGGTCTGCTGCAAAGCGAGAGAACATTGCACTCTCAGATGAAACTAGGATTTGCCGCTTTGACCCACCATTTAAGCCAGGATTACTTCACTACAACGAGATTGTAATTCCAGCCTTTTTGGGAGAGCGTTAATTTAATTAGATAAGATTTCCCAATGTGTGGTCGTTATGCCTTAAATATCTCAGGTGAAGATTTAGCGATCGAGTTTGCTGCCGGGGTTAAAGATGCCACCTATACGCCAAGTAACTGGAATATCTCACCAACCACAGTAATTCCATTTATTAGTAGTGATGATGAAAAAGGTATTGGGCGCAGTATTCAAACCGCAAGATGGGGATTAATTCCATCATGGGCAAAGGATGCAAGTAGGCAGGCAAATGCAATTAACGCCCGGGTTGAAAGTATTGCCGAAAAACCAACCTTTAAATCTGCTTTTAAATCACGGCGTTGTTTAATTCCAGTAACTGGATATTATGAATGGGCAACTGAGCTGGGTAAATACAAACCAAAGCAGCCCTTTTATATCTCCCATAAAGATAAACAAACACTAGCCATCGCAGGCCTTTATGAAACCTGGATCAATCCAGCCACAAACTCACCGATTACAACAGCTGCAATTATTACTAGAGAGGCGGCCGGGATTGTGGCACCAATTCACCACCGAATGCCGGTAATTCTGCCAAAGGATTTATGGAGTACTTGGATAAGTAATAAATCCTTAACCCCAGATGAAATCAATGATTACTTAAAGTTAATCAACCTAAATCAACCAGATGAGGCGCTAACCTTTTGGCCAGTAAGTGATGAGGTAAATAATGCGAGAAACTCTGGTCCGCAATTAGCAAAGGCGATACCACTTCCTGACTCTGGCACACTTTTTTAAGCAGGCTAAATAAACAGCTGGTAAGCGCTAACAATATGTAGCACCACTTGCCACTGTCGGTGGGGTTTAGTATCTTATCGAACAAATGTTCGAACGCAAATTAACCTCAAGCAATGGGCAAAACGCCCCTGCCCAAACGGTGATCAGCTTGGTTTCAGAAAATGGCGAGCCAGTTGAGTTTATTTATAACGGCGTGCGGTTTCACATCAATGAAAAATTAACTACCTGGCTGCAAACAAATGATTGGTGGAAAAAATTAGATCAAGGTGAGGTGAAGGAGAGCGTATCTAAGTACTGGCAGGTTGAGGCGGCGCCAATAGGTGTGATCACCACCTTTGAAATCGAGTTTAATCAAGAAAGTAATAGTTGGCGGATTACCCCAAGCTCTAGAGTAAAAAACAAATGAGTAATTCATTTACTCACCTTTCAATCTCCTCTGGTTACTCCTTTAAGTATGGATCTGCTCACCCAGAGCAATTAATAGAGCGGGCTGCGCAATTTAATATGACATCCTTAGCTCTTACAGATCAAAACAATCTAGCGGGTGCAATTAGATTTGCCCAAAGTTGTGAGAGCTTTGGGATTAAACCAATCCTTGGCATAAACCTTAGCTTTATTCAAAAAAGCTCAAAGATTACCCTGCTGGCAAAAAGTGGCTGCCTATCATCCCTATATCGATTAGTAAGTGGAATAAATACCAATACCAGTGATGGGGTATTAACTATTGAGTTACTAGAGCGGTTTAATCAGTACTCAAATAATCTAATCGCACTCCTTGGTCCGCAATCATCCCTTAATAAAAATCTAACCAATCGCAAAGAGGCAGCTGCTCTTAGTAATTATCAATTAATCAAAGAGCTTTTTGACACCGTGGCGATTGAGTGTGTTAGCCACCTAGAGCGAAGTGGAAATTTAAGATCAACCCAAGCTGCTGGCAGGTCCCTTGCCTTTGCGATTAAGCATCAAATACCAGCAGTTATTACCAACCAGGTGAGGATGTTAGAAAAAAGTGATGGCCCAGTAATTGATGTTTTAGATGCCAACCGAAAGCTCTCATTTATTGGCAGTGCCACCATTGAACGAAGTAATGGTGAGGCATACCTAAAAGATAGCGCCAGCATGCATTACTTAGCAGATCAGATTGCTAAAGCTGCTGGTGAGTCAAGCAGTAGAACACTTTTGCAAACAACTAAAAGTATTGCGCAAAGTTGTGAGTTATCACCACAAGGTGAGATTGGCTTAGGTGGGATTCACCTGCCTGAGCCATCCCTATTTGGTGCAAGTAATCAAGAGCAATTACTAACTCAGTTAAAACAAAAGGCGGAAGGAAAAATAAGTTACTACTACCAAGGTAATCAATACCAACAGGTGCAGGATCGATTGGCGCAGGAGATCACCACTATTGGCCAATTAGGTTTCACCTCTTACTTCCTAACTGTTGCCCAAATTACCGATGCTGCACGCGAGGCTGGCATAAGGGTGGCAGCGCGGGGAAGCGCCGCAGGTTCTTTAACCTGCCACCTACTTGGCATCTCTGAGGTTGAACCAATTAGTAATCAATTGATTATGGAGCGATTTTGTTCAGTTGAGCGAAATGAATTACCAGATATTGATATTGATGTTGAGTCAGACCGAAGGTATGAGGTCTATGACCTAATCTTAAAAAAATATGGCGCATCTGATTGGCAAAATCCAAATAACTCAACTAGGGCTGCAACAGTTGCGATGGTGGAGCGATATCGCGCTCGCCATGCAATCCGTGATGTTGGTAGTGCACTGGGGGCAGATCCATCACAAATTGATCTACTAGCAAAATCTATGCCCCATATCAGTGCAAGAAATATTGGGGATGCAATAAAGCAACTACCAGAGCTAAAAAGATTAGATCTGTCATCACCAAAGATTAAGGCGGTAATAAACCTGGCAATGCGCCTTGATAAATTACCAAGACATCTTTCGATGCATCCATGCGCAATCGTCTTATCTGATGCTACTTTGCAAAACTTTGCCCCGGTTGCAATAAACCAAAGTAATTACCCAATGCTCACCTTTGATAAGGATGATGTTGAGGCGATTGGGCTGCTAAAGCTAGATGTATTGGGAGTAAGAATGCAATCTGCTATCGCTGCCACACTCACCGAAATAAACGAAATAGAAGGTGAAGTGCTTGATATTAATAAGATCCCATTAGATGATGCATTAACCTTTGATCTAATTAAATCCACTAGAACACTTGGTTTATTTCAGGTGGAAAGCCCAGGACAGCGGGAGTTAGTTGGCAAGTTAGTGCCAAGTAAATTTAATGATCTAGTAATTGGTATCTCACTCTTTCGGCCTGGTCCGATCAAGAGCGAGATGATCACACCATTTCTAAATGGCCGAGATGGGATAAGTAAGCCTGATCTAATTCACCCAGATTTGGCGCCAATCTTGGAACAAACTCAAGGAGTAGTTGTCTTTCATGAGCAGGTAATTGCAATTATTGCCAAATTAACTGGTTGTAGTTTGGGAATGGCAGATCAACAACGAAGAAACTTAGGCGATCGTGAAGGATCCCAAGCTGTTTGTGATTGGTTTTATCTAAAAGCTGCTAAAGCTGGTTACACA
>JBAWYI010000047.1:0-5445 GCA_037143635.1 Actinomycetes bacterium
TAATGAGCTTGAGAATTTATACTCTGCGTAAACAAAATTACCAGCAATAAATAAACTTAAAGCTGCAACGCTAGCAATACCTACCCGCATTGGTATCTGAATAATTTTACGACTTTTTTCAATAAATCCTTCTGAGTAGGCAGCGCCAACCGAGAAGCTGGCTAACGCCCAAAATAGGTACTTATGCGGGGAGGTAATCACGCTGATATTTGAATTAGAAATATATATGAAGTAGAAGACACCTAGCCAATAAAAGGTTTTTCGATGGTTTGGATACTTTTGATAATTGATGAAAAGTGATCGAACCAAAACAAGTAATAGGGCTGCAAAAGCCAGCATTGAAAAGATTCCCAAGGTGGCAAAGCTTTGAATTACCGATGAGTGAGCATCATTAGTAATGACGAATTCATTTGTTCTATATGAATAAAGGCTTCTAGTTTGGTCATAGTGATATCCAAAGTTATCTGGACCTACCCCGAAAAACGGCTTTGAGATAAACATTTTTATACCACTTTGCCAAAATGTAGTTCGTACTAAGACCTGTTCTTCGTTTGTAATAAAAGGAAATGGAATTTTTGCTAGCGGTATTACCAGCATCGCTTCAATCCACAAAAGTACGAACGCCCAGGTGCCATAGGAGAGATACTTAAATGAAAAATTACTTCTTTTAATTTTTGCTCTATATCTAAATATCAGATAGAACCCGGCAAAAATAAGTAAGTCAACATAACCTTGTTTTGGTCCTAATTTATAAATCAAGAAAACTGAAAGTAGCGGCATTACGATAAGTAATATGCGATAAGCAATATTACGCCTACCAACTAAAAGCATAATTAACGGGATAGTAGTTCCAACCCAGGCAGAGAGAAAGTCAATATTTCCCATAGTTGAACCAAAACCACCATCACCAGGTAAAACAATTAACTTAAATTGTTGAAGTAGGCCGAGAAATTCAACTATAAAAACACCAAATATTAAATATGGAAAATAATGACTAAACCGATCAACACCAATTGTTGCGAAATACAAGCTAATTATTAACAGGCTCCAAAGTGAAATTAATCCAGTGTAGCGACCGGTATCACCAATCATCGATCCGATAATATTTTTACCAAAGATAGTAGAAAGTGCTGTAAACAAAAATATTGAAGCAATGCTTAACCAAATTTTCTTAGTTAGTTTTGGTATCCGGTTAGTAATTGCCATATACAAACCAGCACCTGCTGCTGAAAATGCTAATGCAACAAATTGGATGTTTGCATTTCGATCAAATGTTTCTTTATAAATTGAACGAGGAATACAAGCAATACTTGTTAATATAAATGAGATACCAATGAATGAAAATCTTTTCGATACTTGATTTTTAACCACGGAGATATATTTATTCACTACTCCCCATTCGCAAATCTAAAAACTAATTTAAACAAGATGATTAGTAAATCATGACGAACTTAGAGAACTATCTTTCAGCTACAGGTGTCCTTAGAGAAAGATTAATTAGATTGGTTTATTACTAGTAAATTAATTAACGCGATGGGTTAACCCCTCAGCCTTGTAATTCTGTGATAGTGGGCTAGCCCATTATTTTTTTAGAATTTGGCGAAGTTTTTTATTTTAATGTCACACTTTTGTCATGTTAACTAATGACAAAGTGCAAATAGATTCAAAGCACGTAATAACTAACTTTGAGTTGAAAAAAGCTTTGCTTATTTCAGATCACCCTGCATTGTTAAATGGAATTTTTCATTTCATAAAAAGTAACTTAGTCGGTGTAGAGATCACATTCTCGGGAAATTGGGATAAATATAAAAGCTCAAACCTTAACTTGAAGGACTCCTTCATTATTTTGAGCCCATTTAAAGAAAGTGAAGCTGAAATAATTACTCAGATTTCACACTTTTACGAATTAGATATTCCGGTATTGCTGATGCATGACTCTACTTTAGATGATTCACTTAAAGATATTCTAAAAATCGCACCATGTGTAATCGTTGAAAACAATTGCTCACTAGATGTTTTATACACAGCATTTTTAGAAATTATTGAAAAGAATTTCTCCTGGAAGAGTAATAAAATTAAGAAAGTAGTTGAATCATCTGGAAAGAAAGCACACTCGCTAAGTCCAAGAGAGAAAGAGTCTTTAACTCTATATGCCTCCGGACTTACTTTGCGAGAGGTAGCCAATAAATTGAAACTATCACCTAACTCAGTTGGTAAATTTATTTCTCGAGGTAAAGATAAATTAAATAAATCTGGGGCTAGTGTGAATTCAAAAACTAGTATTTATTTAGAGCTTAAAAAACGCAATTTAATGCGGTAGCTTTTTAATCAATCCGCCTATAAATGGCACAAGGAAGAAGCCTTTTCCAGCAATATCTTTAGTACTAAGAGTGACATTTTTACCCTCAAGTCCAAGGGTTAACTGCTCACCATTTATTGAGGCGGCGCCGAAGTAGACTGTCTCCACCCCTTCTACTTTACTTTTTACAACCATCACATTTCCACTTACTACCTCTTTAGTCTTCTTATAAATAATTAAACTAGTTGTAGTTGAGCCAAAAAATGTCTTTGGTCCTTGATCAGGGACCGTGGTTGATAAGCCGTAAACCTGGAATATCACTCCAATTAGAACAATTACTAAAGCTGTAAAGCCAAATGATTTAGCCCGCTCTACCCAAACATTTATATATGGCTCATCCTGTTGGGTCACTGACTCACCATCGAGTGGATGAAAGCCGGTTAGATCAGATAACCCAGAGTTACTATTTTGATTTGGTAGGTAATTACTCTTACCTACTACCGGATTATTAAAGGCACTACCGGTTCTAACCACCGGTTTAACTGGAACCGCCTCACTACCTCGCCTACGAGTTAGTCCAATACCTTCAGCGCTAAGTAAAAATCGGTGCGCACTCTCATCAGGCCGGCCGGTGCCATGCCAGGTTGCGATCTCAACCAATGTGCCCGGATCTAACTCGCCAATTGTTATCTGATGACCTTCTGGCAATGAGATTTGAGCTGCAAAATTTTCAGAATTATCTAAAACTGCAGGAGGAGTTGGTTTGGTGTTTTCACTTTCCTCAATTTCCATAACACTCCTCGTGTTTGATAAAAGTAAATTCAAACTCTTATCGATAGCAAAATTATAGCCTGCACTACACAATTAATCGATAGTGGGAGAAAAAACAAAAGAGCCGAGCGTTAATCTCGGCTCTTTTGTCTGAGTTTAAGCCAGTACTTTTTCTCGCTTTGAAATCTTAAGCCAAGAGATAAAGCCCCAAATCACAAATGGTAGATAGATTGCATAGAGCGTTCCAGTTGGGTAGTAACCATTCTTAAAGGCAAATGGAACTCCAACTAAGTCAACTGCAATCCAAACTAACCAGAACTCAACATATCCTCGACTCATGCCAAAGGTAGCAAGTGCTGTTCCGGTAAATATCCAAGTATCAACAAATAACCATTGGCCTGATTCACCGAGAGATTTAAAGATTTGATATGCAATCGTGAAGAAGATTGCAATAGCCGGAACTAATACCAGCTTCTCTTTAGTAGTAGTCCAGCGAGGAACAACTGGTGGTGTACCTGGCGCTCCTGATTTGCGGTGTTGATTCCAACGAATCCAGCCGTAGATACTTACGACAATTAACAATAAATTACGGCTTGCTTGCCCGTAAAAGTTCTTTTGTTGATCCTCGGCGCCAAATGAAAATACCGCGCCAAGAAAAACTGTGAATAAAAGTGCATCACCGACTATTCCAACGGGCCAGGCGATTACTTTTCGCTTTAAACCAAGCACAGCGCTAGATAGGCCAAGTAATCCGCCGATTACTTCGCGCCATGCAATTGATTTACTTCCGAATTGAATTTGTGCTTCAAACAACCATTTTAAAATGGACATACGTTATCTCCTAGATGTTCCTTTATCCAGACTTTAACTGTCGGTCTCGGAGTTTCACCAAGTCAACCAAATGAATTTCATTTGGGTCGCGGACTTTTACCGCCGGTTCGGAATTACACCGACCCCCAGATACATCGGTGGCAATATTACTTCAATTGCCAACTACTTTTTATCGTTACCTATTTCTTTAATAAGATTAAAATCACTACTTCCAAGTTGGCCTTGGGAGGCATACAACTCTAATTTCGCCCTGGTATCTTCAATATCTAGATTTCTCATTGTTAACTGCCCAATTCGATCCTCTGGCCCAAAGGCTGAATCTTCGGTTTTCTCCATGGACAACTTCTCAGGTGAGTAGGAAAGCTTTTCACCTTTGGTATTAATAATTGAGTAATCATCACCACGACGCAATCTAATTGTTACTGAACCTGTAATTGCAGATGCCACCCAACTAGTTAGTGATTGTCTGAGCATTAATGCTTGCGGATCAAACCAGCGACCTTCATATAACAATCTTCCTAATTTGCGTCCTTGTTCATGATAGGTAGCAATGGTGTCCTCGTTGTGAATTGCACTCACTAATCGCTCATAAGCAATAAATAAAAGCGCCATACCGGGTGCTTCATATATACCTCGGCTTTTCGCCTCAATAATTCGATTCTCTATTTGATCACTCATGCCAAGACCATGACGGCCGCCGATGGAGTTAGCCTCTTTAATAAGGGCGACGCAATCTTTTATAAGATTGCCATTAATTGAAACTGGCCTGCCTTGCACAAACTCAATTGTTACATCTTCACTATCAATTTTTACTGTCTGATCCCAAAACTTAACTCCCATAATTGGTTCAACTATTTCAATATGTGAGTCTAAGTTTTCCAGTGACTTAGCCTCATGGGTTGCCCCTAATATGTTTGCATCGGTGCTGTATGCCTTCTCTGTTGAATCTCGATATGGCAGGTTGTGGTCTGCTAACCACTTTGACATCTCTTTTCTGCCACCTAACTCATTTACAAAATCTTTATCAAGCCAAGGCTTATATATTTTAAGCTTTGGATTTGCTAGCAATCCGTAGCGATAAAAACGCTCAATGTCATTACCTTTATAGGTTGAACCATCGCCCCAAATTAAAACATCATCTGCCATCATCGCTCTTACCAATAAAGTTCCTGTAACTGCTCTGCCAAGGGGTGTGGTATTAAAATAAATTTTGCCAGCAGTTGAAATATGAAATGCTCCGCAGGCAAGGGCGGCCAAACCCTCTTCAACTAAAGCAGTTTTGCAATCAACTAACCGCGCAATATCTGCGCCATACTCTTTTGCTCGATTAGGAACTGTTTCAATATTTGGTTCATCATATTGACCAAGATCTGCGGTGTATGTGCAAGGGGTTGCACCCTTACTTTTCATCCATGCAACTGCAACTGAGGTATCTAAGCCACCACTAAATGCGATGCCAACTTTTTGGCCAACTGGCAGAGATGAGATCACCTTAGACATAGCGCCATTCTAACCTTTCAGATTAAAGCCCCGCTTGGTTTAAG
>JBAWYI010000048.1:0-5353 GCA_037143635.1 Actinomycetes bacterium
AAGCCAATCTCCTTTAAGCCAGAAAACTTTGCGCCAATTTTTGCTGTGGTCTTAATTCCCTGATCATTTCTAAATCTTCTAACCTCGGTGACAATTTCACGCATTTGTTCTACCAATTTAACAGATTGTAAATCTTGATTAGTAGCATCAGGTTTTGGCCAGTCAGAGATCATTAATGATTCACCGTCGGTAAGTGAGCACCAAAGCTCTTCGGTAATAAATGGCATGACCGGATGCATCAATCTAAGTAATTGATCTAAAACTTCACCGAGTACTCGTTGGCTCTTCGCTGCATTAGCACCACCTGAAGCAAATGTTGATTTAGAAAGCTCTAGATACCAATCGCATAAATCATCCCAAGCAAAGTGATAAATCAATTCACAAGCCTTGGCAAACTCATATTTTTCAAATAACTCACTAGCTTCAGCAATAGTTTGATCTAATCTAGTTAATATCCAATTATCAATTGCATTTAAATCAGCTCGTTTTGGTAATGAACCAGATGTAGTTGCACCATTCATCATCGCAAATCTGGTGGCATTCCATAATTTAGTTGCAAAGTTTCTAGAGCCTGCTACCCAATCCTCAGCTAGAGCCTGATCAGTTCCAGGATTTGCTCCCCGTGCCAATGTGAACCGAAGCGCGTCAGAGCCATACTTATCCATAAACTCAATTGGATCAATTGTATTTCCCCGACTCTTACTCATCTTTTTACCAAATTGATCTCGAACTAAACCGTGTAAAACAATTACATCAAATGGTTGCTTACCATCCATTGCAAATAGGCCCATCATCATCATTCTGGCTACCCAGAAAAATAAGATGTCATAACCAGTTACCAGCACTGAGGTTGGATAAAACTTCTTTAAATCATCACTTTGCTCCGGCCAACCTAAGGTTGAAAATGGCCAAAGCGCAGATGAGAACCAGGTATCTAATACATCTGGATCTTGGGTGTAACCAGCTGGTGGTTTTTCATCTGGTCCACAAACAACTACTTCATCATTTGGTCCATAAAAAACTGGAATTCGATGTCCCCACCAAAGTTGGCGCGAGATACACCAATCATGCATGTTATCTACCCACTCAAAATATCTTGGTGACATCTCACTTGGTTCAATCTTTACCCGGCCATCTCTAACTGCATCAGCAGCTGCTTTGGCAAGGGGTGCAACCTTCACAAACCATTGTTTAGAAAGACGTGGTTCAACTGTGGTGTCACATCTTTGGCAATGACCAACTGCGTGAACATATGGCCGTTTTTCTGCCACAACTCTTCCTAATTTTCTAAGCTCATCAACTACAGCTTTGCGAGCATCAAAGCGATCCATGCCATCAAATTTTGTGCCAGTGCCAGCCATCACGCCATGTTCATTCATAATTATTACTAGCTCAACACCGTGGCGCATACCCATTTCAAAGTCATTTGGATCATGGGCAGCAGTAACTTTCACCGCACCAGTTCCAAAATCAGGGTCTACTAACTCATCGGCAATAATTGGAATCATTCGATCAACTAATGGCAGCAGTACTTTCTTGCCCACTAGATGCTTATAACGCTCATCATTTGGGTTAACTGCAACTGCGCCATCACCTAACATCGTCTCAGCTCTTGTGGTTGCAATCGTTATATTCACATCATCATCACCATACTTAATTGAAACAAACTCACCAGCATCATCTTTATGCTCAACCTCAATATCTGAAAGCGCCGTTAAACATCTTGGGCACCAGTTAATAATTCGCTCAGCTCGATAAATTAACTCTTTCTCATAAAGCTTTTTAAAGATAGTTAAAACTGCTTTGCTTAAATTTGCATCCATTGTGAATGCTTCGCGATCCCAATCGACTGAATCTCCCAAGCGCTTCATTTGATCTAAAATGGCGCCGCCGGATTCCGCCTTCCACTGCCAAACCTTTTCAACGAATGCTTCTCTGCCTAAATCATGACGAGATTTACCTTCAGCTGCTAATTGTTTTTCCACTACATTTTGGGTAGCAATACCAGCGTGATCCATACCTGGCAGCCAAAGTGCTTCAAACCCTTTCATTCGCTTCATTCGAGTTAAGAGATCTTGAATTGTGTGATCAAGTGCGTGACCAATATGTAGTGAGCCAGTCACATTTGGTGGGGGAATAACTATCGTGAAAGGTGGTTTCTTAGATTTAGCATCCGCTTTAAAATAGCCAGCATCTAGCCACTTCTTATATAAAGGTGCCTCAATTTCGGCAGGAGAAAAGGTGGCTGCTAACTCTTTCTTATTATCGCCACTCATAAGGGTTGATCTTAGGCGGTTTTTTCCTCAGAAATCTTTTCACCCTTTGCTGCCCGCTTTGGTCCACCTGCTGTGCGCGGAAGATAAGTTGGCGCTTCCTCTTTATTAACAACTGCTGGGGTAATAACTACCTTGCCAACATCTTTTCGGCTTGGTACTTCATACATCACAGATAAAAGCGTCTCTTCCATAATTGCGCGAAGTCCTCGAGCGCCAGTTCCGCGCTTTATTGCAAGATCTGCCACCACCTCAAGTGCTTCATGACTGAACTCAAGTTCAACCTCATCTAAATCAAATAGCTTTTGATACTGCTTAACTAAGGCATTCTTTGGCTCAGTTAAAATCTGCATCAACGCTTTTTGATCCAAGCTTTCAACGCTTGTCATGATTGGCAAACGGCCAATGAACTCAGGGATCATGCCAAACTTAAGCAGATCCTCTGGCATGGCATCGCCAAAGATGTCGGTCTTAACAATGTCATCAATTGTTTGAAGCTTGGCATTAAAGCCAACTCCAGCTTTGCCCTTACGGCTTTCAATTATCTTCTCAAGGCCGGCGAATGCTCCACCAACAATAAATAAAATATTTGTAGTATCAATTTGTAAGAACTCTTGATGTGGATGTTTACGTCCACCTTGGGGTGGGACGGACGCGGTAGTTCCTTCTAATATTTTAAGAAGTGCCTGCTGTACACCTTCACCAGATACATCTCTAGTAATAGATGGATTCTCAGCTTTTCTTGCCACCTTATCAATCTCATCAATGTAGATAATTCCAGTCTCAGCTTTTTTAACATCAAAATCTGCCGCCTGAATAAGTTTAAGCAAAATGTTTTCAACATCTTCGCCAACATAGCCAGCCTCAGTAAGAGCGGTGGCATCTGCAATTGCAAATGGCACATTTAGCATTCTGGCTAAGGTTTGAGCCAATAATGTTTTTCCGCAACCAGTTGGTCCTAAAATTAAAATATTACTCTTTGATAATTCAATTGCATCTTCGCGCTTGCTATCTCCTGATTGCACCCGCTTGTAATGGTTATAAACTGCAACTGATAAAGATTTCTTTGCTTGATCTTGACCAATTACATACTGATCTAAAAATTCGAAGATCTCCTGTGGCTTTGGTAGTTCAGCTAGGCCAAGTGAGCTAGTTTCATTAAGTTCATCAATAATAATTTCATTACAAAGATCAATACACTCATCACAAATATAAACACCAGGACCGGCAATTAACTTCTTAACCTGCTTTTGAGTTTTGCCGCAGAAGGAACACTTAAGTAGATCGCCACTTTCACCAATACGTGCACTCACCTGCAATTACTCCTGTTCGGTTGGGAAGAAGATAAGAGTAGAACGCAGCGTGCAGTTAGTGCGGAGAAAATAGCCTTAAATCTGTTCGCTTATAGACGAAATTATTAACTCTTCGCCTTTGCTTTGCGGGTGGCAAGTACTTGATCGATAAGTCCATACTCAACCGCTTCAGCTGAGGTGAGGATCTTGTCGCGTTCAATATCTTTAGCGATATCGGCTTGGCTCTTCTTTGAGTGACGAGCCAGCATCTCCTCAAGCAGTGTTCTCATTCGCAAAATCTCTTTTGCTTGAATCTCAATATCAGATCCTTGTCCACCACCTTCTGAATATGGTTGGTGAATCAAAATACGAGCATGCTCTAATGCATATCTTTTTCCAGCAGCACCGCCTGCAAGTAAAACGGCAGCAGCAGAGGCAGCTTGTCCTAAACAGATAGTCATTACATCTGGGCGAACAAATTGCATCGTGTCATAAATTGCAGTCAACGCTGTAAATGAACCACCAGGTGAGTTGATATACATCATGATGTCACGATCTGGATCCATTGACTCTAAGGTGAGTAATTGAGCCATTACATCATTTGCAACTGTGTCATCAATTGCCTGTCCTAAAAAGATAATCCGCTCTTCAAATAACTTTGTGTAGGGATCAAGGCGCTTATAACCATAACTAGTGCGCTCTTCAATTGTCGGCAGAATATAACGAGAGGTAATCTCATTTATTTTATTTAATTCATTCTTCATCGAGATGTGCCTCCACTTCCTGATACTTGACCTGCTGATTTAACAACATGATCAACAAAGCCATACTTCTTAGCATCTTCGGCATTAAACCAGCGATCACGATCTGAATCTTCAGTAATTGTCTCTGCCTTCTGTCCAGTGTGGAAAGCAATTAGATCTGCCATGTTTTTCTTAGTAAAGCTCATCTGCTCTGCTTGAATTTTAATATCAGAGGCGGTTCCACCGATTCCACCAGATGGTTGGTGCATCATGATTCGAGCATGTGGAAGTGCGTAACGCTTTCCAGCTGTTCCTGAGCATAATAAGAATTGACCCATCGATGCTGCAAGTCCCATTGCCACAGTGGCCACATCATTTTTAATGTATTGCATCGTGTCATAAATTGCCATTCCGGCTGAGATAGATCCACCGGGTGAGTTAATGTAAAGATAAATATCTTTCTCTGGATCCTCAGCGGCAAGTAATAACATCTGCGCGCAGATTGCATTTGCCATTGAATCTTCTACAACTGAACCTAAGAAGATAATTCGCTCTTTTAGAAGGCGTTGATAAACCTGATCATCAAGTCCACCAGAACCACTAGTTGCAGCACGTGGGGTATTACTTAGCTCCACAGGTATCTCCTCAGTTGATTTGTTAATAAATACTGTCATGACCTTAACAATCTTTTGCCCAAAATGCTTCCCGCTTTAAGCCTGAGCGTTGTTCGCCTAAAGCGATTATTTCTGCTCACCCGCTGGCACTTGCTTTGGTGCCAGCGCCTCTAAATCAACTTTTTTCCCAGATTTATCAACAACTTGTACTCGAGAGAGCACGCCAGCTAATGCTTTTGCCCGCGCAACCTCAGCCACCATGGTGGTTACTTGGCCCGCATCTGATACCTCTTTAATAAATTGATCTGGGCTCATGCCATATCGGGCTGCTGCTCTAACTAAGTACTCAGTTAACTCAGATTCATTAACGGCAACAGATTCTGCCTTCACAATTGAATCTAGTAAAAACTCTCTCGTTATTGTTGAGCGCA
>JBAWYI010000049.1:0-5208 GCA_037143635.1 Actinomycetes bacterium
ATATCAAAGGGCTGCACAAAGATCCCTTGAAAGCCGGCTTTGCGTAATACCCGTTTAGTCTTTCGCATCATCTCTGTATGGGCTGAGGTGTTTAACGCCTTACGAAATATCTGAATCCCACCACTTTTAGTAATTTCAACCCGATTATTAAGTGATGGCAAATCCTCATTCATAACTACAAACTCAACTGAACGATTTGCGATGTAATTCAAAATTGGCAGTGGTGCTTTAGTTACGTAACTTTTCATCATAATTCCTTGAACTTTTCCGATTAACTGCACCGAGCCAAGTGGGTAACCATTGCCGCCATCAAAGTACCAATCAGAGAAGGAAAGTGTTTTTTGAAAGGTAACATCATTAGTTTTACGTGCATCAAAGGCTGCAATATGGGCGTTGTTATGCATCATAAAATTCTTTCCAACTAAGCCGGAGCTATTTGCAACTTGGCCAGAACGAAGTAATAAGGCGGCGGTATTTACTGCCCCCAAACTTAAAACATACTTTTTAGCGTATATCTTTACCTCTACCCCATCCCGTTCGGCTAATAGATACTCAACTTTTCTACCGTTGGTTACCACCTTTGTTACCTTTAAATTGCGCTCAAGCTTCACATGTCCAGTTTTAATCGCTGGATTAAGCGCGCAAGTTTGAGCATCACTTTTGGCATCTAATTTACAAATAAAACCATCACAGGTGCCGCACCTAATACAAGCACCATCACTTGCTAAATCCACCCCCATTGAATTTGAGTGTGGTTTAACACCAGCTTTTTTTAATCTCTCTAATAAATTAGCAATATATGGTTCATGTGCAAGTGGTGGATATGGAAATGGTTTAGATCTTTTTGGCTCAGTTGGATCCTCACCAGTTGTGCCATGGACCTTATATAACGCCTCGGCTTGGCAGTAGTAAGGCTCTAAATCATTATAGGTAAATGGCCAAGCAGGTGAGATGCCCTCTTTATGTTTAATCTTTTCAAAATCTGATTCTCTAAATCTAGGAAGGGAAGCACCATATACCTTGGTATTTCCGCCAACTATGTAATGCAGGCCAGGGGTAAATTCTTTTCCATCTTGATCTAACCATTTTTCATTTGGTTTATATTTATGGTTAACAAAAATCTCACGGGCTGACCAATTAGCATCCTCTTTTTTAACAAAATCACCACGTTCAATTACTAAACAATCTATGCCCGCTTTAGCTAATCCATAGGCGGTGGTAGCACCACCCATGCCAGAGCCAACAATGGCAACTGTAGTTTCAAGTATCACTTGACTGGTGTAAGACTCTGATCCTTTGTATCTAAAGTAAGAGCGCCAGTCATAATTCCCACTACATCTGTCATGTCATGAGTCTTAGGTGTAACAACTGCTGCGCGCTTACCTAATCTCATTACCTGAATCCGATCTGCCACTTCAAATACCTGTGGCATGTTATGGCTAATTAAAATAACTGGAATCTTTTTATCTCGTAATCCTTCAATTAACTTAAGAACCTGGCCAGACTCTCTAACACCCAGGGCGGCGGTTGGTTCATCTAAAATCACAACTTTTTGTCCAAATGCTGCCGCTCTTGCAACTGAAACTGCTTGGCGTTGACCACCAGATAAAGTTTCAACCGCCTGTCCAATATTTTGAATTGTGCCGATTCCTAAAGTTGTGATGTGATCTAATGATTCTTTTTTCATTCTGCTAAAATCAAGAAGTCTAAAAACACTTCCTAAGACACCACTTCTTCTAATTTCCCGGCCTAGGTAAAGATTAGATGCAATATCTAATGCCGGGGCCACCGCCAAGGTTTGATAAACAGTCTCAATACCGGCTGCTCTGCTATCTAAGGTTTTTTTGAAAGATACTTCAGTGCCTGAGACTTTAATACTGCCTGTATCTGGCTGATCGGCGCCACTTAAACATTTAATTAAGGTTGATTTTCCAGCGCCATTATCACCAACTAAGGCAAGTACCTCGCCAGGAAATAGCTGTAAGTCAGCGCCATCTAATGCGATAACTCGACCAAATGATTTAACTAAGGAGTTAGCCTCTAAAATCGGCGTGATCTGATTCATTTTAAACCCTCGCCTTTCTAATCCACTGATCAATAGTTACCGCCACAATTACCAAAACACCAACTGCAAGTAACTGATAGTAAAGATCAACACCGGCAAGTGTTAAACCATTTCTAAATACACCAACGATAATCGCACCAATTAGCGAGCCAAATATGGTTCCGCGGCCACCAAAGAGGGATGTGCCACCAATTACCACCGCCGTAATAGTTTCAAGGTTTATCTCAGGCCCAGTATTAGGAGAGGCCACGGTAACCCGGCCGATAATAATCCAGGCGCTAATTGCAAAAATTAATCCCGCTAATGCATAAACACTTAGTAAAACTCTATTTACCTGAATACCAGCCAAGCGAGATGCCTCGATGTCATCGCCAACAGCGTAGACATGTCGGCCCCAAGCGGTATTACGAAGCATGTAAGCCAAGACGATGTAAATCAAAATTACCAAAATTACACCGGTAGTAATTTTAAAATCACCAAACTTAACCTCAGTACCAGTTTTTAATAAGAATGGATCTAATTCATTAGTCGGAATAGTTCGGCCAGATGCATAAAGCAAGGTAAGGGCGATAAAAACATTTAGAGTACCTAAAGTTACGATAAATGGTGGCAGCTTAAATTTAGTTACCAACCATCCATTAAATAAACCAGCTAAGGTTCCAACCAGCAAGCCAATTGCAAATGCAAGGTAAATTGGTAAGCCATCACCTTCGACATATGGATCTCCCAACGCCACCTTTGCCATTACCATCGAAGCAAAAATTGCTACCGCACCACAAGATAGATCAATACCGGCGGTTAAAATAATTAAAGTTTGACCAGCAGCAATAGCGGCAATAATCGCTACCTGCTGAAGAATAAGTGAAAGATTTGAAAGGGTTAAGAAATTTTCGTTGAAAAAACTAAAGGTGGTGATGGCAACTAGGAGCACCACTAGCGAGCTTAGCCAAGGGTATTTATGAAGTATTGCTTGTACTTTTTGAACCTTAGTAATCTGCTCCGTGAACTTAATCTCGGTACCTTTTGCCATTTATTACACCTGTCTAATTATTAAATTTATTTTAGTAATAACTGGCGACCGACTATAAGCCTGTCGCCAGTTATTTTTAGATCTTAGAAAACCTTAGGTCTTAACCCCAAGCCTTCTCTAATCCGTAAGCTGAATCCTTTGAGTCAACGCCCTTTTGTGGGTCATCAGTAATCAAAGTTACGCCTGTGTTGTAGAAATCAAGACCAGCTGAAACTGCTGGCTTAGTTCCTGTCTTCACAATGTCGAAGATAGCTTGAACACCAAGATCAGCCATCAACAATGGGTATTGCTGAGATGTTGCACCGATACATCCGGATTTAACATTCTCAATACCTGCGCGTCCACCATCAACAGAAACCACAATTGCTTTGCTGCCGGCTGCCTTAAGGGCGGCACATGCACCAGCTGCGGTTGGCTCATTGATTGTGTAAACAACGTTGATGTTCTTGTTCTTAGCAAGTAACTTCTCAAGACCAGTACGTCCACCATCTTCGTTAGCACCAGTAGCTACGTTTCCTACGATCTCGTAGGCGCCACCTGAGTACTTACCAGTTTTAGCTTCGTCACCCATCTTCTTTGGATCCTTAACGTCGATTCCCATTCCTTTTAGGAAGCCGTTATCTCGGCAGTAATCAACAGAAACCATTCGGTCATTGAAGATGTCAAGAAGAGCGATTGTTGCCTTCTGGCCACCTAATTTAGCTGCAGCCCACTTACCGATTAAGTTACCAGCTTCGCAGTTATCTGTTGCAAAGGTGATATCTACGATATCGGCAGGATCTGTTGGGGTATCAAGTGCAATTACATACAAACCTGCTGCTCTAGCTTTAGTAATAGCAGCATTTACGTTTGTTGACATTGGGGTAATCAAGATACCGGCGTGCTTTGCAGAAATCGCATTTTCAATTGCTGCGATTTGTGAAGCATCGTCGCCCTCTGCCTTACCTGAACCAATTGTTAGGTCAACGCCTAATGTCTCAGCCTTTGCTTTTGCGCCCTTAATCATTGCCACGAAGAATGGGTTAGTTTGATCTTTAGTGATCAAAGAAACCTTTACCTTGTCGCCTGATGCTGAATCAGATGATCCAGATGAGCATGCTGAAAGCACAAGTGCAGACACAGCTACAAGCGCGATCAGCGCTCTGCGTGTGAACTTTGATTTCATTTATTTTCCTCCTATAGGTGTTCGCGTGATGCAAACTCAGGCGAGCCTAGTTAATGAAAGAGGTATTTGGAAGGGTAAAACTAGGTAATTCGGTTATCTCAAAAATGTTACAAATCACCCTGATTTGAGGATAACGGAGCTATATGGAACGCCATCCCCCGTGTGAATTATCCCCAGGCACTGGCCCACTTGAACCTTAAAATCACTGTGGGCGATTTTGGTGGTAGGGATGTTTTTATGATGGCTTATATATCTTTGCGTAATTTGTTTATCTACCTTCTCCTCAAACTCATTGGCAAGAATTAATGAGGTGACATCAAGGTAGGGCAATATCTCATCTAATACTTGAGGGATGGTTGGCCAACCCATTGTGATTGCTAATTCAATTGTCTCCACATTTGGATAGGTTGGAAATGGACCATCAACAATTGCAATCGCATTAACATGACGAAATCTTGCAAGTAATGATGCAAGTTGTGGATGCAAGATGCCATTTTTAATCATAAGAAAAACCTACTCTACCGATGCGATCATTGACAATATCTCTTGCTTACTTGGCAGTGATGGCACCGCCCCGGCCCGAGTTGCAGTAATTGCACCAGCAGCGGATGCAAACTTTAGCGCTGCTTCAATATCAATACCTTCAGAGATTGCAGTTGCAAAGGCGCCACAAAAGCCATCTCCAGCTGCGGTGGTATCGATTGCATTTACCGTAAATGCTGGGGTGTAAATCTGCCGGCTTTGATCTAGATAGATACTTCCATTACCGCCAAGGGTAATAATTACCTTACCGGCACCATTTTTTTGTAATTGTTTGGCGATACCAATTGCCTCATCTTTACTTAATTGCTCTGCGCTTTGGCCGGCTAGAAATGACCCTTCCGTTTCATTCGCAATTAGGTAATCGGTATCTTTTAGTAACTGCTCACTTAAGATTTGAATTGGCGC
>JBAWYI010000050.1:0-4950 GCA_037143635.1 Actinomycetes bacterium
GCTGCTACTAGTAATTGCGCTCTTCGCTCATCGCGAGGTAAGCGAGCAGATTTATCATCAGTCATTCTTTAATTCTAATCTCATATTAGAGAGATTGTCAGTTTTTATTACTTTTATAGTTATATTGTGCGGGTGAGTTCATCGAAACGTTTGTTATTAGTCCACGCCCATCCAGATGATGAGACTATAAACAATGGTGTAACTATGGCTAAATATGCAAATGAAGGTGTACAAGTAACTTTAGTTACCTGTACCCGTGGTGAAGAAGGTGAAGTTTTAGTTTCTGAATTATCTAACTTAGCCAGCGATAAAGATGACAAACTTGGTGCGCACCGCGAAATTGAATTAAAAGATGCTATGGCACATCTTGGTATAAAAGATTTTCGATTCTTAGGTGCTCCGGGTAAAAAATGGCGCGATAGTGGAATGATGGGGACACCACAAAATGATCGCACTGATGTATTTTGGCAATCAGATTTAGATGAATCTGCAACTGAACTAGTAAAAGTTATTTTAGAAATAAAGCCACAGGTATTAATTACCTATGATGAATTTGGTGGCTATGGTCATCCAGATCATATTAAAGCGCACCGTGTAGCTATGCGAGCAGCTGATATTGCCGAAACAAAAGGTTGGAAAATTGAAAAAATATATTGGAACACTATGCCTAGGTCAGTAATTCAAATGGGAATTGAAAAAATGAAGGAGGCTGGGTCAGATTTCTTTGGTGCCGAAAGTGCTGATGACCTACCTTTTGCTAAGCCAGATGAGTTAGTAACTACTGTTGTGCACGCATCTGAGTTTGTGCCACAAAAATTAGATGCTATGAAAGCACATGCAACCCAAATAGCCGTTGATGGTCCATTTTTTGCACTATCTAACAATCTTGGCTTATCGGTCTGGGGGGATGAGTACTACACATTGGCAAAAGGTGAGAAGGCAGCACCCTTTGATGAGAATGGCAGAGAGCTTGATATTTTTGCTGGAATTAAATGATGAATATATTTAAATCGATTATTTTTGGTGCTTTTATTGGATTTTGTGCAACGATGCTGCACAATATTTATAACCCATATGGATTTCTTGCATCGTTATTGCTCACATTCTTAAGTATCAAAGCAGTTGGCCAAACATTTTTTTATGTTAGATACCAGTTATTTGCTGCCATATCTTGGCTGGCAGTAGTTATAAAAGCAGGTTCACCTGGCGTAGGTGATGAATTATTAATTTATGGCAATACCTACGGGAATTTATTTCTAGTTGGTGGATTTATAGCTTTAATACTTGGTTTAGTTATGAAGAAATCTAATTTTCGCTAAAGGCGCCAATCCCATTCTTGGCCTGCTTTATTATCTTTTACTTCAATTCCTTTTTGAGCTAATAGGTCCCTCAATCGGTCACTCTCATTAAAATTTTTAGAATCTCTTGCCACCTGTCTTGCCGCTAATAACTGGGCTAAATCATCAGGTAACTCTGCCTTTAATACTGACTTAAATAGATCTAATCCAAATAATGGATCAACAGCTTTAAAGACCTCATATTTAACGCCATTACTAATTGAATCATCTTTTTCAATTACTCTTAATTTTTGAATTGCTCTTGGGGTATCAAGATCTTGGCTAAAATCTAAAACGATTTCATCTACTAAATTTTTAACTTGATTTGAATCACTTTGCATATCTTGCTGCCAGATAATTATTTTCTCTCGCCATCGCTGTATCAAAATGTGTGCAGCTTTTAAGCTTTCCCAACTTAGATCCATCTGACTTCGGTAGCGATTCTCAAGAAAGCAAACTCTTAGCGATAGTGGATCTAAATGCTTATCAATTAGATCGGCGACTAGTACTACATTCCCGGAACTCTTAGACATTTTCCGACTTTCAAATAGAAGATGCTCCCCATGTATCCAGAGTGCAACCGCCTCCTTATTTATTGCAGCATTTGACTGAGCTCGTTCATTTTCATGATGTGGAAAGCGCAAGTCAATTCCACCAAGATGTAGATCAACAAATTTATCTAAATAATGAAGTGACATTGCTGAACACTCAATGTGCCAACCTGGAAAACCTTTACCCCAAGGAGAATCCCAGATCATCTCTGTTCGATCCCCTGCTGCCTTCCATAATGCCCAGTCGGCGTGAAATCTCTTTGCACCATCTTCGGTGTACTCAAAACGGTGTCCTGGTTTTAGGGCATCTAATCGGTTACCACTTATTGCTCCGTAACCAGGAAATGATTGAGCAGAGAAGTAAACACAATTGTCTGTACCAAGGTAGGCATGATCTGAATCAATTAATTTTTGAATAAGCTCTTGCATTAAATTTATACACTCACTCGCTTTTGGATAACTATTTGCTGGTTCAATATTTAATCTTCTTAGATCTTCATGAAATCTTTTTTCATATATTCGAGCGATTTCAAATGGATCCTTGGATTCAGCTTTTGCTTGGGCCAGCATCTTGTCTTCTACAAAATCCTCAGACATATGTCCGACATCAGTAATATTTTGAATAAATTCAACTTCATATCCGACAAACTTTGCTAACCGAGTAACTAAGTCTCCGAGTAAAAACGTCCTCATATTGCCAACATGGGCATCTCGATACACAGTTGGACCACAACTATAAACTCTTAATTTTTTATCATTGCTAATTACCAGCGGTTGTAGTTCTCTAGATTTTGTATCGAATAATTTAATCTCAGTTGTAATCATTTACTAGGCACAACTTTCCATACCGCAATCTTTGCAGGGTCAAAGGTAATTACCGTGCCATCCTTCTTTTTTACTGTGTTTTCACTCTCTAATGTGCCTAATAGATCCCGAAAGCCACCAGATGGATCATGCAGGCGAATACTGACCCGAAGCCCTATTTGAGCCGTTGATGGCAGCATTTGCCTCCCTCTATTAAACTTAGTTCGTAATCAATAAGAGATGATGGCAGTATTCTCCACCTAAGTTGGTGGAATAACTGTAAGGAGAAGCGTGACCTACATAATTGCTCAACCTTGTGTTGATGTTAAAGATAAATCTTGCATCGAAGAGTGCCCGGTCGATTGTATTTATGAGGGTGATCGAATGCTTTACATCCAACCGGATGAGTGCGTTGATTGCGGTGCTTGTGAGCCGGTCTGCCCAGTTGAGGCTATCTATTATGAAGATGACGTGCCATCACAATGGAAAGAGTACAGCGAGGTTAACAGCAAGTTCTTTGTTGAAATTGGTTCCCCAGGCGGAGCTGCAAAACTTGGACCAGTTGGCAAAGATCATCAAGTAGTTTCAGCATTGCCACCACAAGAGAAATAATTTTTTGCAAAAGCTGCCAGATTTTCCTTGGGATTTATTGGCGCCATACGGTGAGAAAGCCAAAAAATATCCAGCTGGCTTCATAGATTTATCGCAAGGTACACCGGTTGATCCAACGCCAGAATTTATTCAAACTGCTTTAGCTAAAGCAAGTAACTCACCAAGTTATCCATTGACGGCTGGAAGTGAAAAACTAAAAGATGCAATAAAGGTTTGGTCGGTTAAGAACTTGGGTGTAACTGGTGAATTCGATGTGCTACCAACAATTGGTTCTAAAGAACTAATTGCCTTACTACCGACTTTACTGCAATCTAAATCTGTTTTATATCCAAAGGTTGCCTACCCAACCTATCTAGTTGGCGCACTTATGGCATCAGCGCAGGCAACACCTGTAGATATTGATGCAACCACTTGGCCAAAGGCAGATTTAGCCTGGCTTAACTCACCGGCAAACCCAACTGGCCAGGTGCAAAGTAAGGATGAGTTACTCGCTGCAATTCATTGGGCTCGAAAAAATAATGCAATTTTGGCAAGCGATGAGTGTTACTTAAGTTTTGTAAAGGATGCTAAATCAATTCTGGCGCTCGCCGGCGGAGATAACACCGGTCTTCTTGCAGTTCATTCACTATCTAAGCGATCTAATTTAGCTGGATATAGAGCAGCCTTTGTAATCGGAGATATGAAGTTAATTGATCAGATAAGACAGATTAGAAAACATGCTGGATTAATGGTGCCATCCCCTGTGCAAGCGGCAATGATTGCAGCGCTATCTGATGATATACATGCACAAGAACAATCGCAGCGATACTACGTACGTGGAGTTAAGTTAAAAGATGCTTTAATAAAAGCTGGCTTTACTATTCAACACAGTCAGGCTGGCTTATATATTTGGTGCACAAAAGGTGAGGATGGCTTTAAAACCGTGGATTACTTTGCTGGCCTAGGGATATTAGTAACACCAGGCAGCTTCTATGGCAGTAATAACTTTATCCGAATTGCACTTACTGAAACTGATGAAAATATAGATAAGGCAGTAGAGCGGATATCTGGATGAGAACTTCAGCGATTTTATTAGTTGGTGGCATGGGAACAAGGTTGATGCCATTAACATCAAAAACTCCAAAGCCAATGTTGCAGGTAGCGGGTGTGCCATTTACTGAACACCAAATTAGAAAAGCAGCGCAAGCTGGAATAGCTGAAATAGTTTTGGCAACCTCATATAAGGCAGAGCTATTTGAGCCATATTTTGGAAATGGTGAGAAATTTGGAATCAAAATTAAGTATGCAGTGGAGAAAACTGCCCTAGGTACTGGTGGTGGAATAAGAAATGCGGCTGCACTCCTGGATGATTGTGACCAGGTAGTAATTTTTAATGGGGATGTGTTAAGTGGTCATGATTTAGCTGCCCAAATTCAATTCCATGTAAATAATAAGGCAGATGTAACGCTGTATTTAACTAAGGTTGCAGATGCTAGGGCTTATGGTTGTGTTGAATTATCAGCAGATAGTCAGGTTAAATCATTTCTAGAAAAGATGGAAAACCCAGTTAGCGATTTAATTAATGCCGGATGTTATATTTTTAATCGCAAAGTGATTGATCAAATTCCAGCCAATCAGGTTATAAGTGTTGAGCGAGATACCTTTCC
>JBAWYI010000051.1:0-4948 GCA_037143635.1 Actinomycetes bacterium
ATAAATGGCAGATTAGGCCGGATTGAAATTGATACAACTTTTTATCGACCAACCTCATTTAGAGTAATTATGAAAGATGGGGCAGTAACTGAGTATCCAAAAAATTATCCTGGAAATCATGATGGCTTAGGACTTAGGGAAGAGGTAATTGAGTTTGGAAATCTTCTTCGGGCTGGAAAAACAGAGTCTGATGAGATGCCACTGGATGAGACAGTTTCAATTATGCAAACCTTGGATGAGATTCGTAAACAAATTGGATTAAAGTTCGATTACGAGCGGTAATAATCACAAAATTGTTTTAAACCCCCTATTGCCCCTGGTATCACCATCCCCCTAGCCTTGGCCAAAACCTATGGGAGGTAAGTGATGGCATTAAGTAAAGATCCTAAGAGCTTTACCAAAATAACACTCGATGAGAGTGAGATGCCAACCCAGTGGTACAACATAATTCCAGATCTACCATCACCACCACCGCCTCCACTTCATCCAGGTACACATCAACCAGTTGGACCAGCTGATTTAGCACCACTTTTCCCAATGGATTTAATTTTGCAAGAGGTTTCAACTGATTCATACATTGATATTCCAGGTGAAGTATTAGATGTATATCGAACTTGGCGCCCATCTCCATTATTTAGAGCAAGAAGATTAGAAAAATTATTAGATACACCAGCACATATTTACTATAAGTATGAAGGTGTGTCCCCTGCTGGTTCACATAAAACAAATACCTCCGTGCCACAGGCTTACTACAACAAAAAGGCTGGCATTAAAAAATTAACAACTGAAACTGGCGCAGGCCAGTGGGGAACTGCACTTGCATTTGCCTGTTCACTCTTCGACTTGGAGTGTGAGGTTTGGCAGGTTGGCGGTTCTTATGATCTAAAGCCATACCGCCGGTTAATGATGGAGGTATTCGGCGCAGTTGTGCACCGATCACCATCACAACTAACTGAGGCCGGACGTAAGTTAGCGATGGATCCTAAAAATAAATCTGGTTCGCTAGGTATTGCGATCTCAGAGGCGGTTGAAGCAGCTGTTGCTGATCCAACTATTGCATACGCACTTGGTTCAGTTTTAAACCATGTTTTGTTACACCAAACAATTATTGGTGAAGAGGCGTTAAAGCAGATGGCTAAGGTGGGGGAGACACCTGATCTATTAGTTGGTTGCACCGGTGGTGGCTCAAACTTTGCTGGACTTTCCTTCCCATTTATGAGAGAGAAGATGAAAGGAAAAATGAACCCAGAGGTTCGCGCAGTTGAACCAGCCTCATGTCCTTCACTTACCCGAGGAACATATGCATATGACTTTGGTGATACAGCAGGTATGACACCACTAATGAAGATGCACACCCTTGGTCATGATTTCATTCCAGATCCAATTCACGCCGGTGGTCTTCGTTATCACGGTATGGCGCCATTGGTTTCTCACATTTATGAGCTTGGCATGATGACTGCAACTACCGTTGGCCAGAAAGAGTGTTTTGCTGCCGCTGTTCAATTTGCAAGAACCGAAGGAATAGTTCCGGCACCAGAGCCAACCCATGCAATTGCAGTTGCAATTCAAGAAGCACTCAAAGCCAAAGAAACTGGTGAGGAGAAGGTAATCCTTACTGCACTATGCGGTCATGGTCACTTTGATTTAGCTGCTTATGATCAATTCTTAAATGGAAATATGGTTGATTCAGTATTAACAGATAAGGATTTTGAAGCAGCACTTGCTGCTCTACCTGTGATGTAAGCAGTTAATGGGTTTATTAATTGCTTACTAGTAGGTTTTGACCATGATTGATCGCACCCGCCTTGCTGAACTTATGGCAATTGAAGAGCAGAGATTTCTTGATGCTCATCCAAAGAGCGGTGAATTATTTGAGAGCGCAAAGTTATCTATGCCTTCTGGTGTACCCATGTCATGGATGTCTAAGTGGCCCGGTGCTTATCCAGTATTTGTAGAAGAGGCAAAGGGTGCAACCTTTGTAGATGTTGATGGCAATACCTATATTGATTTTTGCTTAGGTGATACCGGTTCTATGACTGGCCATTCACCTGAAGCCACAGTTACTGCAATTAGAGAACAGGTTGGCCGGGGATTATCAGCAATGCTGCCAACAAAGGATGCCGCCGTTGTTTCAGCTGATTTGGCCGCGAGATTTAAATTACCACTTTGGCAATTTACCGTTTCAGCTACTGATGCAAATCGACATGTAATTAGATACTCACGGTTAATTACCGGTAAATCAAAAATTATCGTAATTGATCGCTGTTACCACGGAAGTGTTGATGAAACCTTTGCCACCTTAGATAAAAAAGGAAAGACAGTTGCCAGAGAGGGAAATATTGGCGCACCGGTTGATTTAGATTTAACAACTCGGGTAGTTCCCTTTAATAATCTTGCGGCCATGAAAAAAGCACTTGCCAATGATGATGTAGCAGCTATTTTGATGGAGCCAGCGATGACAAATGTCGGCATTGTGCTTCCGATTGATGGGTATTTAAAAGGTGTTGAAAAATTAGCTAAAGAGTTTGGCGCTATGTTAATAATTGATGAGACCCACACAATTTCAGTTGGCCCTGGTGGTATGACTGGTGAGTTAGGACTTGCACCTGATTTTCTAACAATTGGTAAAGCAATTGGTGGTGGATTTCCAACTGGCGCATTTGGTATGAGTCAAGCAGTTGCAGATTCAATTAAAAAATTAGTAGAACTAGAGGTTATTGATACTGGCGGTATCGGTGGCACACTTGCTGCAAATGCGTTATCACTTGCAGCAATGAAAGCGACTTTAATTAAGGTGTTAACCAAAGAAAACTTTGATCGAATGATAAAGCTTGGAAATCGGTGGGCTGATGGAGTTGAAAAAACAATTCAAAAGTATCAATTACCTTGGACGGTAAATCGCCTTGGAGCACGTGCTGAGTACATGTTTAGCCAAACAACTCCTAAGACAGGTCGTGAGGCAGCAGATGCTGGAGATTTTGAACTTGAGCAATATATTCATTTAAGAATGCTAAATGATGGATTTTTAATCACGCCGTTTCACAATATGACTTTAATATCACCTGATACAACAGATGCTGATGTTGATGCTCATACTTTGGCTTTTGACAAAATGTGTGGTGAATTAACTGAGTAAGATAAAAATAATTAATACTGAACGTTTGATATTAAGGCCCATGTCTTTAGGTGATGTGGCAGATTTATATGAGTATCAATCTGATCCAGTAACCGTTAAATATATTCCTTGGCCAGCTAGAACAAATGAACAAGTGAAAGAGGCGGTTGAGAAGGTTTTGAAGGATATTAAGTTTGATAATGCTGGTGATTACTTAAATTATGTCTGGGAAGTAAAAGAAACTGGCAAAGTAATAGGGCAGGGAAATTTGAATTACATATCAAAGGAACATAAACGGGCTGAGGTTGGTTGGGTAATTAATCGAAAAATGCAAGGACAGGGCTATGCAACAGAGGCCACGAGGGCCTTAATTAATTCAGCTTTTGTAGATCATGATTTTCATAGAGTAATTGCTTATATAGATATAAGAAATACTGAGTCAATTAAGTTAGCTAAAAGGCTTAATTTAAGATTAGAGGCTACCTATCAAAAAGATGAATGGTTTAAAGGAGAGTGGACAAGTGCTCACCTGTTTTCAGTTTTAAAAGATGAGTGGAAGAGTGAGATCTAATTACTCAGCTAATCTTGCTTTAACCATCTGCTGAAGAAGTTTTTCATCCACTTTCCAGTCATTAGGAATAGCAATTGTTTTCTTATTAACTTTGTAATCGGCAAGTTTTGGCATAAATTGTTTTATTACTTTAGTGCTCCAGGGCGCCATAAGTATGTATCTCTTTGTAACGGAAACCCCAAATACATACCGGGTGCCAATCTTTAACATTGGTTGATTCCAAGCTATTACTAGCTCTAATTTTGGATATTTCTTAGTAATTGCCTTAAAAATAGCTTTAATAGTTTTCACTTGTTTTGGATCAATGGTTTTGTAGTAATCACTTGGTTTATCAAATCTCTTTGAAGATTTTGAGCCTCTGGAGTACATCACCAATGCGTTGGCATGGGCTTGAGAGAAGCCGTAGTTCTCACGTAGGTGGGCGATCTGTTCTGGGTATTTTTTCCCCTCAACTTTTTTCATAACTGCAAACCAATACTTCATTGATTCGCCATACTTTTTCTCTATTGCTGGAAAGTAGGACTCTCTGCTGGAATCTTTTGGTGGCATACCGTGAACTTACTTTCTTTTCTTAGGTTTAAACAAAATCTCATCTACTCCTATGCGGTTTGCCTTAAAGGAGTTAACCGGTGAATCACTTGGGTATCCGATCGCCATTCCGCAAAGCAAGCGGTAATCCTTTGGAATATCAAACTCTCTTCTTACAACATCATCCCAAATATTTACTGCTCCTTGCGCGCAGGTGCCAAGTCCAAAACCATGAGCAGAGAGCATTAAATTTTCCATCATAAGACCGGCATCAGAGGCGGCATATATATGAAGGCTTTTGTGAATATAGATAAACATCTCAACTGGTGCGCCAAAGAATGAGTAGTTTTTACCCCATTGTTTATCTCTTGCATCTCGGTCACCTCTTTTAACGCCAAATAATTCATATAGCTCTTTGCCTACACGTTGGGCTCTAGGTTTTAGCTCTTTTACATATGGTTTAACAATGCTTCGGTTGCTAGTTGGTAGGCCGTAACGGGTGAAAATAAGGCGCAGCTTATTTCTAATACCTTTACGCATTATTTTTGAGAGCACGTTCCATCTAGATAAAAATTCATTACTTATCCGATCTTTAACCTCACCGGTTGTAACTGCAATTTTAAATGGGCGAGTATTAGACCAACTTGGTGAAGTTAATGCATCGGTCAAAATTTGATCGATAATCTCTTGTGGAACTGGGGTTGGCAGAAAATCACGAGTTGATCTACGGGATG
>JBAWYI010000052.1:0-4718 GCA_037143635.1 Actinomycetes bacterium
CCAATCTCATTAATTATTACATTTGCACTCACTTTAAGGCTTTGGCGACTAAACCTTCCTAAGGGTTATATTTTTGATGAAATTTACTATGCAAAAAATGCCAACTCATTAATTAATAATGGAGTTGAGTTAAATTCTCAAGGCCAAGCAGAATTTATTGTTCACCCACCCCTTGGAAAATGGTTAATAGGTATTGGGATTAAATTATTTGGAAATAACGAGTTTGGCTGGCGAATAAGTGCAGCTGTAATTGGAACGGTTTGCGTATTACTAATTTATTTAATAACGAACAAATTGTTTAACTCTTTGTTCTTAAGTAATGTTGCAGCAGCTTTAATGGCACTAGATGGCCTGACTCTTGTAATGTCTAGAGTTGCCCTCCTTGATATTTTCTTGGTATTTTTTATTTTGCTATCTTTCTATTTTTTACTAAAAGAATATTTCTGGTTAAGCGGGATTGCAATCGGGTCAGCGGCAGCTACTAAATGGAGTGCTGTATTTGTTATCCCTTTTCTAATACTGCTCACAATAAACATTAGAGTCATAGATCCAACTAAGTGGATGAAAAGAATTGGTCAGTTTGTTTTTGTTCCCATTTTTGTATATCTGATCTCATGGAGTGGTTGGATATTTAACAGCAATGGTTGGGATAGAAAATCTGGCTCAAACATCTTTACTTCATTATGGAATTATCATGTTGGGATATTCAATTTTCACCGTAATTTAACTGAATCACATTCATACTCAGCAAATCCTTGGAGTTGGCTAATTATTGGCAGGCCAACCTCATTTTTTTATGAAACTCCAAGTAATTGTGGGGCAGGTAGTTGTTCGCAAGAAATTTTAGCAATCGGCACGCCATTACTTTGGTGGGCTGGCGTATTTGCAATTGCGATTACTTTAGGATTTTTTATTACTAATAGAAATCACATCTCTGCGGTGATTTTGGCTGGAATTGCTGGTACATATTTACCTTGGTTTCTAATTCAAAGCCGTACAACCTTTTATTTCTATGCAATATCTATTTTGCCATTTCTTATTTTAGCTCTGATCTACAGTTTCAATTGGGTGCTTTCATATGGCAATTACCAAAAGCAAATAATATTATTTGTATTATTAATTGGGTTAAATTTTATTTATTTTCTACCAATTTTGCTCGGGATTGAAATTCCATATTCGCAATGGATTGACAGAATGTGGCTGAATAGCTGGATTTAACTATTCGTTTACGGCGCGATCTTCCTCATTAAGATCACTTAGAGTTGCTTGATCAAAGAAATCATCATCCCGACCGGATAGTGCCTTAATTCTCTCTTGCTCTGCACTCCACTGCCCAGTTGTAGTTAAATCAATAATTCGCTTACTTGGAATAGCTTTTGCTGCGGTTGTATAAACCGGTTTAGGTATTTGTGCTGGTTGCCAACCCTTCCGATCTTTCGGCACAACAATTACGCCGGTAATCTCTTCGCGCTCTGAAAATGGTATCCAATGTTCGTTTGAGCCTTTTTCTTTAACCTGCTCTGGAATAACTGTGGTTGGGATTTTACTATTTGTAATTCTTTCAATTGCCTTGAGTCTTCTCGTTTTAAGCTGAGATGCCACGACCTGTTTTCTAACATTTACGAAATAAATTAAGGTGGCAGAAAGTGGAACAAGTGTGGTTGTCCAATCTAAAAATCCAACAACAGCACAAATTAGTGAGAGTGTATAAAGTGAGAAGAGAGAACCAAAAATTAATCTACGTTGTAAAAATATCTTGTTTTGATCTTCTATTTTATTTTCAGTTTTAATTGATCCATTATTTTCTGCAACTACTTGCATTGCATTCTTATATCTTTCAATTGCTTTGCCAGAATTATCTTCATGATTACTTAGCCACTGCGGTAGGAAGTAAGCAGCCCACATCCCCATGATGATTAAGTAGATAAAACCTGAACCCATAAAGCACAACAATAAATGTTTGGGCTTAGTTTTTAGTGGAATTAGGTAGGTATGTCCGGATTTATCTTTTACTTAATTTCTGGGTTTTCCTTTACAAAAGTTATGTGGTCTCGCCAATCACCAGCGATATGCAGGTAATTATTTCTAGCTCCTTCCAGCAAATATCCAGCTTTAACGGCCACCTTCTTTGATGCTTCATTCTCTGGCCTTAAATTAATTTCAATCCGGTGCAATCTAAGATTTTCAAATCCAAACTTTGTTAATAATTTAACTGCCCGAGTTGTATAACCGCGATTAGAAAATCTTTGGTCAATCCAATATCCAATGTGAGCCCCACGCATTGCGCCAAAAATTATTCCACCTAATGTTATTTGCCCAATTAAAGTATTTTCATTATTTTCATTTAACCAAATTCCAAGTGAAATTGATCTGAGAGCTTTCATTTCACGATTTAATTGCATAACCATTCCATAATAAGAAGGTAATGGAGAGTTATGATCAATATTTGGTCTAGTTGCCTCCCATGGTGATAACCAATCTCTATTTATGGCTCTTACCGAATCCCATTGGGCTTTATCTCTAAATCTAATTGGTTTTAAGGATAAGTCTTTATCAAATAATTTCTTCATAAATTACCCGAACTTGTAATTACTATTTCTACCAATTCACCTGCACTTACTTTTTCAACTTTTTCATTAAGTGAGATTAAGCATGTTGAAGAGGAGATTGAAGTAAGTGAGTTTTGATCATCTAGTGCAACTGCTTGACCATCTGAGTTGATTACTGCTCGTAGGTACCTGCTCTTACCTGCATCTGAAGTAATCTGTTTACTTAACTTCACTTTTTTAGTTGGTCGATAAATATCAGATTTACCTAACATTTTTAGGATCATTGGCCTGATAAAAATTTCAGCTGATAGATAATTACCAACCGGATCTCCAGGCAATGTAACTACAGGTGTTTTCTCTGGACCAATTAATCCGTAGCTATGTTTGCCGCTTTCGGCAAGGTTTGGAGTAACAACTGTAATTTCGCCCAGCTTTGAAATTACCGAAGTAATTAGATCAAATGATTCATCTCCGGATTCGCCACTAATAACTATTAAATCTGCCCGAACTAACTGATCCTCAATAATCATCTGTAGTTGCTCGCTAGTTTCCGGAATTGTGTGAACTCTAAATGCATGTGCTCCGGCTTCACGAACAAAGGTTGTTAAGAACCAAGAGTTACTTTCAAACTCATCTTCCTCACTTGCTAACTTGCTTCCGGGCTCAACTAAGTCATCACCTGCGCTAATAATTACTACTCGTGGGTGCGGTCTACATGGCAATCGATCTAGGCCAAGAGAAGCAGCAAGTGCAATCTGAGTTGAACCAATGAGTCGACCATTTTTTATTACGACTTCATCATCAAGAAGTAAATCGCTCGCCAGAGTTGCCCCATGTGCATCAAGTAGTGGCAGGTCAAGCGCGGCCAACGGGCCGCTTAAGGCGAGCAAACGCTCGTGAAGTTGCGCGACAGAGATCATCTCTTCCATACCTAAACCCTACTTCGCCCCTGTCATAAATTAAGGTAAGGGGCATGGCTGGTATCGAAAATAAATCCCAACTTCGCAAGCAATATCGCAAAGAACGTCAAGATCGATTTATGAGTGAAAGCTGGGTGCATATTCTCTCAGCAATTGAATTTAAAGATGTAATTAATGTTGCCTCATACATTTCATATGAATTTGAACCTGAAACAAGTGATATTAATAAGAAATTACTCGCACTTGGTAAAAAATTATTCCTACCAAGAGTATTAAAAAATAACGACCTTGAGTGGGTAGGGTGGGATGGATCACAAGATAAATTAGTTAAAAGTGGTAAAACTTTTGAACCAACTGGTGAAACTACAAATGCCGCACTTGATGTAATCATTGTTCCAGCATTACACATTGATCGCACTGGAAACCGGCTAGGTCAAGGTGGCGGATCATATGATCGAGCATTAGCCAAAAGTAGTGCTTGGAAAATAGCGCTGCTTCATCGTGGTGAATTAACAAGTGAAATACTGCCGGTTGAATCACATGACATAAAAGTTAACGCAGCGGCAACACCTGAAATTATTGTTAGATTTTAATTAGTTAAAGTATCAAGATTACGCGCCATTACTACGCGTTGAATCTGATTTGTGCCTTCATAAATTTGAGTTAATTTTGCATCCCGCATCATCCGTTCAACTGGGTAGTCACTTACATATCCATAACCACCTAAAACCTGTACTGCATCCGTTGTTACTTTCATAGCTACATCAGTTGCAAAACATTTACTTGCCGCTGAGAAGAAAGTTAAATCACTCTCACCTCGTTCACTCTTAATTGCAGCTGCATAAGTTAATTGCCGAGCGGCCTCAATCTGCATTGCCATATCAGCTAACATAAATTGAACAGCTTGAAAATCAAAAATTGGCTTACCAAATTGTTGGCGTTCATGGGCATATTTCTTTGCAATATCAAATGCACCTTGTGCAATTCCAAGTGCTTGAGCCGCAATGGTTATTCTGGTGTGGTCTAAGGTTTTCATAGCAAGTGAAAAGCCAGTTCCGATCTCACCTAACCTGCGATCATCATTAATTTTTACATTATCAAAATAAACTTCCCTGGTTGGAGATCCTCGAAAACCCATCTTCTTTTCATGTGAACCAAATGAAACACCTGGATCAGATTTTTCTACAATAAATGCTGATATTCCTTTCGCACCTTTACTTGGATCAGTTGAAGCTAGAACTGTGTAAAA
>JBAWYI010000053.1:0-4618 GCA_037143635.1 Actinomycetes bacterium
GTGATTTACCAGTGCCTGTTCCTGCTTGAACTAAGAGATGATGGCGATCAGAGAGTGCGTTAGCAACTGCTTCGGCCATTTCAATCTGGCCATCGCGTGGTTGGCCACCAATGGCGGAAACTGCAGCATCTAGTGCTGATCTAACCTTTTTTGAGTACTCACTCACTAGGGCAGGTTATTTGAAAAAAAGAAAGGGCCCGCAGTTTTACCTGCGAGCCCTTTAATTTAATTACTTATCAGGAGCAACCTGAGGTGTTTCCGCAACCTTCGCAGACGAAGCATGATCCAGCCATTCTCATCTTCACACCACATGTCATACAAAGTGGTGCATCTGATTTAACGCCAGCCATCTTCTCAAACAGCTCCATTGATGAGCCAACAGATGAGTTATCAACTGGGGCTTTCTCAATCTTTACCGCTTGTGTTTTGCTCTCACTTTTTTTTACAGGTGCTGCTACCTGCGCAACTGTTTTCTCATCAGCTGTGTACTCACCGCTTTCTAGTGCGCGAGCGCGCTCCGCTGCTGAGTAAATACCAAGGGCTGAACGTGATTCAAATGGTAAGTAATCAAGTGCTAGGCGACGGAAGATGTAATCCATCATTGATTGCGCCATTCTGATATCAACATCATCTGTCATACCAGCTGGCTCAAACCGTAGATTTGAAAACTTCTCAACAAAGGTTTCAAGTGGCACGCCATATTGCAGACCAATTGATACTGCAATTGAGAAGGCATCCATTACGCCGGCAAGAGTTGAACCTTGCTTGCCAAGCTTTAGGAATACTTCAGCAAGTGCGCCATCTGCATAGGCACCGCTGGTCATATAACCTTCAGCGCCTCCTACAGAGAATGAAGTAGTTTGGGCTGGGCGAGATTTTGGTAGACGCTTGCGAGTTGCAGTGTGTGCATCCTCAATCGCTACTACTTCATCCTTCTTACCCTTTGAATCAGATAGTGGTTGGCCAACCTTGCAATTATCGCGGTATACCGCAAGTGCCTTAAGCCCTAACTTCCAACCTTGGTAGTAAACCTCTTCGATCTCAGCCACTGTGGCGTCCGATGGCAGGTTAACTGTCTTAGAGATGGCGCCCGATAGGAACGGCTGGCATGCAGCCATCATGTGAACATGTCCCATCGCGCTAATTGAGCGAATGCCCATTGCGCAATCAAATACTGAGTAGTGCTCACTCTTTAGGCCAGGTGCGTCAATGATATTTCCATTTTCAGCAATGTAAGCAACGATTGCTTCAATAGTCTCATCGGTGTAGCCAAGTTTTTTCAGAGCAAGTGGCACAGTCTGGTTCACAATCTGCATTGAACCGCCGCCCACCATTTTCTTAAACTTAACTAGCGCAAGATCTGGCTCAATACCGGTGGTATCGCAATCCATCATCAAACCAATAGTTCCAGTTGGTGCAAGAACTGAAGCCTGCGCGTTACGCCAGCCATTCTTCTCGCCTAGTGAATTACCAGTTGCCCATTGCTTAATTGCCTCAGACCAAACATCTTTATCAAGAGTTGAAACTGATTTTGCAGACTCAGTTGCATTTTGGTGTTTGCGCATTACCTTGGTGTGGGCTGCTGCGTTTCGGGCATAACCATTGTATGCACCAACGATGCCGGCAAGCTCTGCACCTCTTCGGTATGAAACTCCAGTTAATAAAGATGTGATCGCACCAGCCAGGGCGCGTCCACCATCTGAATCATAAGCAAGACCTGATGCCATCAAAAGCGCGCCAAGGTTTGCATATCCAATTCCTAATTGACGGAAGTTTCTAGTTGTTTCACCAATTGCCTGGGTTGGGAAATCTGCGAAACAGATTGAGATATCCATTGAGGTGATAACTAACTCAGTTACCTTCACAAAGTTTTTCACATCAAATGAACCATCAGCCTTTAAGAACTTCATTAAGTTCAAAGATGCCAAGTTACATGATGAGTTATCTAGTGACATGTACTCAGAGCATGGATTGGATGCATTGATCCGGCCAGTCTCAGGGTTGGTGTGCCACTCATTAATAGTGTCGTCATACTGAATTCCTGGATCAGCACATGCCCAAGCTGCCTCTGCCATCTTTCTAAATAATTGCTTGGCATCAACTGACTCAACCACCTCACCGGTTGAACGTGCAGTTAAACCAAATGACTCACCATTCTCATATGCGCGCATAAACGCATCCGATACTCGAACTGAGTTATTAGCATTTTGGTATTGAACAGAGACAATATCTTTTCCGCCTAGATCCATATCAAAGCCAGCATCACGAAGGGCGCGAATCTTGTCCTCTTCGCGAACCTTGGTCTCAATAAACTCTTCGATATCTGGATGATCAACATCTAGTACCACCATCTTGGCGGCACGACGAGTTGCTCCACCTGATTTGATTGTGCCAGCGGATGAATCAGCACCACGCATAAATGAAACTGGGCCAGATGCAGTTCCACCTGATTTTAATAGCTCCTTTGATGAGCGAATTCGAGAAAGATTAAGGCCAGCACCTGAGCCACCTTTGAAGATAAAGCCCTCTTCTTTATACCAATTAAGAATTGATTCCATCGTGTCATCAACTGAGAGGATGAAACAAGCAGAAACTTGTTGTGGTGCATTTGTTCCCACGTTAAACCAAACTGGTGAGTTGTAGGAAAAGATTTGGTGCATCAGCATGTGGGTTAATTCATGCTCAAAAATTTCAGCATCCGTTGGGGTTGCAAAGTAACCATTCTCTTTGCCAGCTTTTGTGTAGGTTAAAACCACACGATCAATAACCTGCTTAAGGGACCACTCACGGTTTTCTGCGCCAAGTGCGCCACGGAAGTATTTAGTAGTAACAATGGTTGAGGCATTTACTGACCAGAACTCAGGGTATTCAACACCTTTTTGTTCAAAGATAACCTCGCCAGATTTCCAGTTGGTCTGAACTACATCACGGCGTTCCCACTTCACAGTGTCATATGGATGAACTCCGGCGGTGGTGTAGATCCGCTCAATGGTCAGCGCCTTTCCAAGATTGGTCTTGGCTGGTGCACTCTTGTTAACAATCGACATTTACTTATCCCCTTAACTAGTTGTTTAAAATTCTTTTTTTCTTCTTTAAAACTTTTACTACTTATCTTTTCGCTGCGCTACTTATCTCTACTTCTTATCTACTTAAAGGGACTACTTAATTAATTCTTGGGTGCGAGAATCTTTTAAAGCTTTTGAATTTCTGGAAGGTTCAGCACGCAAGAGTGCGATCTCACCTTCAAAATCTTCTAGGGAGGAAAAACTACGGTATACCGAGGCATATCGTAGGTAGGCGACCTCATCGAGTTCACGGAGTGGCGCAAGAATGGCCATTCCAACCTCTTGGGCCTCAACCTCTGCCACACCATCTGAGCGAAGAGATTCTTCAACTCTCTGGGCGAGCAGTGCTAGATCATCATCATTAACCGGCCGTCCCTGGCATGCCTTGCGCACACCATTGATTACCTTCTCGCGAGAGAAGGGCTCAGTAGCACCTGATCGTTTGATGACTAAAAGGACAGAGGTCTCAGAGGTGTTAAACCGACGTCCGCAGCTTGTGCACTCACGGCGACGGCGAATCTGTGTTCCCTCATCAGTAGGACGTGAATCAATCACTCTTGAGTCATCAAATCGACAGAATGGACAGATCACGTTTTCTGATTCTCCTTTGTTTCTAGTTAAGCGGGGAGGGAAACAATAGCGGAAAACCACTACTTATGGAAGCCATAAGCGTAATAACCCCTACATGTTGGGTGAACCATAGACCCGCACTATAGAGTTTAAAAGTACCTGAGTCGGCGTGTTTGGTGAAATCTTTAAACTTCGCTCTTACTTGATCGCCTTTTTCAAAATCTTTACTAGCTCATCCATCTCGATCTGACCTGCTGCCACCCCAACCACCATTTCATAGGCCTTGTCTTGCTTCATATTTATATCCAGATCATTCATCAAACAAAACAATCTAGCTGCTGACCAGGCCAGCCGTTTATTGCCATCGATTAATGCATGGTTGCGGGCAATGGAATGAAGTAGCGCTGCTGTTTTTTCGGCAAAGGTTAGATAAGCATCCTCCCCAAAAACAGAGGTTTTTGGCCTAGCAGCAGCTGACTCTAATAAGCCAATCTCTCTAACTCTAAATTCGGCAATTATCTCTCGACCTAATTTTAAGATGTCGGCTAACTCTAGATAATCAATCTCTTTGGCCACAGCTTTTACTTAACTTACTTTGATAGGCGATCTAGCAGTTGCGCATCCTCACGCTTTATTCGAGCGATATTAGAATCAAGCTTCTGCCCGCGATGAGAGATGTACTCATCAATTGCTTGTAATGCTGCCTCTTGCATCGAGATACCCCGTTGATCGGCAACCTTGCGCAAAGAGTTACTTTGCTGCTCAGATAACCTTAAATTCATAGCCATACAAGAATGGTACCATAGTGGTACCACATTCTGTCAAATATCTAAATAGATCTTTTTGCTAAATTACCGGAACCAAAAGTTTGGTACCAGCTGCCACATCAGCACTCTTTAACTTATTTACCTCAACGATCTCAGCAACCACAGCTGCGATTTGGCCATTGCCAGCCACCATCGATGCGATCGACCAGAGGGACT
>JBAWYI010000054.1:0-4603 GCA_037143635.1 Actinomycetes bacterium
TTTTTGTCAGGATCATTCTTGATCCACTCTTGAACCTCAGAACGCAGCTGATCTGAGATCACAGCTTAGGCAACACCTTTGCTAACAAATTGCCCATTCGATCTGCAGCGGCTTTACCAGCCGCAATTACCTCGGCATGATTAAGTTTTTCACCAGTTACACCGGCTGCAGCATTTGTAACTAAAGATATTGCAAGTACTTTTGCGCCAAGCGCGTGAGCTGCAATAGCTTCTGGAACAGTAGACATGCCAACTAAATCAGCACCCATTGTTCGCATCATTCGAATTTCAGCTGGTGTTTCATATGAAGGCCCACGCCAGTGAACATAAACTCCTTCAGCAAGAGAAGGATCTTCAGCTTTTACAAGTTCTCTTAACTGCTTGTTATAAAGATCGGTTAAATCAACAAAATCTGCACCAATTAATGGTGAAGCAGCTGTGAGTGAAATATGGTCCTTAATTAATACTGGTTGTCCGACTTTGTAATCTGTATTTATTCCACCACATGCATTAGTTAATACAATTGTGCGGCACCCGGCTTTAACTGCAGTTCTAACTGCGTGTGCAACTGGCTCCATCCCGAGACCTTCATAAAAATGAGTCCTACCTAAGAAAACCAAAGCATTTACCGAGTTAGCTAACTTATAGGAGCGAACCTTTCCACCGTGGCCAGCAACTGTTGGCGCTGGAAAACCTGTTAAATCGGTAACTGGGAATTCATGCGTAGCAGTTCCAAGAGCATCAGCTGCTGATATCCATCCAGAACCCATGACCAATGCCACATCATGTTTTTGATTTCCAGTTATTTTTGCAATTTCTTTTGCTGCTTTTTCAGCAGTGCCAATTGGGTCTTTATATAGATCGCTCATACGAGAAACTTATCCTAAATAATTACTTATTTTTTAAATCCGGCCAGCTGTATCCAAGAGAGATAATCATTTTACGCAGAAGAGGTAGGGATAAACCAATAATTCCACTGGGATCACCTTCAATATTTGTTATGAAAGGCGCGCTTAATCCATCAAGGGTAAAGCCACCTGCCACGTTAAGTGGTTCACCAGAATCAACATAATCAATTATTTCTGCATCACTCATTTGAGCAAACTGAACTTTTGCAGTTGATCTCTCGCTTAACTCAATTCCTTGCTTTAAATCAATCAAGCAATGGCCGGTGTGAAGATATCCAGATTTGCCACTTAATTTCTTACATCTTGCAATTGCATTCTCTCTAGTTCCAGGTTTTCCTAAAGATTCACCATTAAATTCAAATGTTGAATCACAACCAAGAATTAAAGAATCTTTTGGAGCCTTTTCTTTCACGGTGTGGGCTTTGAGAATAGCTAGCGCAATCACTAATTCAGAAGGTGATAGCGAAACTAACTCAGCAGCTTCTTCATCTACTCCACTTACTAAAACAATTGGAGTAATCCCCGCACTTTCTAATAACCGCAGCCGCGAGGATGAGGATGAGGCGAGAATAAGTTGAACCATTATGCGGGTAACCTTATTACATGAGTTTCCCAATTATTGGCCTAGTTGGTAGCGATTGGGCTCAATCTATATTTCAAGATGAGGCAAATAAACTTGGCATCGGTATTAAATTTGCAAGCAGTCCAATCAGCTCTGAAGGGCTAATTGCTTTTGCCCAGGGTTGCGCCTTTATCTGCGTAAACCCTGCGTCAATTGAACCATCAACTATTAAGAGCGCTGAACGTGCCGGGATTGAAGTTTATCCATCGAGTAAAACACTTGAACAACTTTCACTGATTGATAAAAATAACGGAAGTGGAGAATTACTTTCAATATTGATTGCAAGATCTGCGCATACTCAAGTTGCCAGCTGGCCAGTTACTTTACTAACTGAGGGTTTAACCATCTCACCTTTACCAGGCGTTAGCGAAGAGCAATCTCTTGAAATTCAGCTATATGCATTAAAACTTGCTGGTGAGATAGATCTAGTTGGAGGATTTGAATTATTAGTTGATGCAGCAGATTATAAGAATCTAGTTGGAATTAACTGGCTCACCCCTTTAGCAAGATTTTGGACTCAAATTGGATCTACTACAAATTATTTTGAGCAGTACTTAAGAGCAGTTCTAGATTTACCACTTGGCAGCACCGAAATCACGTCTGCATTTACCGTTACTGGAAAATTAAAAAGTGATCCAGCAAGTGATGATTATCGCCCGTATCTTCACTTAATGGCTAGAAATCCAAACCTAAAGTTTGATCAATCAATTAAGCAGGTTGCGATCTCCGGAAGTGAATTAGAAAGTTTATTAACTGAAGTCATTCATGCTCAGCAGTATTACAGCGGGGAAATCGAGGAATAATTTAAGATCGCTTGCGGTATTCAATCGCCGGACAATGATTCATAACTGCAAGCAATCCAGCATCATGTGCTCGTGATATTGCACCAGCATCAATCACATCCAATTGAAGCCAAACGCCTTTTGCGCCTATTTTAATTGCCTCGTTAACAACTTCACCCGCTAACTCTGAATTAACAAAAACATCAACAACATCTACCATTTCGGTAATATCAGATAGTTTGGCATACCCTTTTTGACCATGCACAATTTCTGCTTTTGGATGAACTGGAATTATTTTATGACCTTTTTCAATTAAAACTTTTGCTACTCCATAAGCTGCGCGCTCTGCATTATTGCTCAAGCCCACAATTGCCCAAGTTTTTAACTTAAGCATCTGATCAATTTGGTCACTCATTATGAGTTCGGCCAAGTGCTCTGAACTTCCAGCCAGCAGACTGCCAAAGCTCTCTATCTAAGGCATTTCTGCCATCAATCATGATTGCAGATTTAACTAAGGATTTAACCTCAACCGGATTAATCTCTCGATAGATTTTCCATTCAGTAAGGTGTAAAACAATTTCAGCATCTCTAAGTGTGGAATTTATATCTTCGGCAAATTTCAACGCAGGAAAACGTTTTTGAGCATTTGCAATCGCCTTTGGATCATGAACTATTACCACCGCTCCGGCTGCTTGAATTTGGGCAGCAATATCAAGAGCTGGTGAATCACGAACATCATCACTATCTGGCTTGAACGCAGCGCCTAAAATTGCAACCTTCTTGCCTTGTAAGTTTTCTGAAAGATCTTTTCGCACTAGCTCAATAATTCTTTGTCGAGCCCGTAAGTTAATTGCATCAATTTCTTTTAGAAATTCAACAGCTTGTTTAGCACCTAACTCTTCAGCTCGGGCCATAAATGCACGAATATCCTTTGGTAGGCATCCGCCACCGAAGCCAATACCTGCTTGTAAGAAACGGCTTCCAATTCTTGGATCATAACCAATTGCTTTTGCAAGAACTGTCACATCACCGCCGGCAGCCTCGCATATCTCTGCCATCGCATTAATAAATGAAATTTTAGTTGCTAAAAATGAGTTTGCAGCTACTTTTACTAACTCTGCTGTTGGTAAATCAGCTCTAACCCAAGGCGTGTTTTCCTTTAGATTTGATGCATAAACTTCTTTTAATATTTTTTCAGCTAAATCATTAACTACACCAACAACTAAACGGTTTGGGCGCAAGGTGTCTTCGACTGCAAAGCCTTCTCGCAAGAATTCTGGGTTCCAAGCAAGATCTGCTTTTGGATTTAATTCAAGTAATCTATTACGCAATCTAGTTGCAGTGCCGACTGGAACAGTTGATTTACCTACCACTAATCCACCAGGCTTTACAATTTTTGCAATGGCTTCTAATGCTGAATCCACATAGGTTAAATCAGCGGCATTTCCACCTTTTACCTGCGGAGTTCCGACACAGATAAAGTGAACATCAGCATTTGCTAAATCATTAATATTATTTGTAAAAGTTAACCTGCCAGATTTAATTTGCTCAGCGAGCAAATCCTCTAAATCCGGTTCATAAAATGGAACCTTGCCCTTAGAAAGTAAATCAATTTTGCTTGTTTCAATATCAAATCCAATTACATCAAAACCGAGGCTAGCCATACAAGCTGCATGGGTTGCACCTAAGTATCCAGTTCCTATAACAGAGAGCTTTAAAGTCATATATTAACCTTACCTAAGATTTAGTTAATTACCGACAAATATTATCTTCTGCAGTGCGGGTTTTAAATTTATCAATAATTTCAACCTTAGAAGCATTTGTTGAAGATGGTGATGGTGATGCAACTACCTCATCAACTACCGCTTGATCTTGCCGTAATCTCTCCCAAAGCTGCGGAGCAAGAACTGGATCCCATAACACAGCAGATGTGACACCATTTGAATCATAATTTAAATCTGAAAGTGGCACAGTTAAGGTTCTAACACTAGATGTGGCTAATGTTTTCAACTGTTTTGCAAGTGTTATTAAATCAGAATTTTTGAGTCCATTATCTGTAGTAACAGCAGAAAGGGCTGAATTAATAAAACTAGTCATCGTTATTGGGTTTAATAAAACTCCAGCACTTGTTGCTTTATGTAACACTGAAGACATAAATGCTTGTTGACGTTGCATTCTGCCTAAGTCACCCATCCCATCAAACTCTCTTGTCCTAACATATTTAAGTGCTTCAATTCCATCTAAAGTATGAACTCCAGCCTCAAGGATTAAGTGACTTTTTGGATCATTAAT
>JBAWYI010000055.1:0-4431 GCA_037143635.1 Actinomycetes bacterium
CCGTGCTCTGCAGCAGATACAAAGTAAGCATCAATTGCACGAACATGAACTGGATCCGGTTCACCTCGCCAGCGAATCATCATTCGCTCCACCACAGTATGTGCTTTATCAATCTCTGCTTGTGGAATTGCATTTGCGATTGTGCCGCGGGCAGATTGGGCAACGTAGGAAAGCACCATGACTGAGACGCGAGCTAAATTACTTCTTGCCTCTTCATCTGAAATATCAAGGAGTGGTTTTAACCCCCAAGCAGGAGTTAGCATTGCAATTGCAGATTGCACATCAACGCGAACATCACCGGTGTGAACTGGAATTAAAAATGGTTCAGCAGGTGGAAGTCCAGGATTAAACTCATCATCTACAAGTAAGCCCCAAACATTTCCAAAGGTAACTCGACCAACTAAATCCTCAATATCAACGCCGCGGTATCTAAGTGCACTTCCTTCTTTATCAGGTTCGGCAATCTTTGATTCAAATGCAATTACGCCCTCTAGCCCTGGTTTGAAATCATCAGCCACTTTTGCACTCCTTTAATGGAAATCTAATGCTCCTATTCTGCTACTTGTGCGCTGCTGCTACAAATCCAATTCAAAGTGAGGTTGGATACAACCATGACCAACCGTCAGGATATCTCCGCCATGCGCCGCCAATATGGCGAGGTTGGATTAGTAGAGGCAGATCTACCAGCTGATCCCTTTGAATTATTTAATACCTGGCTTAAAGATGCAGCCAGTAATGAAATTGTAGTTGAAGCAAATGCGATGGTTTTATCAACTGTTACAGAATCAGGGCCAAGAAGCAGAACTGTTTTACTTAAAGATTTAACTAAAGATGGCTTTACCTTTTTTTCAAATTATGAATCAAATAAGGGTCAGCAAATTGAAGAAAACAATAATGTCTCACTTTTATTTCCGTGGTATCCACTTGAACGTCAAGTGATTGTGATTGGAAGCGCCAGCAAAATAAGTAGAGATGAAACTGATAAGTATTTTGCAACCCGGCCGCGTGGATCCCAGATTGGTGCATGGGCAAGTGCGCAATCAAAAGAGTTAGCATCCCGCGGTGAGTTAGAAAAAAGATTTGCAGAGTTTGAAGCTAAGTGGCCAGAGGGCACGCAGATTCCAACCCCACCTAATTGGGGCGGGTATGTAATCTCTCCCACATCAATTGAGTTTTGGCAGGGCAGATACTCCCGCCTTCATGATCGAATCCAGTATTTGAAAGATAAAAATAATAATTGGCAACTTAAACGCCTTAACCCCTAATATCTACCAATGAGTGAAATTAAGATCCCAGATAATTTAAAGCCATCAGATGGCCGCTTTGGTTGTGGCCCGTCAAAGATTTTGCCAAACTCGCTCGCTAATTTAGCTAGTAATTATGGAAAAGTTTTAGGAACAAGTCATCGCCAGAAACCGGTTAAAGAGGTTGTGGGCGCAGTAAGAAGTGGCCTTAAATCTTTATTCTCACTGCCTGATGGTTATGAAGTAATTATTGGTAATGGTGGATCTACTGCATTTTGGGATATTGCAACCTTTGGTTTAATTGAGAATAAATCCCAACACTTAGTATTTGGTGAGTTCTCATCAAAGTTTGCCGCTGCTGCCAAAGAGGCACCAATGATTGGTGATCCATCTGTAATTAAAACTGAACCAGGCTCCCACCCACTTCCTAAAATAGAGGCAGATGTTGATGTTTATGCATTAACTCATAATGAAACAAGTACTGGCGTGATGATGCCAATAGTTCGCCCCGCTGGCTCTGATGGCGCACTTGTTTTAGTTGATGCCACAAGTGCTGCTGGTGGTTTAGCACTTGATATCTCACAATCAGATTGTTATTACTTTGCGCCTCAAAAAAGCTTTGCTTCCGATGGCGGGCTTTGGATTGCAATTATGAGCCCGGCTGCAATTGCTCGGGCAGAAAAGATAAAGGCTGCAAGATGGGTGCCAGCATTTTTTGACTTAAGTATTGCAATAGAAAACTCTCGCCTTGATCAGACCTATAACACCCCAGCACTTGCCACGATAATTTTATTAGCAGAGCAAATTAAGTGGATGAATGAAAATGGTGGCTTAAAGTTTGCGGCCGGACGTAGTGAAGATTCATCAAATCGTCTTTACGGTTGGGCTGAAAAAACTAGCTACACCACACCATTTGTGACAGATGCTGCAATGCGATCTAAGGTAGTTGGCACAATTAACTTTGATGAATCAATTGACGCACTTGAAGTTGCAAAAATACTTCGCGCTAATGGCATTGTTGATACTGATCCATATCGTAAATTAGGAAAGAATCAACTAAGAATTGGAATGTTCCCTGCGGTTGAACCAGCAGATATTGATGCCTTAACTAAATCAATTGAGTATGTGGTTGAACGGTTAGCAAAATGATGAGCGCAAAGATGCGCCGTCGAGTAACGATTGCAATATTAGTTGGCATGGTAGTGATGGTTTTAATTAGCGGTTTATAGGGTTAGGATCAAAGCATGAGGGAATCAATATTTGTAATTGCAATGGGAATTGTGCTTTGGATTATTGCCTTTGTCTTTGCGATAGTGATGAATGCAGACAGTAAAGTACTTTGGATCTGTGTTACTGGCGCAGTTCTAGGTCTGATCGGCCTTAGATATACCGTTAAGCGTGGTCGAAAAGGTTTGCTTTAATTTCCATCTATCTGGGACGCAATACCGCGCAAAACCTTAGCTAATCTCTCAGCATCACCAGATGAAGATGTCCGGCCACTGCGAAGACCATTGCCATAGCGATCTAAAATTTTGATCGTATCTTCAATCATCGCTGCTAAATCATCATTTTTACCACGAGAGTTACCAGCCATTGTTGGTGGTGCTTCTACGATTGAAACAGAGAGAGCTTGTGGGCCACGACGACCATCTGCAATTGAAAACTCTAGTTTTGTTCCTGGCTTAACTGTGGTTACACCAGCAGGAAGTGCATCCGCTGAAAGGTAAACATCTTCACCCTCATCATTGGAAATAAAACCAAAACCTTTTTCTAAACTAAACCATTTAACGCGACCACTAGGCATTGGTATCTCCCTTCAAATTTTAGTATTCGTTTAGGCCATCTCTAGATGGGCAGGTGCTTAGTTTAACCCACCAAAGCCAGTGCTGGAACGGGGTTTATTCAGCCTTAATAAGCGCCTCTGAGTGCGCACCACACCCATGATCAAAGGAAACTACCCGAGCATCCTCAGGTGAGATTGCATTGGAGCAAACACCGAAGGTAGTTCTAAGTGAGCCAGCAATTGGAATAAAAAATCCACAAGATACACATGGCTTAGGAGCTGCTTGTGCAATCGGTGTACGAGGACCGCGATCACCTTCATACCATCTCTTACTTGCAGCATCTCTGCCAACAACTGATAAAACTCTTGCTCTTCCTAAACCAAACTCAAATAATTGAGTTATATCTAACTCTTCCTCACCTGGAAGGGCGGCGTAGGCTTGAGTTAATCTCTCATCATCGGGTGCGGTAGGAACTACATCACCAACACCAAGATCTCCTGGTTGAATTCTTTGTGAATAAGGAACCCAATTTGGTGCAAGTAAAGCTTGTGTTCCGGGTAATAAAACTACATCGCAAATTGTTGGCTTACTTGCATCATCAATCTTTGCAACCGTTACGGCCCAACGCCAACCATGATAGCCAGGAAGTTTTGCTTCAAATAAATATGTGGCAATCCGCTCTTCATCTGAATCAACTGAATAAAACTCACCAACATATTCACTCTTGCCAGCATCTTCAACGGCGGCTTTCTTAGCCAAATCTAATGCGCCAAAAATATCTTTCTTGTTAACTTCAATATCAGTAACGGCTGGATAGGTTTTTTTAGGTGCAATATAAGGCTTTCTAATAATGGCAGGACGTACTGGCTCTTCAATTTTTGGTTTGGCAATTGCTTCAAGAATTGCTTCATCAACTGGTGCCTCAGGTTCTGCAACCAGTGAGCTCTCGTTTTTGCGAAGCTTTTTAAATAATGATTTCTTCTTTGCCATAAGTAGATTGTAATCTGCTTATGATTAAAATGAAAAAGCCCCCGGTTTTATGCGGGAGCTTTTTCTAAATTTGGATCAGATTAGAAATCCATTCCTCCGCCATCGCCACCAGGCATTGGTGCTGCACCCTTTGGTTCAGGTTTATCAGCAATTACCGCCTCGGTTGTTAAGAACAGCGCTGCAATTGAAGCTGCATTTTGCAGAGCAGATCTTGTTACCTTAGCTGGATCAATAATTCCGCTCTTAATCATGTCAACATATTCACCAGTTGCAGCGTTTAAGCCAAAACCAGTTTCAAGTGAGCGAACTTTTTCAACTACAACTCCGCCTTCAAGACCAGCGTTAATTGCAATCTGCTTAAGAGGTGATTCAACTGCGTATTCAACAATCTTTCCGCCAGTTGCTTCATCCCC
>JBAWYI010000056.1:0-4206 GCA_037143635.1 Actinomycetes bacterium
ATTGCTGAAAATTTAGTAAAGACCTATAACAAAGGCAAAGTTAAAGCCCTTGATGGATTAAACCTTGATGTTGAAGAAGGAACAGTTTTAGGCGTGCTTGGCCCAAATGGTGCAGGTAAAACTACAACCGTCAGAATTCTTGCCACATTACTTGCTCCAGATTCTGGAAGTGCAACTGTTGCTGGAATTGACGTTTTAAAACATCCAGATGAGGTTAGAAAAATAATTGGATTATCTGGTCAATATGCAGCCGTTGATGAAACATTAACTGGCTGGGATAACTTGATTATGTTTGGCCGGCTTTATCATTTATCTTCAAAGGCAGCTAAAGAGCGAGCAGTTGAATTGCTTGAACAATTTTCATTAACTGAATCAGCAAAAAGACCAATCAGAACTTACTCCGGTGGTATGAGACGGCGACTTGATCTAGCTGCCTCATTAATTGTTAAGCCAAAGGTTTTATTTTTAGATGAACCAACTACTGGTCTTGATCCAAGAGGACGTCAAGATATGTGGGGAGTTATAGATGAGTTAGTAAAAGGTGGCGTTACTTTATTACTAACAACTCAATACTTGGAAGAGGCAGATCATCTTGCAGATGAGATTGCAGTAATCGATCATGGCAAAGTTATTGCCCGAGGCACATCTGATACATTAAAGAAACAAGTTGGTGGCGAACGTCTTGAGATCGTAGTTGAAAGTCAACACCTGGAAGCAGCTAAAGAAATTGTTGCAAAGGTAAGCGGTAGTGCAATAAATGTTGACGAGGGACTTCGACAAATTTCAGCCCCTGTTACAACTGGCAGCAAAGCATTAATAGAAGCTGCAAAATTACTTGATGAAAAAGGTATTCATCCATTAGATATTGGTCTGAAGCGACCATCACTTGATGATGTTTTCTTATCTCTTACCGGACATGTAGCTGAAGAAAAAACCGAAGAGGTAGTCGACCCTAAGGCAAAACGAGGTGGAAGATAATGAATGCAATTTCAGATGCGCTAATCATCACCAAGAGGCAGTTACTCCAACTTGCCAGAGTGCCTGAGGTTTTAATCTTTTCAACGATTCAACCAATTATGTTTGTTTTGTTGTTTAGGTATGTATTTGGTGGCTCAATTGATACTGGTCAACCTGGTGGATATGTGCAATTACTAATGCCAGGAATATTTGTGCAAACAGTTGCCTTCACACTTGCTGCTACCGCAGTTGGATTGGCTGCTGATATGCAAAAGGGATTAATTGATCGTTTTAGATCTCTACCAATTTCAAGATCAGCTGTTGTATTTGGCCGAACCTTAGGCGATGGCGTATTAAATATTGTGGTCTTAGCTGCGATGGGAATAACCGGCTTTGTTGTTGGCTGGCGACCATCCTCAGGTCCACTGAAGATTACTTTAGGTTTTCTTTTCTTATTCTTATTTGGTTTTGCAATGTCTTGGGTTGGAGTATTAATTGGATTAGCTGTAAAAGATGAGCGAGTTGCTCAGAACGCAACATTTATTGCGGTTTTCCCACTGACCTTTTTATCAAATGCATTTGCGCCAACAACTGGTATGCCAAAGCCATTGCAGTATGTGGCTGAGTGGAATCCGGTATCAACCATGGTGGCAGGCTGTAGAGAGTTATTTGGTTTAAAGAATGAATTTGGTGCAACCGCTGGATCTTTCCCAAGTGATAATCCACTACTTATGTCACTTATTTATATGGTGATAATAATGGCAATCTTTGTTCCGCTTAGTGTGCGCAAGTACAACAACGCAGCAAATAAGTGATTAAATAAAAGGTTGTGCCTCAAGTACTGCAACTGCAATTTGCTTTCCATTAGGTGCGGTGTAATTAACTGTCTGGCCAACCTTTGCACCAAGGACTGCACCACCAAGAGGTGATTTTTCAGAGTAAACATCAACATCACCACTTGAAATCTCACGGGATCCAAGTAAAAATTTAAGTTCATCACCGCCAATATCAACTGTTACCAACATACCAAGACCAACCACGCCAGATTCACTTGCAGGAGGTGTTCCAATGTGTGCATGTTCCAACATATGTTTTAGTTGACGAATTCTTCCTTCAATCTTGCCTTGCTCTTCACGGGCAGCGTGGTAGCCACCATTTTCTTTTAAATCACCTTCAGCACGTGCCGTCTCAATCTTTTTAATTATTTCAGCACGAAGTGGACCCTCTAGTTCGGCAAGCTCTGCCGCCAGACGATCGGCTGCTTCCTGGGTTAGCCAGGTTTGAGTAGGTTGATTCATAAGTAGGAAAGGTTACTCGCAACTTGAAATTCCTGCATTTACCGCAGGTAAACGAGTGGATATCACAACGGTGCGCTGATTTTTGCCAGCCAATAACGATCCAACTGGTATCAGATCAGAAACTTCACCAACTGTATTCTTTTCAAGATCACGAGCTATTAATGAACAACTGTGATCAATATTTGGATCACGAACTTGGACTGAATAGGTAATTGAAATACTTTGATCATCAATATTTTTAAATGAAATTAAGTCAGCTCTAACTGCAGGGTTTGCTGCGTTGTAACCGCTCCAAATAAACCAAGAAGCTACAACTAATACCAAAAAGCCAGTAAGCAGATACCGCTTGCTGTGAGCTGGCTTGATGCCATAACGCTGCATGAGCCTAGGATCGGTTAGAACTTTAGGATGGGTCACAGTGATAAGTGTAGAACCATTTAGTAATGCTTAAGTAGGCTTACCTCATTACTAGAGGGGTGAAGTAGTTATGGATGAGAGTAGAAATTTTGATGTGGGAGTTGCCGGCTCACTAACTATGATTTTTCTGACCCTAGCAATGGTATTTCTCATGATTAGCTTTTATCGAAGATATAAGAGATTAGTAGATCGCAAAGATCAAGAGTAGTTTTGTTTAAAATGAAGAAAGTATTTCGATTAACCTTCTTAACTACAATCTGGCTGCTATTAATCTATTCAACCTATGAACTTGGCATGTGGCAATTACATCGTGCGCAAGCGATGAATGTGGCAACTGCGGTAAAACCAGATCAGCCCTTAATCGCTTTAACCGATGTGGCATCCGCCGGTATGAACCTGCCAATTAAAGCAATCAATCGAATTATTTATGCAGATGGAATTTACTCAACCTCGTATATTGCTCGGGACCAAAAAATATCAGAAGGTAAATTAGCTAACCTAGATGTCAGATTACTTAAGTTAAGTAGCGGCCATTCTGTCCTGGTGGTGCGCGGGGTAGCAAGTGAGCCGTTGGATGTAATTAATTCAGATATCTATCTCACGGGCCGGCTGTATCCGAGACAAAATATGGATCGAGCATTTGCAAAACCTGGTGAGCTATCCCGAATTGATCCAGCATTAGTTGTAAGTAAGGAGAATCCATTTTTATATGATGGATATATTGTTTTGCAGTCTGAGAAGATTGGCGGCAAGAGCAGTAGCAATACCTCATTTATACCAACCCCACAGATATCTCAACAGGTTGCAGGGTTTTACTGGCAACACATCTCTTATGTAGTGGTCTGGTGGTTTATGGGCGCGCTACTCTTAATCGCGCCACTGTTTCCACAATTTAGAAAACCAAAGAAAGTTTTAAAGAGCGGAGTGAAAAAATGAATGGTGTAATCCTTAGATTTCGCGTGATGGCTATTTGGGCCGGAGTAATGTCTCTGCTGCTTTGGTTTGTATATATGCCTGCTAAATACTTACTCTCAGATGCCACCTTCTATGAGCGCTTTATTTGGATTCCAATCGTGCATGGCTTTACCTACCCGATCTATTTATTGGCAGCTTTACACCTTTGCATTGCCAAGCGAAAATCTTTAATCAGTACCGGCCTATTTTTACTTGCCGGCACCCTGCCAGTTGCTTCAATTTGGATTGAACGAAAGGTAAGGAAGGAAGCCGCGTAGCTTTTTGGCTGAGTCCTTTACCTAAACTTAACCTTTAAACCTTGCGTGTCAGCGCAAAAAATTAACGCTCCTGATTTACTGTTTACCTCATCTTCCAAACCTTGAGCACAATTAAACAGATTGCGATGATAGAACTTGGCTAATGAATCTATTGTCTTAAAGTCAGTATCTACCCAATCAAATCCTGCTCGAATCACATATGTTCTAGATACCAGCGTGCTGCTTGCTGATCCAGTTGCGCTAACTAGATTTGCCGAACATGAAGTAATCATCCCAATCACAGTAATTGGTGAGCTTGAGAC
>JBAWYI010000057.1:0-4202 GCA_037143635.1 Actinomycetes bacterium
CATCAACTGCATCAGATAACTCCTTATCTGATGCAGCTAAGTTTTCTTCACTCATTATTTTTGCTCATCGACTACTTCAGCATCTTGCACGCCATCATCTGCTGGTGTATCCCCGGCTGGTGCTTGCGCGGCATTTGCTGCATAAAGTGCGGCTCCTAATTGCTGACTGATCTCAGAAACCTTTTCAGTTGCAGATTTAATTGATGAGATATCACTACCATCAAGAGTTTTCTTAAGCTCTGCAATTGCACTATCAAGTTCACCCTTCTTAGTTGCATTCTCACCTTCATTAAACTTATCTGCATTATCTTTTAGGAACTTCTCAGTTTGATAAACAAGTGAGTCACCAGAGTTTCTAACATCTGCCTCTTCACGACGTTGTTTATCTTCATCAGCATGAGCTTCAGCATCCTTCATCATTCGCTCAATCTCATCCTTAGAAAGGGCAGAACCACCGGTGATAGTCATTCGTTGCTCTTTGCCGGTGCCAAGATCTTTTGCAGATACATGGACAATTCCATTTGCATCGATATCGAATGTAACCTCAATTTGTGGCACACCACGTGGTGCTGGTGGCAGACCGGTTAGTTCAAACATGCCAAGCTTTTTATTGTAAGCAGCCATCTCGCGCTCACCTTGGAATACTTGAATTTGAACTGCAGGTTGATTGTCATCAGCGGTTGAGAAGATCTCACTTCGCTTAGTTGGAATAGTGGTATTTCGTTCAATTAACTTAGTCATAACTCCGCCTTTGGTTTCAATACCAAGGGATAGTGGTGTTACATCAAGTAGCAAAACATCTTTAACCTCACCCTTAAGCACTCCTGCTTGCAGGGCAGCTCCTACTGCAACAACCTCATCTGGGTTAACACCCTTATTTGGCTCTTGTCCACCGGTTAATGATTTAACTAAATCAACCACAGCTGGCATACGAGTTGATCCGCCAACTAGTACTACGTGATCAATATCAGCGATTGGAATACCAGCATCCTTTAATACAGATTGGAATGGCTTCTTGCATCGCTCTAATAGATCAGCGGTTAGCCCTTGGAACTGCGCGCGGGTAACAGTCTCATCTAAGAAAAGTGGGTTCTTCTCAGTATCAACTGTGATGTATGGCAGATTGATTGATGTTTGCGCAGATGAAGATAATTCAATCTTCGCCTTTTCAGCTGCTTCGCGAACACGTTGCATCGCCATCTTATCTTTTGTTAAATCAATACCGTTTTTAGCAGCAAAGGTTTTAACTAAGTGATCAACTAATGCTTGATCCCAATCATCGCCACCAAGGTTGTTATCACCATTGGTTGCTTTTACCTCAACTACACCTTCGCCAATTTCTAGCAAAGATACGTCAAAGGTTCCGCCACCTAAGTCGAAAACTAAAATGGTTTGTTCTTTATCGCCTTTATCTAAACCGTAGGCGAGCGCAGCCGCAGTTGGCTCGTTAACAATTCGAAGCACATTAAGACCGGCAATCTCACCAGCCTCTTTAGTAGCTTGACGTTGGGCGTCATTAAAGTATGCCGGCACAGTAATAACTGCATCAGATACTGTTTCACCTAAGTAACTCTCGGCATCTCGTTTTAACTTCATTAAAATACGTGCGCTAATTTCTTGTGGTGTGTACTTCTTGCCATCAACATCTTGAGTCCAATTAGTTCCCATATGTCTTTTAACGGAACGTATTGTTCGCTCAACATTTGTTACAGATTGTCGCTTGGCAACCTCACCAACTAATACCTCACCATTTTTTGCAAAGGCAACTATTGAAGGTGTAGTTCTTGCACCCTCTGCATTTGCGATAACAGTTGGCTCACCGCCCTCTAATACTGAAACGCAGCTATTGGTTGTTCCTAAATCGATTCCGACCGCTCTTGCCATCTAACTTTCCTCCTGTGTTGGGGTTTAGCTCTAAAGGGGCACCTCGCCTCTTTCATGAGCATATTCTCAACCTTGAGTGCCCTTTTGGTCAAAAGGTTGAGCCGATAGGGCTCAAGATTGCTATCTACAGGAACTACTTAGGTGGGGTATTTATTCCCAGACCCGCTTCTTAGGCTTAATCGCCAGGGCAGCCAGGCTGCCACCTATTAGCCCACCTAGGTGGGCCTTCCAGTCAATGCCTGGGATCAGAAAGGGAATAGCCAGGTTTACCGCAATTAGGGTGCTCGCCTCTTTTAGGTTTGCGCCCATCCTTTTGCCGGTAACAGCTAGTGCGCCAAAGAGCCCAAAGATCATTCCTGAAGCACCTACGGCATAGGTGTTAAGTGGGTTAAAAAGGTAGGAGGCAAGAGATCCGGTAATGAGAGAGGTGAGCAATATAAATACATATTTGTTTTTGCCGTAGAAGTTTTCAATTGGAGTGCCGATAGAAAAAAGTGCCAACATGTTGCAGATTAAATGCACCCAGCCGCCATGAACTAGTGCCACTGTTAGGAGTCGGTAGTACTGACCATCATTTACAGCAATTCCATATAAAGCTAGATCACCCTGCAGGTTTGGTTGAATAAGGGTTAATACAAAACAGCCTGAGATAAAAAAGATTAAGTTTTTGGTAAGTGTTTGTTGCATTAACTTACTTAAAAGATACCTTACTTATCTTTACCGCTTGCACTGGTTTGTCATTAGCACCAGTTTTAACACCAGCGATAGTATCAACTACCTTTTGGCTGGCCACATCTTTAACCTCACCAAAGATTGAGTGTTTACGGTTTAACCAAGCAGTAGGAGCAACAGTAATAAAGAATTGTGAACCGTTGGTATTAGGGCCAGCATTTGCCATTGCAAGTAGGTATGGCTTATCAAAATTTAATTCTCCATGGAATTCATCAGCAAAGTTATAACCAGGTCCACCCATACCGCTACCAAGTGGATCTCCGCCTTGAATCATAAAACCTGGAATTACTCGGTGAAAAATAGTTCCATCATAAAGATTTGTTTTAACCTTCTCGCCAATGTTTGGATCAACCCACTCTTTAGCCCCGGTTGCAAGTTCAACAAAGTTTGCCACTGTCTTTGGCGCGTGGTTTGGAAATAGTTCAATCACAATATCGCCCATGCTGGTGTGAAGGGTTGCGCTGTTCATTTGTTTTCTCTTCTCTCTATCTTTTTAATTAACCAAAACAATTTATATTTAAATTAATAAATATAAATAATTGTGGAGACCAGGGGAATCGAACCCCTAACCCCCGCCTTGCAAAGGCGGTGCTCTACCAATTGAGCTAGGTCCCCGCGTTGTGTGCAGGGTGGGCCTATGTGGACTTGAACCACAGACCTCTTCCTTATCAGGGAAGCGCTCTAACCAGGCTGAGCTATAGGCCCATATTGCTGGTGAAGGCTACCTGAGGAAGTACTGCGCAACCAAAAGCGGTTCTTTATTACCTCTTCAATCTTCTAGACAGACGCTTAATCAAGATCATCAACTAAGCGAGTGACAGATACTACTGAGATTCCAGCATCTAGGTTTACCAGCCGTACACCCAAGGTGTCCCGGCCAGTCTCTCTAATCTGCGTCAGTGGTGTGCGCATAACTGTGCCAGCCGATGAGATCGCAAGGATCTCATCACTTTCCTGCACAATCATCGCGCCAACTAAGACGCCTCTGGAATCTTCATCGATCTTGGCAGCTTTAACACCAACGCCACCTCTTCCTTGAGTTCGATACTCCTCAAGTTTTGTTCGCTTGGCATAACCACCATCGGTTGCGGTAAATACATAATTTTTATTATCACTACTAATTGCTGCCATCGCTAACAAGTTGTCACCTTTTCTAAACTTCATACCAATCACACCTGTTGCACCTCTGCCCATTGGGCGAAGGTTTTCATCATTGGCTGCAAATCGAAGTGACATTCCCATCTTTGAAACTAATAATAATTCTTCTTTTTCACTCACTAATGTTGCGGAAACAACTTCATCATTTGCTTTAAGGGAGACTGCAATTAAGCCACCACTTCTTGGTGAGTCATACTCAACTAATGGTGTCTTCTTAACAATGCCAGCTTTGGTTGCAATAACTAAATATGGTTGAGTTTTGTAATCTGCAATTGCAATAACTTGCGCAATTACCTCATCAGGTTTAAATGCTAAAAGATTTGCCACATGCTGTCCTCTGGCATCGCGGCCAGCATCAGGTAGTTCATGAACCTTGGCGCGATATACCCGCCCTTTGTTAGTAAAGAAAAGTAACCAGTTGTGTGTGC
>JBAWYI010000058.1:0-4193 GCA_037143635.1 Actinomycetes bacterium
TTGAAAAAACTTTATAAGCATGATGAATTACAGGACTCAGTTGCTTACTTTGCTACCAGATATGACAAGTGTGTGATCTGGTCAAAAAATAAAAAAGCTGCCATCGCATATCGGGTTGTTAATGGGGTAATGCTGGCTAGCGGGGACCCAATTGGTGAATACAGTTTGTGGCCAGAGGCGATTAGTGAATTTATTAAAGTTGCTAACCAATACGCCTGGACACCTGGTGTTATGGGAGCGACTGAAAAAGGTGGCCAAGTTTGGATTGATCAAGCCAAGATGATGGCAATAGATATTGGCGACGAGGCAATTATAAAAGTTAAAGATTTTACGATTGAGGGTAAGCCGATGGGAAATATTCGCCATATGGTTAATAGAACAAAACGTGATGGCTACTCAGCAGTGACATATAAGTGGCCGGATGTACCAGTTAGGGATCAAGAAGAGTTAATTAAATTAGCTAAAGAGTGGCGATATGGCGCAGCTGAACGTGGATTTTCTATGTCAATGGATCGCTTTGGTTTAGCAGAGGATAATGAAACTATTATTACTATTGCTAAAAAAGGTGATCAAATAAAAGGTTTTATTTACTTTATGCCTTGGGCTACTACCGGTTGGTCATTAGATCGGATGCAGAGAGAAAAGGGCGTTGATCCTGGAATAAATGAATTGATGATTGTTACTACCGTAGAGGCTGCTGCAAAGGTTGGTATTGAAAATGTTTCACTAAACTTCGCGGCATTCCGTTCCTTATTTGAAAGAGCTGACAAAATTAGCGCCGGCCCGTTAATTAGGACCATGCGTAATTTAATTAGATTTGTATCTAACTGGTTTCCGGTTGAATCTTTATACAGATTTAATGCCAAGTTTCAGCCGGAGTGGCAAACTAGATATGTGTTGTATCCCAGCCCGACAGATTTACCTAGAGTGGGATGGGCAGCAATTAGGGCTGAGCAATTTATTAGTAGCTTTAAGTCAAAGGGAATCCGTAGGTAGGCGTAAGCGCGCTGTATTTGATTGCGCTAGTAGCGGGTATAGTTATGCCACGTGCGTTTCATAAATAACCCAAGCCACGATCTGACCTATGACGATGTTTTTATGGTCCCCTCTTACTCAGAGTTATCTAGCCGGATGGATGTTGATCTAACCGCCTTTGATAAAACCGGCACCACAATCCCACTAGTCGTTGCAAACATGACTGCAATCAGTGGCAGGCGTATGGCAGAAACCGTTGCTCGCCGAGGCGGCATGGCAGTAATCCCACAAGATATTCCAATTGAAATTGTTGCCGATGTAATTAGCTGGGTTAAATCTCGTCACATAATCTTTGACACCCCGGTAACTTTAAATCCAAGTGAGACTGTGGCCGATGCAATTGATTTAATTACTAAACGCAGCCATGGCGCACTAATTGTGGTTGAAAATGAGATTCCAGTTGGAATTGTGACTGAGGCAGATTGTGAAAATGTTGATCGCTTCACTCAGTTAAACAAAATCATGTCAAAGGATTTAGTTTCTTTAAAAGATGATGTAAGCCCTAAAGAGGCATTTGAGTACTTAACTGAACAACGCAGGCGTCTTGCCCCAGTAATTGATAAGAGTGGCAAATTAGTTGGAATCATTACCAGAACCGGTGCCCTTCGGGCAACGATGTATCAACCAGCAGTTGATGCAAACGGAAAGTTAAAGGTTGCAGCCGCCGTTGGTATCAATGGCGATGTGGCTGGTAAAGCAAAACAATTACTGGCAGCAGGAGCTGATGTATTAGTAGTTGATACCGCCCATGGACATCAAAAGAAGATGGTTGAGGCTTTAAAAACAATAAGGGCATTAAATCCATCTGTGCCAATTGTTGCTGGCAATGTTGTTACCGCTGCTGGTACTAAAGAATTAATTGAAGCAGGAGCTGACATTATTAAAGTTGGTGTAGGCCCAGGGGCTATGTGTACAACCCGTATGCAAACTGGTGTTGGCCGTCCACAATTTTCTGCTGTGCTTGAGTGTGCAGCAGAGGCTAAAAAACATGGCAAAACTATCTGGGCAGATGGTGGAGTGCGTCATCCAAGAGATGTTGCCCTCGCCCTTGCTGCAGGTGCAGCACAAGTAATGATTGGCTCATGGTTTGCCGGCACATATGAATCTCCTAGTGATCTACGAAAAGATTCTGATGGCAGGCTTTATAAAGAATCATTTGGTATGGCATCTGCCAGAGCTGTGGCAGCTAGAACAGCAAGTGAAGATGCCTTTGATCGTGCTCGTAAATCTCTATTTGAAGAGGGAATATCAAGCTCTCGAATGTATATAAACCCTGCTCGACCTGGTGTTGAAGATTTAATCGATGAAATCATTGCAGGCCTTCGCTCCTCATGCACATACAGCGGTGCTAAAAACTTAGTTGAGTTTAATGAAAAGGCTGTGATTGGAATTCAATCAGCTGCAGGTTACGCCGAAGGCAGACCGCTCTTTAGCTCTTGGAAAAACTAAACTTCTTCACTCTTAATCTTTTCTCTAGACAAAACAATATGACCAATAAATCCGATAAGTAGTGCGGCGATTACGCCAAGATTTGCATAAGCCCAACTACCACTTCGACCACCGATAGGTGCTAATAAATACCCTTGCCAAGATAACCAAGAAGCAAGTGAATTAGTTACTAATCCCCAACCAATTATCGAGCCAAGTGCAACTAAACCAATTGATTTAAAGTTATACGCACCATATCTGCCATTTGAATCAAATAGCTCTTTTTCACTATAGCTTTTGCGCAATAATACATCGGCCACAAATAAACCAGACCAAGCAGCAATCGGCACACCTAGAGTAATTAAAAATCCTTGAAATGGCACAAAGAAATCAGATGCAAACCAAACTAAATAGATTGTGCCGATGGTCATGATTACCCCATCAATACTGGCAGCAACATGTCTTTTAACTGGTAATCCAATTGAAACCAAAGTAAGACCGGATGAGTAAAGATCTAAAATTGCTCCACCAATTAACCCTAATACTGCAACTAATGCAAAGGGAATTAAGTACCAGGTAGGAAGTAATGTGGTTAACGCACCAATTGGATCACTGGCAACCTGATCATTTAACTCTTTACTAGAGCCAGCAAGCAGTGCGCCATAAATTACTAAAATTATTGGCACAACTGATGCACCAAATACAGTCCAACCAACTACGGCTTTGCCAGATACTTTCCTTGGTAAATACCTAGAGTAATCAGCTGCGCAATTTACCCAGCCAAGTCCTAAGCCGGTAACACCAAATATTAGCGCGCCAATAAATCCTTGTGTACTACCGCTAGGAATTGAGTTAACGGCAGACCAATTAATTTGATCAATTGTTAGCGCAATGTAACCTGCAGTTAGTATCAATGTTGCAATTGTTAAATAAACCTGTAGTTTCATAATTACTTTAAAACCAAGTACGCCGCCAATGACCGTTAATCCACCAGCAAGTAAAAATCCTAAAACTCTTGATAAATTCACATCGAGGTGACCAACTCTGGTAAATACTGTTTGCGTCGCTAAGGTGGCAAGGGAAACTAAAACTGTCTCCCAACCAACAAATATTAAGTATGAAAGAAGGCCTGGCACAATATTTCCTTTAACACCAAAGGCAGCCCTAGATAAGGTCATAGTTGGTGCATTTGCGCGCTTACCGGCAAGGGATGAGATTCCTACTAAGAAGAAGCTACTAACGGTTCCAATTACTGCCGCAACGGTTGCTTGCCAAAATGAGATGCCAAAGCCTAAGAAGAATGATCCGTAGGAAAGAGCTAGAAATGAAACATTAGCTGCAGCCCATGGCCAAAATAATGATCGGGCTGAACCTTTGCGCTCTGACTCATTAATGAAGTTAATTCCATTTAACTCAATATTGCTGGAGATATTTGGCATAAGAAATTTTAACTTTAAATATTATTACCGAGGACGTTTGCGACGCTCATGCGGACGTGGACGAGATTTCTTCTTCTTGCCGCCACCTCTTGATCTTGAACCTCGATACCCACCAGATCTGCCTTCACCTTCACTCTTAGCACCATAAGCCGCAACAATAGGTATTCCAGATGGCTCTGCCGCACCAGTTACCTTTATTAAATTAGCATCAAGTGGTCTAACTGTTGATTCATTTAATCTTACGCCAGCTCTTGCTGCTAATCCGTGCACACCTTTTCTTTGCTTATGGGT
>JBAWYI010000059.1:0-4170 GCA_037143635.1 Actinomycetes bacterium
GGTCAAATGCGAGCGATTAATTGGTTGAAATTACCCCAGTACTCACCGCTCGGCGCCCTTTTCGACGTCCGGTGGTTGCAGCTGGTGCCTCTTCAACAACTTCATCATCTGATGATTTATCTAATGAGTTAGATGTCTCTTCAATATCTGAATCATCATCTGCTTCATCACTATCTTCATCATCTGCCTCATCACTTGCAGCCTTACTTGTCTTTGAGTAACGCTGTTCCATATCTTTTTCAAGTGCAACCTTATTTACTGGCTCACTATGGATATGAATTCCGCGTCCTCCACAACTCTCACAGGTAGTTGAGAAAGCCTCGATTAATCCCTGGCCAACTCGCTTACGAGTCATTTGCACAAGACCAAGAGAGGTAACCTCTGCAACCTGATGCTTAGTGCGATCTCGACCTAAACACTCAACTAATCTGCGCAGAACCAACTCACGGTTTGCCTCTAAGGTCATATCGATAAAGTCGATCACAATAATTCCGCCCATATCGCGCAAGCGAAGTTGGCGTGCAATCTCTTCAGCTGCCTCTAAGTTGTTCTTAGTAACAGTCTCTTCTAGGTTTCCACCCTTACCAATAAATTTACCGGTGTTAACATCGATCACAATCATCGCCTCAGTGCGATCAATAACAAGGGATCCACCAGATGGTAGATAAACCTTGCGATCAAATGCCTTTGCTAACTGCTCCTCTACTCGGTTTTCGGCAAATAGGTCACGGCTGCCGGTCCACTTTTCAATCTTGCTTGCTAGCTCTGGTGCAATATGTCCGATGTAGTTTTGAATATCATCCCAAGCTTGATTTCCTTGAACTAACATCTTATTGAAATCTTCGTTGAAAATATCGCGAATTACTCGAACAGTTAAATCTGGCTCACCATATAACAAAGTTGGTGCAGAGGTACTTGAGTCATTTGCCTTCTTTTCAATATCTTCCCATTGCGCTTTAAGACGAGATACATCACGTTCTAACTCTGCCTCTGGTGCACCTTCAGCAGCGGTTCGAATAATTACGCCAGCTTGTTCTGGAATTAAATTCTTTAAGATTGATTTCAAACGATTACGTTCATTATCTGGCAATCTTCGAGAAATTCCACTCATGCCACCACCTGGAACATATACAAGGTAGCGACCAGGAAGAGAGATCTGACTAGTTAATCTGGCACCCTTTTGACCAATTGGATCCTTAGTTACTTGAACTAATACCGATTGACCACTCTTTAACACATGCTCAATTTTACGAGGAGTGGTATCTGATAAACCATGAGCATCCCAGTTAACCTCACCAGCGTATAAAACTGCGTTACGTCCCTTACCAATATCTACGAAGGCTGCCTCCATAGATGGTAAAACGTTTTGAACCTTACCTAAATAGACGTTTCCAACATAGGAAATATTGCTATTTCTATTTACATAGTGCTCAACCATTACCTCATCTTCAATAATTGCAATCTGAGTTCGATCTGCAATCTGGCGAACCAACATACTTCGATCAACTGCTTCTCGACGAGCTAAAAACTCTGATTCAGTAATTACGGTTCCGCGTTTGCGAGTGAAATCTCGGCGCTCTCTTCGATCGCCACGATCATTTCGATCAAAGCGATTGCGAGGTGGACGATTAAAACTCTTACTCTCACTTCGTGGCTCTCGTACTCGTGCCTGGCGAACCTTAACTACAGTTAAAACACCATCCTCTTCAATAGTCTCCCCTGGTGTTACACCTTCACCACGAGCACGGCGACGGCGACGGCGTTTATGAGTTGCACCATCACTTGATTCACTTTCATCGCTGGTTTGCTCTGAATTCTCTTCATCAACTTCAGCTTCCTCTTTGCCATTACGGCGACGGCCTCTGCCACCGCGGCGACGGCGACGGCGAAACTCTTCGCTCTCACCTTCACTAGTTTTAACTTCGCCACTGGCCTCAACTGGTGCACTCTTTGGTGCTTTAACAGCTTTAACTGTTTTAGTTGTTGGGGCTGCTTGGAATAGTGGAACAGGAATTGATCCTGCCTTCTTACTGGTTTTTTTATCTTCGCTTGCTACCGCTTTTTTGGCAGCGCGCTTACGTGGTGCTTTAGGCTCATCGGCCATATAAATCAAATCCTTTTCAAAATCTAATTACTGCAGTTTTGCAGTATCTCTTTCAATACTTTTTTTCATTAATCTGGTTAATTAACTTGCTAAAAATATCGACGTAATCGCGGCGTTGGATTTTTATCCTCGCGCTGATTGCGTGAGATAAGTATCGCAGATAGTAGTTAAACCGCCAACTTGCCTTATTTTAAGCGTGTTTATCGACCCCGAGCATGAACATTTTGAAGTAGGCCCACACCAATTAAATTAGCGAACATCGATGATCCACCATATGACAAAAATGGTAATGGCACACCAGTCATTGGCATTAACCCCATAGCCATACCAATATTTTCAAATGTTTGGAAAATAAACCAGGCAATAACGCCAATGCAAACTAAGCGGCCAAATAGATCACTACTTCGCCGGCAGATCGCAAATGCTCTTAAAAATAATAATAGGTAGAGGGCTAAAATTACTGAACAGCCAATAAATCCTAACTCCTCACCGGCTACTGTGAAAATAAAGTCTGTCTGTTGCTCTGGTACAAATCGCCCATTGGTTTGTGGTCCATTAAATAAACCTTTACCGAATATGCCACCGGAACCAATTGTGATTCTAGATTGGCGAAGTTGATAGCCCGTGGCTTGCGGATCAGCGCTTGGATCAACAAATGATTGAAGCCTTGCAATCTGATACTGACTAACAGCGCCCGTTTGAACCGCTGCAAAAACGCCAATAACTGCAAGTATGAGTAAGCCAATAACCCATCTAGATGGCGCACCAGATGCACTTATCATCGCCAAAATTGCTGCTGAAATAATCAGGACGGTACCAAGATCGGGTTGGGCAACAATTAACAAAACTGGAACTGCCGCTACCGCTAAAGCTTTAAATACATCTAGATCACTTGGATCATCATGAACATTTTCGCGATCAGCCATAATCATCGCAATACCAACAATAATTGCAATTTTTGCTAATTCAGCTGGTTGTAGTTGAAAGCCACCAGGAAGTGAAATCCAGGCCCGAGCGCCATTTATCTCTGAACCAAGTCCTGGAATTAACACAATTACTAATCCAATTACTGCTGCAAGCCAGATTATTGGCGTATATGCCCTAAGCAGACGATAATCAATCAAAGTTGTACCGTAGGCAAGAAGAGCGCCAATTAAAATGTTTAGCACATGACGTTTTAAGTAATACTCAGGATCTAAACCATAAGATCTAAACCACTCTCTCGTTCCGGCATAGACAAGTAAGGTGCCAATTATTAGTAATCCACCGACTGCAAAATTAAGAAGATTATCAAAGTTACTTAAATAATTGCGGCCAGATCTACGATATCTAACACTTTGACTCACTTTAGCTTCACCCCGCCAACCTTTATTCCAGTTAAATCAACCTCACTTGCCGCCTTCTTTAAATCCACTTTCGCGATCGTAGTGGGAACTCCATTAGGAAATATGGATTTGGTTGGATCAACCTTATTCCCAGTTACACCAAAAAGTGTTGCATAGATATCTTTAACACCAACACCAGAGGCAGAGGCACCAAATCCGCCCTGGCTTACCATCATTACAACTGCATATTGTGGATTCTCAGTTGGTGCATAGGATGCAAACCAGGAGGTGTCATCCTTTGGACTTCCATTTGGATTCTTACCAAAAACTTGCGCAGTTCCAGTCTTGCCACTGATTGCAACTGGAAAACCTGAAAATACACCAGCTGCAGTTCCGCGAGTTGCAACCATTCGTAGCGCACGATGTAAAAAATCCCAAGTACTTTGCTCAGCCTGAACAGTATCTAAAACTTCAGGCTTAAACTCTTTAATAACTTTGCCATCAACATCAACTACTGCTCTGGCAATCTGAGGCCGGTAATAAGTTCCGTTGTTTGCAATAGCTGAATAAATTTCAGCCAGACGCAGTGGTGTTACCAAGGTATCGCCTTGACCAATTGAAAAGTTAACGGCATCTCCAGCTCTTACTTTATTTCCATCAATACAATTCTCGCGAGCAATTTCAAGTAGGTAGGGAGTTTGATCTTTCTTTTGAGCTCGCTGTTTATAGTTGCAATAAAAA
>JBAWYI010000060.1:0-4127 GCA_037143635.1 Actinomycetes bacterium
GCTGGTTACACCGCAGTTACCTCATGTGATGAAGCGGTATCGATTAATAAAAATGTCACCTTTGATTTAACATTACAACGGTATGTGGTCTCAACCATCTCAATTAGCAATGTTAATCAAACCTATGATGTAAATGGCCGTAATGGCTGCGGAAATATGATTATGGAGCTTGCCCTACCTTATAACGGTGATGTCACCTACGCCTCCTGGACTATTCCATCCTCAACAATTACCGATGGTGTTTTCACCTTTGGCGCTAATAGCTCAACTGGTATTACCTACCGTGCCTACACATCCCTAACCCCAGTAGATGCCCAATCATTAGCCTCAGTGGCGTTAAATCTTCGTCCCTCAACTAGGGCAGTTACTAACGGTCCAGTTTTTGATCTATTAAAAGATAATGGCTTCACCACAGTTGGCCAAAGCAATACCTCAACTACCTTAACCTTCGCACTTAGCTTAAGTTGCGGCACATTAACCGTTGATACAACTCAACCTGGCGTAAGTGCTGCACTTAATGCGTTAGATGCTCCTACAGGTTATGTGAAAAATAACGCGACCTCAACTGGTGCCAATGGCGCAACATCAGATGCTACTGCGAGCCTTGCTGCCTTTTTAGGATTTAGAGGCACTCTGGCAAACATAAATACCGTTCTACCTTGGATCTCTTACTCCTGGAAATCAGGTTGTGTTAATCTGCCGAAGTTTCAAGCTGCAATTTGGGATGCAATATCTGCTACTGACCCAGTTGCATGGAACTTTAGTGGTAACGGACATTACTATCAGTTGATTAAAACCGTCAGCTCATCAGCACCTTCATGGGATCAATCATTTAATGAAATTACCGGATTGAGCGCGAATTATAATTACGCCGCTATTGGTAGCGCCACTCGGTCTTACACAAATTGTCCTAAAAAAGTATTTGGAATGTGTGGATACTTTGTGACAATCACAAGTCAGGCTGAGAACGAATTCGTTTATCAAAAGTCTGCGCAAAAAGGTGTTTGGCTAGGAGCACTTGGTCGATGCGGCACAGTCATCTGTACAAATAAAGGATTCTTTTGGGTTGACCCAGTAGCGCCAGAGTTTGGAACTGTTTTTTCTTATGGCAGTAGTGCAAATGGTGCGAATTACTCTAACTGGGGCTCAGGTGAACCAAATGGTGGATCATCAGGAGGCAGCGTAGGTGAGTCAGCAATGCAGACGATGGGTGGTTCAGGTTTTTGGAATGATCTATCTGAAGATACTGGAAAAGGTGTTAACAATTCCGATATTACTAGCCCTGCTTGGGGACAATACAACGTTGTAGGCTATGTTGTTGAGTATGGTGGATCAACTGCTGCGGGTGAAAATCCATCCGGTGGAGGATCAACCTCTGGCAGTATTCTCTGGCACTACTAATTTCTTTATTACTTAAACTCAAGACACGCACACCCTAATTTCTTAGATATCAACTGTTTTTAGTTGATTGGGCAGTAAATTGATTTTCCGTGGCGATATACCGGAAACGATCTGAGTGGGAGTATTACTCAGGACGCAAAGATCGACGAAAATTCTATATATCTGTAATCCTTCAGATCGTAATGGTCCTAGGCGGCGGCGGCTTTGCCTTTAAAACAATCAGTATTAATAACAGCAAACCAATTATGTTAGGTGCTGCCACCTCAGTTGCGGCTGCCTGTGATCCTGAGATCACCATTACCCCAAAGGTCAGTTTTAGTGCCGCCTCCAATCAGATGGAGGTCAGCCGGATTGAGTTAAGTGATGTGGACCAGAGCTTTCCTGGGGGGTGTGGGGGAGCGATTATGGAGATGCAGGTATTAGTTGATGGCAAGCCATCTATTGCCACCTGGACTATCTCAACCTCTAATTTAAGTGACACCTATGTTTGGTCTGACACCACCGGTGGTGCCAATGAGGCAAACAGTAAGTTAAACGGCATCTTAGTAACCTCCTTCTCAGCCGTTGCTCTGCAATCACATCGACCAACCTGTTTAGTTGTTGATTTAAATTGCTTAGCTAACCCAGAGTAGGCAAATACTCTTCGGGTATAATTACTCGTGATTAAAAAACCATTAATTATTCCGTTCTTAATCACCTTAATTTTTTCAACATTATCACCAGTAACAATTCACTCTGCTAATGCGGCAACAGTTGGTACTGACCCATGTATTGCAACTGTTTCTTCTGCAACTGGGGTTACGTCAACTACAAGTGGTAATTACTGTTATGTTGCATTCACATCAACTGGTAAAACAACTTGGACGGTGCCAAGTGGTGTCACCTCAGCTCAATATTTATTAGTCGGCGGTGGCGGTGGCGGTGGCGGTGGACGTGGCGGTGGTGGCGGTGGTGGCGGTGTCCTGACTGGCACTTGGAATTCTTTGAACGAGTACAGCGCATTTAATATTTGGGTTGGTGCGGGAGGAAGTGGCGGCTCCAGTGCTGTGGGTGTTAATGGCGGATATTCTGCGATTGTTCCACCAGATTTTGGAACTGCAGGTTTATATCTTTGGGCAGGTGGCGGTGGTGGTGGCGGAAGCGGAAGCGGAAACACTAATGGCTCAATCTCTTACGGCGGCAATGCAGATGCATTAGCAGGCGCATCAATTTCACAAGTCCGTGGAAGTGGCGGTGGTGCTGGATTTAACTTTTCTCTCTACGGTACTCGCTATTGGAGTTTAGGGGGAACTGGTGCTTATAACGGCGGCAATACTTATCTCTGCACATTTGGCGACGTTATACATGATAGTAACCGCTCAACTGGTGGTGGTGGTGGTGCTGGTGGAAGTGGCGGTGGTTTCGGCACCGCCGGAACCTTATTGCCCTCCCAGTGTGCTGGGTCCACTCCAAATTTTTCTGGAAATTCAAATGGTGGAATTGGAAAATATAATTCATTTACTAATGAGATCTGTCAGTTGACTGCAATGCAAAGTATCTACAGCTGCATGCAACTTTCTAACAAGTACTTTGGTGCTGGAGGTGGAGGATCTGATGGACGTGGGACAAATGAAACTGGTTATAACGCATTAGGGGCTGGATCAGGCGGTAACACTGGAGGTGGAAATGGACAAATTACTCAAAGCGGAAGCGGTGATTATTTTTCAGCGGGTAAAGCTAATACCGGCGGTGGTGGTGGCGGTGGCCTTGGAACTGGCGCTGCTGGTGGATCTGGAATTGTCGTCCTTAAGTATCTACAACCAATTTCAATCACAAATAAGCTTTCGTCACGGGGATCTACTTCTACAACGACAACTCTAAGTAGTGGGAGTGCTAGCTTCTCAGCCTCAGGTGCCTGCACCGTTAATTCATCATCGGGAGTTGTTACATTTACATCAACAGGTAATTGCACGGTAACTGCGAGAGACAACGCATCTAATCTAACCGCTTCAACAACCTTTGAGATTGTTCCAAACCTAACTCAGAGAATTATTTCAAGAACCGGGATTCAACCTAACTCGTTAAGTAGCTTTATTCCACCACCGTATATAACTACCGATCGCTCAGAGAGCACATATGCATGCCTAGATATTGTTGGGGCAAGTGAGGCTACTGTTTTAACTAGCACAAACTTAAATATCTCATTAAATTCTATTTCAGGAGCAGTTATGACCTCACTCAACTCAGGAAAGAGTTTCACAATCACTGGCACCTTAGCTCAGCTTCAAACAGCCCTTTCAACTCTTAAAATAAACTCAACCTCAGGCAGAATCATGGCCGCTAACTCTGGCTCGATCTACCTAAGAGTTAGAGCAAATCTAATTGCAGATGCCACAACCGATGCTCAATGTTTAGATATTGGTAATGATGGCCGAATCACCCTTTATCAATACACCTCAGATCAGATTAGAAGAAAGAATGTGCCACAGAAAAGCGGCAGTACTCCTTAGTTAAATATCAATCTGTATTTGAAAAACCACTAGTCCATTCTCATTACCTATTGACCAAATACCTGATTGGTTAAATAGGTTTGTGCCGATGCTTTGCCGCTTAGGTTTTCCAACAGGTGCGCCATTGTTTTTAACCTGAATCCGGAGTGAGTTACTTGAATCAGCCTTAATTACCAGCCACACCCTCTCAGCACCGCCATGCTTAACCGCATTGGTTATTGCCTCCTCCAATACATC
>JBAWYI010000061.1:0-4010 GCA_037143635.1 Actinomycetes bacterium
AACGGAATCGAACCGTTGACCTTTTCCTTACCATGGAAACACTCTACCGACTGAGCTAAGGGGGCGAAGTGCTGGCTAAGGATACAACCCACCTTTGGTATTTACGAATTGAGGCTTAACTACTTTAAGTAAGCCTTACTTGCAATCTCAATACGCCTGTTTTTGTAAGCTGGTGATGCATCTATTATTAGATGTTCGAATGGGCTGCCAGCTTTTATTAATTTACGTAACTCATCCGAATTTTCACTCTCAATAATATTTAATTCAGGCGAACGGAAAATATCAACTTTTTTATGGGGCTTAATCCATCGATAAGCCACAGTTAAACCTTGTAAAACTGTGTATGCCAAGCCACGCCAGCCATGACCCAAAAGATCATTCATTTTTAACTTAAGTATTGTTGAAGTGTTTTTTTGAATATTTTGCCCTGGTTTTTGTAGTAATTCTTTAAAGATCTGCGCAACCTCTGCTGCTCCACTAGCCTGTGGAAGTTTTGAGCAATTGGCTGAAAGTTCATCACGCACATTTTGCAAAGCTAATTTGGCAGCATTTTCTTGGATTTGCTTTAGGTTGCTCTGATCAACAGTTAAAGCCATTTTGTTATCAGCTGTCCAAGCAGCTCTTGCCGCTTGATTATCAGTTCCGCGAGTATTAGGTATAAATAATGTTGGAATATTTGCTGCTAACTCTTCATGCACGCTGTTGTATCCAGCTGCACAAATAGCAGCATCAAAAGCATTGAGAACATTTGCCAGCGGGAAGTATCGAATAACTTTTATATCAAGCCCTGCCGGTGCAAGATTATTACCTTGTGAATCAATTGGATCTTTAGTCAATATCACCTGCAAGCTTGGCCATGAGAGTAAGCCGGTTAAGGCGGCGGTTAATTTGGCATTTGCATCCGCTTCGCCAATTCCAAGCTGGACCAAAACTGCTGGGCGATCTGGGTCTATGCCTAAAACTTTTCTTGCTTCTGACTTACTTAGTGAATTTAAAGAGTTATAGATTGAAATAGGTTTTACCAAAGTTGAATCATTCCGATTAGTAGTTGGTCCTTTGTCATAACTCTGACCAAAGTCACCTGGGGTAATAATTAAATCCATCATTTTTGATTGTAGGTTGAGTAAGTACCGCTGAGGTGTTTTTTGCCAAAACCCTCTTCGTACCCAAACTAATGAAATATTTGGTCTAATGTTTTTAACACCAATAATTCCTGGGTAAGGCACAACTCCATCAAAGCTAACTATCTTTGCGCCGGTTTCATCAATCAATGCAGCAATTCGATCTCGCAGGTACTTATCCCATTCAAAGCGACCCATCCATCTTCGATCACGTCCTGGCACATACTCAAATCTAACTCCGGCGATTTTTGGCACCTCAACTACGCCAGATGCCATTGAAATAATTATTGGATTAGCAAAACTCTTTAATTCTGAAGCAATTGCACTTGCTCGGGTTAAATGTCCCATACCAATACCATTACTTGTCGCTAGAATAATGGTTGGTTTATCCATGAAATTAGTATAACCGCAATCAAAGTTAGGAAGATCAGATGAAAACTACTCTGTTACTAATTATTTTGGTATTGCAAGTTTTCTCTGTTTACTACTTGATTCGCACCGCGCGCAATTTAGGTTCTAAAGTGACTAAATATCATGGCGAGGTAATGGAAAATATAAATATGCTCAGAGCAAGCGGAAGAAATAATCTGCTTACTCACCTGGCTATTCCTAATACTAAAGAATTTAAAAGTGTTAGTTGGGAACATGTAATCTCGCTAACTAGCCATCCGGCTAGATTTTCCACTCTTGATCAATCATTGAAACAATTACTTGGTCAACATCTAATTCCTAAAAAAGTCTATTTAAATATTGCCGAAGCCGATATGGGTAAATTGCCAGAATCTGTAAAGCGGCTCGAATCTGGCGGAATTTTAAAAATTAATGCTTGTTCCGACTTGGGCCCCGGAAAGAAACTGATTCCAACATTAAAATTAGAAGAAAATCTACCAATTATCGTTGTGGATGATGATTTAATATTTGAAAGTGACTTAACCATAAAATTAATGGTTCAGCATCACTTAACCCCAGATAACGTTGTGGCTTCAAGAGTTCATGAAATAGTCTTTGAAGCAAATGGCGATGTTGCTCCATACAGTAAGTGGATCAAAAATTATTCATTATCAAATGGTCCAGATAGTGACTTGTTTGCTACATCTGGCGCTGGCACCCTTTATAAAAAGGAATTTTTTCATAAAGATGTAATGGATGAGGCTACATATAAAGAGCTTTGCTTTCATACCGATGATTTATGGTGGCATGTTCAAAGTAAGCGAGTTGGAGTTAAAACTAAAAGGATGCCTGGATTTAGCGTATTAAATTTTATTGATGGGACTCAAGAAGATGGGTTATGGCGAAGTGGTAATCAAGATCGAAATGATCCAAACCTAAAGGGGTTATTAAAGAAGTACTCGATTAACCTTAAAGATTAATCGTCTTCTCCTTCGTTTTCATTCTCATTTCCGTTTTTATAACCTTTAATTTTCTTACCAGGAAGTTGAGTCTTACTTGCTTGCGCAATTGCATCCTTAGTGTTTGACACTGATTGTGGAGCAGAAGTCTGACTTGATGGTGCTGCTGCAGCAGCTGGTGAGGTGGTTTGAGTTGAAATCGGGGTATTTGACGCACCGGAGTTTGTATTTGGTAATTGAACAAACAATAAACCAAACACGAGTAACAGCGGTATTGTTAACAAAAATCGTCTCATATCAACTCCTCAAGTTGTTTACTAGTTAACAGTCTTAACTAGTTAACAGTGAGTTGATAGGGATTTACCTGAGAATCCGATTTGAAAACTGGTGGCGGGTGAAGGATTTGAACCTTCGAAGGCAGAGCCGGGGGATTTACAGTCCCCTCCCATTGGCCGCTCGGGCAACCCGCCAAGGATTGTTAAGCGCGGTGAAGTCTAAAGCCTTTTTGTTTTTATGACAAAAGAGAGCGGTAGCAACTAGATGTGGCTACTAACAATCCAATTGACAACTTTTTCAAGCGGTGGAGTTGATAATAAATATTGTGAGCTACCAAGGATATCTAATTCCTCAAATTGATTAGGCACAGATGAATATCCAATTGCAAAAGATTTTGCCACTGGATTCCAAGCGTTGTATGGAAGCATAGAGTTTCTAACTCTAAGCATTCGAGTGGAGTCAGGTTTGATTGGAGTTGGGGTTAAAACATCAGGATTCTTTGCTTCAACCTGTTTTTTTATTTGATCTAACGTAGGTCTTGAAACAGCGTATGCAGCTCTAACGCCAGTTTTTGCAGAAACTATTCTTAACGCTTCGCCGGCAGAGCGATGATGAGGGTGAGTATCTAATGTAGACATACTCCAGTGAGTTGCGTCTGGATAATTAGCAACCATTTGTTCAATCACAGCAGTTGTAGGTGTAATTGGTAATTCATTTTCTTCCAATAAATCAAAAGTGTAAGTATTACCTTTTTTAACTCCAAGCTCTGCGGCTGCGGATTTAAATTCAATAGTTCTAGCTTTGCCAATATCTGCTTGGGTAAGCGGTAGGTATCCAGAATTATTTGGATCTCGCACTCCCTTAAATGCAAATCGTGTTCCGTTACCAGGAGATGACAACTCGCCATTAATAAGCTTTATTGCAACTGTGGTTGATCCAGCAGTTAGTAAAACAAAAATTAATTCATGCCCTAATGCATATAACTCAGATGCGATAGGACCAAATGATAAGACTTCATCATCCGGGTGTGGAGAATAAAAAACAGCTTGCTTAGAAGGTGAGGTAAGAACTGAAGGATTTAAAGTTGAAGGCATATTTTCTTCAAGATGCGCTTTTTTAGTCTTAGTAGTTTTTGATTTAGTCGCTACTGCTGATTTAGAGGCCGCAAAACTTTTATCATTTGAACCCAAAACGCCCGCAACAAATAAGGCAGAAAAAGCAGATACAAATCTACGGCGCGAAAGCATTAGAGAACTTTACTTTA
>JBAWYI010000062.1:0-3924 GCA_037143635.1 Actinomycetes bacterium
TTGAAAGCGGACCGGCAGCAAACTCTGGAATTAAGTATTTAGCCAGAGAGACTGGGGCATATCTTGCATATGTAACTGTTGGCAGGCTTGGAATTAAGTTAAGCGATCGCGGTTAATTTCTTTGGCAGATAGGATTACCAAATGGTGATTAGAGCAGCTGCTGAACATCCTGGTTACAGCGCTTTTGATCGCGCCAGATTTTTAGATGAGCCAGCAAAGCGTGGTGGCCGAACTGAGTTTGCTAGAGATCGCGCTCGAATAATTCATTCCTTCGCACTTCGACGTCTTGCTGCAAAAACTCAAGTTGCAGTTCCATGGGCAACTGATTTTCCAAGAACCAGACTTTCTCACTCACTTGAGTGCGCCCAAGTTGGACGTGAGTTAGGTGCTGCCTTAGGTGCTGATCCAGATTTAATGGAGGGTGCTTGTCTTGCCCATGACATCGGACATCCACCATTTGGCCACAACGGTGAAGAGGCTTTAAATCAAATAGCAGATTCTTGTGGTGGCTTTGAAGGTAATGCGCAAAGTCTTAGATTATTAATCAGATTAGAAGCAAAAACTGTTTTGCCAGATGGAAAATCAATTGGATTAAATTTAACTAGAGCTTCCCTTGATGCTGCCACAAAGTATCCATGGAGCAGGGTGAAGGATGCGAAGAAGTTTGGTGTCTATGAGGATGATCTTGAGATATTTAATTGGTATCGAACTGGTATTGAGTCCGGTAAAACCTCAATGGAGGCGCAGATTATGGATTGGTCTGATGATGTTGCCTATAGCGTTCATGATTTAGAGGATTCATTAGTTTCTGGTCAAATTAAATTAGATCAATTAAGCAATGATTTACCAAAATTATTTAAGGTTGCAAGAGAAATGTATTTAGCTGATATCACAGAGGCTGAGATGCAGATAGCACTTTCATCGCTGCAAAAATTATCTTGCTGGCCACGTTATTACGATGGTACTCATCGATCACTCGCTCGCCTTAAAGATTTAGCAAGCCAGTTAGTTGGCAGATTTGCCCAAGCCGCTGAGGTTGCTACTCAAGAAACTTATGGTGATGGTGATCTAACCAGATACAGCGCAAACCTAGTTGTGCCAAGAGCGCAACGAGTTGAGGTGGCATTATTAAAATCAATGGCCGGGCATTATGTAATTAATGCTGCTGATTCCCAGATTAGATATGCAGATCAACAGAAATTACTTACCGAATTGGTAGAGGCTATTTTACAAAGTGCACCAGCAACCTTAGAGAGTTTTTTCTTACAGGATTGGCAGCAGGCGCAAAGTGATCAACAACGACTTCGAGTTGTAATCGATCAGGTCGCATCCCTTACCGATCCAGGCGCAGTAGCCCTGCATGAGCGCTTAATTAACAGGCGGTAATTTAAATTGTCTAAGCAGAAACTAGGATAGGAATATGGCTGGCCGGATTAAGGATGAAGATGTCACATATATTCGTGACCATTCACCAATTGATGATGTAGTTGCAGATTATGTACAGCTTAAAAATGCTGGCGGCGGACAGAAAAAAGGTTTATGTCCATTTCATGATGAGAAGAGTCCTTCTTTTCATGTAACTCCAAGTAAGGGATATTTCCACTGCTTTGGTTGTCAGGTAGGCGGAGATGTAATTGCATTTATTATGAAGTTAGAACATTTAACATTTACCGAAACAGTTGAACGGCTGGCAGATCGAATTGGCTACACACTGCGTTATGAAGCCGGAAGTGTTAATGCTGGTCCATCAATTAACCGCTCTAGATTAGTTGCGGCAAACACAGCAGCTTCAATTTTCTACCAAGAACAATTACAACTTCCATCTGCCCAACATGGCAGAGATTTTTTAACTAAACGTGGCTTTGACAGAGATGCTGCAAAAAACTTTAATGTTGGTTACGCCCCAGATGAGTGGGATGGTTTGTATAAAGAGCTAAAAGGTAAAGGCTTTACCGATGAGGAGTTAAATCTTGCCGGCTTAGTTAAAGAGGGAAGCAAGGGGATGATTGATCGATATCGAAATCGATTAATTTGGCCAGTTAAAGATATTTCAGGTGATGTAGTTGGCTTTGGCGCTAGAAAACTTGCCAGCGATGAGGTTGATTCGGGACCAAAGTATTTAAACTCTCCGGAGACCCCAGTTTATAAGAAGAATGCAATTCTTTACGGCCTTGATATGGCAAAGAAAGAGATTGCAAAAAGCCGTCAGGTTGTAATTGTTGAAGGTTATACCGATGTAATGGCAGCGCACTTAGCTGGTGTTACTACCGCAGTTGCCACCTGTGGAACTGCATTTGGGGATGAGCACATCAGAATTATTAGAAGATTGTTAATGGATGCTGATGCATTTCGAGGCGAGGTTATCTTCACCTTTGATGGTGATGCTGCTGGGCAAAAAGCTGCACTTCGCGCATTTGAAGATGATCAAAAGTTTGTTGCCCAAACATTTGTGGCAGTTGAACCAAATGGCATGGATCCATGTGAACTTCGCCAAGCACATGGCGATGATGCAGTTCGAAACTTAGTTGCCAGAAGAGTTCCATTATTTGAATTTGCAATTAAATCAGTTATTGCTAATTACGATATTACATCCGCTGAAGGCAGAGTTAATGCGCTAAACCAGGTCGCGCCCTTAATTGGTCGAATAAGAGACGCGTCCCTTCGGCCAGAGTATGTTCGATTACTTGCTGGCTGGCTGGGTATGGAGGTAGATATTGTCTCTACTGCGGTTAAACGAAGCGGTAAGCCATCTGATATTCAGAGTGATAAACGAGTTAATCTAACCGATCCAGTTTTGGTTTTAGAGCGTGAGGTTTTAAAGGTTAAATTACAACTTCCAACTATGGCGCATAGCTGGGTTGATTTAGAGCCAGCTGCATTTTCATTTCCACTATATGCCGCTCTTCGCACACTAATTGATAATCAAAAGGAGTTTAGTACTCAAGATTTGCTTGAAAAGTGTGAGAGTGATGAACTTAAATCTTTAATTACTGAATTAACGGTTGAACCGATTAGAACAGATGGTGAGGTTTCAGATCGTTATATCACCAGTATTTTCGCTCGCCTACGTGAGGTTGCATTAAGCAGATCAATTGCTGAGATTAAATCCACATTGCAAAGGCTTAATCCAGTTGAAAATGATGCGCAGTATCAAGAGATTTTTGGTCAGTTAGTTGGCATGGAGGCGGCCCGTCGGGTGCAAAAAGAGTTAGCACTTGGGGAGAGTTAAAGAGAAATAAGCGCAAGGTTTGAGCAGGTTAAGATATTCGCTACTATTTGCCCTCACCAATCTTTAATTAGATTGGCGTAATCCCTGATAGCTCAATTGGCAGAGCAGCCGGCTGTTAACCGGCAGGTTCTTGGTTCGAGTCCAAGTCAGGGAGCATGGCACTGTATAAAGTTCAGATCGCACTGCCGGATCGCCCTGGTTCACTGGGTGCGGTCGCATCTGCAATTGGTTTTGCCGGCGGAGATATTCGCGGACTTGTTGTGTTGCGCAGTGAGAATGGTCGAGGCATTGATGACATCACAATTGCAGTTCCAGGCAGTGATCCAACAGATTTAGTGAATGTTTTAACTTCAATTGGCGGGGTTGAGGTTATCTCGGTTACCCCAGTTGAATAATTAAATTTGCACTGCGCGCAATTGTTGAGCTGATTGTTCAGGCTCTAAATCCATAATGAAAGCACCCATGGCAGACTCTGATCCAGATAAATACTTCAACTTTCCAGGTTGGCGGCGAACTGAAACTATTTGCCAATGCAGGCGCATACTGTCGCTGCCACTTTTTACCGGGGCTTGATACCAAGAGGCGATATATGCCATTTCAATTCCAAAGACACCATCTAATCTAGTCAGTGCTTCCTTAACCACTGCGGCAAAGTTTTCAGATTGTTCCTCATCTAAATCACTCATTCGAGCAAC
>JBAWYI010000063.1:0-3912 GCA_037143635.1 Actinomycetes bacterium
GGAAATGACTGCACAGAGTTACCATGCTGTTTCGGGAGAGTAAGAACAAAATGAGCACCTTGATTTGGTCTTCCCCAGGCAAGAAGTTGGCCTTGATGTAATTTGGTATCTTCAAGTGCAATTGATAATCCTAATCCGGTACCACCACTCGTTCTTGCGCGGGAAGGATCTGCTCTCCAAAATCTATCAAATAGATACGGCGCGTCATTTTCATCGAAACCTAATCCGTAATCTCTAACTCCAACTGAAACCTCATTTTCACTTTCTTTAATCTGAATTTCGATCTTGTTACCTTCGCCATGATCAATTGCATTAGAAATTAGATTGCGCAATATTCGTTCAATTCTTCTAGGATCGCCTTCGATATTAACGGCTTCTATAGGAGCAGAAATATCAAAAAGTGCAGATTTACTTGGGTGCAGGTAGTCAACAGTTTTCCTAACTAAGTGATTTAAGTCGAAACTAACAATTCCTAAAGATGCTGCCTCAGCATCAAATCTACTAACTTCAAGTAAATCAGAAAGTAAAAGTTCAAATCGATCAATTTGATTGATTAATAGCTCACTACTTCTGGCAATATTTGGATCGAAATTTGCTTTCTGTTCATAAATCACCTCAGCAGCCATTCGAAGTGTTGTAAGCGGTGTGCGAAGTTCATGAGATACATCGGAGACGAATCTCTGCTGCAACATTGAAAGATTTTCAAGTCGATCAATCTGCTGTTGGATTGAAACTGCCATTTCATTAAAGGAGTTACCTAAACTAGCCATCTCATCTTCACTTGAAATTACCATTCGACTTGAAAGATCTCCTTGAGTAAATCGTTCAGCAACCGCTGCTGCTTCTTGTACCGGTGCTACCACCTGACGTATTAAGAATTTAGTACTTAAGCCAATAAGAGCAACTAGTAAAAAACCTGCAAAAAATAAGGTCCAGGTAATTACTGAAATACTTTGATACTGAGCATCTAATTTAAATAAATAGTAAATTTCATATGTACCTGTTCTTGGAATGTTTAACTTTCCACCAATTAGGAATCCAGGAAACTTTTTACCATCTGAATAACGAACCATGATTCGCTTATCCAGCACAGTTTCAGATGTTCTAACTTGCTCTCTAAAACTATCTGGAATCGAATCTAATACCAACAAGGTTGGAACTGTTTGATATATATTTTGAGCTTTATTATTTTTTGAAATCGGCAAGATAACCGTTTCACGACCAGAGAGTGATCCATCTTCTCTGCTTGAGGTAATAAAATCTTGCACAACTTTGTTAAGACCTAAATCATCCTGAAATCTTGCAATATCAAAATGACCTTGGGCTAAGTAAAGTGCATTTGCGGTTTCAACCTTTGAAATAGCAATTTTTTCATTAATAATTGTTGAAGCAACTCTATTATGAACTGAAAATCCAATTACCGAAGCAATTAATATTGAAAATGCGATACTTGTAAGAAGTACTTTAAGACTAAGTGACTGCTTAATCTTAAACTTGCTAATTAACATGGCTAAACTCTAGCCGCCCCCGCTTTATATCCAACTCCCCGGACAGTTAATACATACTCAGGGTTATCTGGATCTGATTCGATTTTAGACCGCAATCTTTGAACATGAACGTTAACTAGCCTGGTATCAGCTGCATGCTGATATCCCCAAACCTCACTCAATAGAACCTCTCTTGTGAAAACTCGACCTGGTTCTTTTGCTAGTGCTGCTAATAAATCAAACTCTAAACGAGTAAGGGCAATTTCTTTGTTATTTTTTAATACTTTATGTTCCATTTGATCAATTACTAAATCAGCAATTGTTAAGGTTCCAACTTTTGTATTACGTCTTAATCTTGTATTAATTCGAGCTACTAATTCCTGTGGCTTAAATGGTTTAACCATGTAATCGTCTGCGCCAGCCTCAAGCCCTAAAACCACATCTTGTGTGTCACCTTTTGCAGTGAGCATGACTATTGGCACCATTGATTTTTCTCGAATTATTTTACAAACTTCAATGCCGTCGATACCTGGCAACATAACATCTAATAAAACTAGGTCAGGAGGATTTGTATTAAAAAGATCCATAACAAGATCTCCCCGGTTGACTAAATCAACCTCCATTCCAGCACCGGTTAATACGATGCTGAGCATCTCTGCTAAGTCTTGGTCGTCATCAACGACCATGACTAATGGCATTTAGGAGCCGTGTTCCCAGGAGTTCAAGTAGAGCTCTTGCGCTGGCGTAAGAACATCTAATGAAGATCCCATACTTTCTAGTTTCAACCTAGCAACATCTTTATCAATTGTTACCGGAACATTGTGTAGACCGGCAGGTAAATCCTTGCCCGCTTTTAATAACCATTCAGCGGTTAACGCTTGATCAGAAAATGACATATCCATAACCGAAGCTGGATGACCTTCTGCTGCTCCTAAGTTTGCAAGTCTTCCCTCGGCAATAAGAAGTATTCGACGATTATCTGCCATTACATACTCGTCAGTTTGATGGCGCATCTTGGAGTTTTTTTGCTTGGCGTTCTTTTCAAGCCATGCCACATCAATTTCAATATCAAAGTGACCGGAGTTAGCAAGGATCGCCCCATCCTTCATTTGCTTAAAGTGCTCATCTCGTAATACATCTCGATTACCAGTAACCGTAATAAAAATATCCCCGATTGCAGCAGCTTTAGTCATTGGCATGACTCTGAAGCCTTGCATCAGCGCATCTAGTGCTTTTGTTGGGTCAATCTCAGTAACAATAACTTCAGCACCTAATCCTTTTGCACGCTCTGCCACACCTTTGCCGCAGTACCCAAATCCGGCAACAACTACGATCTTTCCGGCAACTAAAGTATTAGTAGCACGGAAAATTGCATCAAAGGTTGACTGTCCGGTGCCATAACGGTTATCAAACATATGTTTAGTGTCAGTATCATTTACAGCAATCATTGGAAACTTTAATGCGCCGTCTTTAGCCATCTGGCTTAATCTAATTACTCCAGTTGTTGTCTCTTCACAACCAGCCATAACACCGTCTATTAACTCAGTGCGAGTAGTGTGCAATACATTAACTAAATCACAGCCATCATCAAAAACTAATTGTGGTTTTATATCAAGCGCTGAGTTTAAATGTGCATAATATCCATCACGATCAACTGCGTTCCGTGCAAAAACTGAAATACCGTATTCATGTACAAGTGCAGCAGCTGTGTCATCTTGAGTTGAAAGTGGATTTGATGCACATAGTGCAAGATCTGCACCTCCTGCTTTTAACGCCAACATCAAGTTTGCTGTCTCGGTTGTAACGTGCATGCATGCTGCAATTCGAACACCTGTAAATGGTTTTTCTTTAGCAAAGCGCTCTTTAATTTGTGCCAACACTGGCATATTGCGCGCAGCCCATTCAATCCGCTTTTTTCCTTCACTGGCAAGTGCTGGATTTGCAACATCATTTTTAATCGCGGTTGTGGTGCTCATTTACTCTCCTATGGATTGGTTCTTATTAATGGTCAGTATCAGTTTTAGGGGATAAAGATACCCTGCCTTACCGGTCTTTATCACCTCTAAATCAATGAGAGGACTGTGTCTCTAATCTTTACCATCTCTTTTTCAGTATTGGCCTCAACATTAAGTCTTAACAAAGGCTCTGTATTGGAAGGTCGCAGGTTAAACCACCAGCTATCTGCCGTAACAGTTAAACCATCTAACTCATCAATCTCATGCCCATCATGATATTTATCACGAATTAACTTAATTGATTTAGCAGCATCTTTTACCTTGCTATTTATCTCACCACTTGCTGCATATCTATTAAATGGTTGTAGAAGTTCAGAGAGCGTACTTTTTGTCGCCATCAATTCTGCAAGAGCATATAAGGCAGCTAGCATTCCAGAATCTGCTCGCCAAAAATCTGCAAAATAAAAATG
>JBAWYI010000064.1:0-3899 GCA_037143635.1 Actinomycetes bacterium
GTTAAGAAAAGAGTTGATTTTATTGGGTGTTTTGCCCTGCTTATTTGCAATTCATAGACCTAACATCGCCTTACTCCCCAAAGTATCTCTATTGTTTTAAGGAGTAATGATGCAGGCAGAAAAGAGAAACCGCCGGAATAAGCTCTACTTTTTACTGACTGCTGTATTTGTGTTAGCCATTGGTGGGGTTTATGCAGCCACCTCAATTAACATTAATAACGGTGTTCCGATCTCACTTGGTGCTGGTTACTCAACGGCAACCACATGTGATGAGGCAGTACAGATTGATGCTGGTCAAAGTTATGACAGCGGATCTAACCAATTTAGAGTTACCTCTTTTTCAGTTTCAGGGGTTGATATCACTGGCGCAAAGTGTGCAAACAAAGTTTTGCAATTAGCAATTGTTCTGACTGATCGAACCAATCAACAGGCGACCTGGAGTCTTGCATCATCTGCTGCAACAAATTTCGTATATAAGTTTGGTCCAACCGGGGATGGATCAGTAGTTGGCGGCACGAGTTACAACGCCTCTATTGCCTTAGCATCCTTTGATATTGCAACCTTAAGCACTGTTGCGCTCTCAATTAGCTAATATAAAAAGGGAATAAAAAAAGAGCTAACCACCTTTAGTAGTTAACTCTTTTTAAAAGTGTTTATTTATTCAGTTGCGGCAACAAAAATATAACCAAGGACAGCGCCGCCACCAGCAAAGAACATCGCGCTATATGGCTTGTCCATACCTAAGAATGCATAACTTGCCAGGATGCCAAAGAACGCACCCCATAGACTTACTCCTACATTATCCATTTTATCCATAGCGAAATTGTAGAAGTAATAAAGATTATTTAGATTAGCCACGCTCTAAACCAATTCAAACCGGTAGCACTTAAAAGTTAAGTTTTTTTGTAGCGACCAACTTAAGTGTGGGGAAAGAGCGTTTAAATCACGCTCAATCTGTCACTAATTTAGGTGACAAGTCCACCAATAATTTAAATCGACAAAAACTATGCGTAATTTTAGGATTGGGGGCTAATTTCAAATAGGTGAGGGTAATGAGACGAATATATAAGAGTCCGGTGCTGCTCTTTCTCTTATTCTTTGGCCTTCTTTCCTCAGCTGCAATTGCTGCCACCACCATAAGCATTAACTCAGGTGGTGGAATCCCATTAGGTTCTGGCCGAGCAACTGTTGGAGTGTGTGATTCAGATATAACCATGAGTGCATCAACCAGCCTTGATCCAACCTCTGGCTTAATGCGAGTCGCAACCATCTCAGTTGGTGGTTTGGATATGAGATACCCAGAAGGGTGTGCTGGCAAAGTATTAGATGTTGCATACCTATTAAATGGCACACCAACCTACGCCTCATTCAACATTCCAAGTATTGGCCTAAGCAATGGAACCTTTGTTTTAGGTTCACCATCTAATGCCTGTAATCAAGCTAATGAGACACTAAGCCCATTCTCAGCCACAACACTTTCAAGTGTTTCCATCTCACCAAACTTTGGTGCTAGCTATCAATCAGCCGCTAACTATTCAGGAACTTCAATAGTTTCAAGTAATTTGGTCGTTAATTTAAATGCAAGTAATTACTCTGGAAGTGGAAATTGGAGTAATACTGGCACAGCAGGAGGTGTTGCTACGCCTTATCTGAATCCTGCATACACCGCTTTTGGAGGAGGAAGCTGCCTAACTTTTACTGGCACACCATCTGGATCACAACGTTTTCGAATTGCTAATTCAACTTACTATGACATGACTATAGGTGTTTGGTTTAAAACTGTTGTTCCCGGTACAGGATCAAGCCCCTATCACTTTTGGGATACTAGTTTTTTAATTGATGGCGATTATCCAGAGTACACAAGCGACTTTGGCTTGGGAATAACTGGAGGACGCATTGTCTGGGGAATTGGTAATGGTAATAACTCAATATACGGTGATCGTGATATTGAGAGAGTCTCGGCCAGTACCTACAACGATGGTATTTGGCATTATGTAACCGTTACTAGGAATACAACTGGTGCTCTTAATATCTATGTTGATGGATCATTAGATACTGATCCGAGCAGTATTCAAGGCACCTCTGGGACCGGACCTTTAAATCAATCTAATGATTTAGGTATCGGTGGTGAAAAGGCAGGTGGCCGAAATTACTATGGCGATAAAAGTATCGCTGCCGTTCATATGTATGACCGAGTTCTAACCAGTACTGAAATCGCCCAAAACTACAATGCCATGCGTTCATTCTTTGGCAGATAGCACTTTCCCATGCAAAGTAGCTCAAAATCCTTTTCAATCGCACTAATCAGTTTTCTGGCTATTCCGCTTATGTATTTATCTAATTACTACAACGATGTTTTATTTCTATGCCTGTTTTTAATCTCACTGATTGCTTTTGTAGTTGGAGCAGTTGGTAAGGTTAAAAAGTTTAGAAGCTTAAAAAGATCTAGAGCTAGTTACCACTATGGAAAAGCTGCCTATGGGGATGCTAAACGAGTAAGGGATAAGAACTGGGCACAGTTCAGCAATAAAAGCTTACCTCGCTGATTTAACTCTCTTGCAGCTGGTCAGGTGTGCCATGCACACCCTTTAAATCTCCACCTAACTTATAACCAATACCATCTCGGCTTACCGGTCTTACCTTCTTACTCCAATCAGGTGGCACAATTCCCAGCACACCCTTTTGGAAATCATCAAATGCTTTTAAAACTTCAGTTTTAGTATTCATTACAAATGGGCCCATCCAGGCAACCGGCTCTTTAATTGGTAGGCCGCCCAAAATTAAAACATCCATTGCAGGAGAGCGAGACTCTTGATTTAAATCTGCTGCAATAACAATTACATCACCATCACGGTATGTAACTAGTTGACCAGTTTTAATTGGATGCTTTTCATCTCCAACTGTGCCAAAACCATTTAGAACATAAGCAAGTCCGTTGTATGAAGGATTCCATGGCAGGCGAAGCTCTGATCCTGGTTGCAGCGTGGCATGAACTAATGTGATTGGTGTTTGGGTTGATCCTGGACCTTTGTGTCCTGCCACCTCACCAGCAATAACTCTAAGCAGTGCACCACCATCACTTGATGATAAAAGTGCAACATCTGATGCGCGTAAATCTTGATAGGCAGGTGGTGACCATTTTTTAGCTGCCGGTAGATTTACCCAAAGCTGAAAACCATGGAATAAACCACCACTAACAACTAAATGTTCTGGTGGAGTTTCAATATGTAATATGCCAGCACCTGCGGTCATCCATTGCGTGTCACCATCGGAGATAGTTCCACCACCACCATGGTTGTCATAATGATCAAAGATGCCATCGATGATGTAGGTAACTGTTTCAAAGCCACGGTGTGGATGCCAAGGAGTTCCCTTTGGTTCACCTGGTGCGTACTCAACCTCACCCATTTGATCTAAGTGAATAAATGGATCTAAATCCGCTAAATCAACTCCAGCAAATGCTCGGCGAACTGGGAAGCCTTCACCTTCATGTCCTTGTGGGGCAGTCGTAATACTTTTTACTCGATGTGGTCGCAAATTGGTATCAGCAACAACCCGCGGCAGAACAGTGATATCACGGACCGATATTGCTGGCACATTGCTCCAATATTTTATTGATTAGTTAATTATATAACTACTTTATATCTACTTATATTCCTTATAAAGCTTTTAGGGCGCTAACTAATTTTGTTAGCGAATCCTTTGCATCACCAAATAAAAGGGTAGTTTTTGGCTCATATAAAAGTTCATTTTCAATACCAGCAAAGCCCGGGCGCATTGATCGCTTTAAGAAGATCACATTTCCTGCTTGGCCAACATCTAAAATTGGCATGCCATAGATCGGACAGCCCGGTGTGGTCTTTGCTGCCGGATTTACCACATCATTTGCGCCAACAACT
>JBAWYI010000065.1:0-3898 GCA_037143635.1 Actinomycetes bacterium
AAAGCAGACTCTGATATTGATCGATTAGCAACTGATCGAGTTAAAACTGGTGTTTTCTTAAATCGTTATGCAATTAATCCAGTAAATAACGAGAAGATTCCAATCTGGGCATCTGATTATGTATTAGCAGATTATGGAACAGGTGCGATTATGGCGGTGCCTGCCCATGATCAACGAGATTTAGATTTTGCTCGGGCTATGAAATTACCAGTAAGAGTTGTAATTGATACCGGCCTTGAGGATCCAAACACAACCGGTGTTGCAACATCAGGTGATGGCAAAGTTGTTAACTCAGGCTCAATTACTGGTTTAGGTAAAGATGAAGCGATAGCAAAAATAATTAAAGAGTTAGCAGATAAAAAATTAGGTAAAGCTACTAAAAATTACCGCCTGCGGGATTGGTTAATCTCACGCCAACGTTTTTGGGGAACACCGATTCCAATTGTGCACTGCGATAAGTGTGGTTTAGTTCCAGTACCAGAAAATCAATTACCAGTTGAATTGCCAGATGCTAAAGGGTTAGATCTAAAGCCAAAGGGTTCATCACCCCTTGGTGCAGCATCTGATTGGGTAAATGTTAAGTGTCCAAAATGTAATGCTCCGGCAAAACGGGATGCGGACACAATGGATACCTTTGTTGACTCATCTTGGTACTTCCTTCGTTACACCTCAGTAAACCACCATGATGTGGCCTTTGATAAAAAAGCAGTTGATACCTGGCTACCAGTTGATCAATATGTTGGTGGAGTAACCCATGCAATCTTGCACCTTTTATACTCCCGCTTTTTCACCAAGGTATTACATGATTTAGGAATGCTCTCTTTTACTGAACCATTTACAAGATTATTAAATCAAGGCATGGTGTTAATGGATGGCTCGGCTATGAGTAAGAGCCGGGGTAATTTAGTTAAGTTATCTGATGAGTTAGATAAACATGGCGTGGATGCAATTCGAGTTTCACTAGTTTTTGCCGGCCCGCCTGAAGATGACATCGATTGGAATGATGTTTCACCTGCTGGCTCGCTAAAGTTTTTAAACCGGGCTTGGCGAATTAGCCAGGATGTAACAAGTAAGGCTGGAGCAGATTTCAAGAAGGGTGATTTAGAACTGCGCAAGGTAACCCATAAAGCATTATCTGATATTGAGTTAGCGGTGGAATCATTTAGATTTAACGTCGTAATTGCCAGAATAATGGAGTTAGTAAATGCCACTAGAAAAGCAATTGACTCTGGTTGTGGAGCGGAAGATGCAGCAGTGCGAGAGGCAGCTGAAGCAATTGCAATTACTCTCTCATTAGTTGCTCCATACACGGCCGAAGATATGTGGGAAAAACTAGGACATAAACCTGCGATTGCTAATGCTGGTTGGCCAGCGATAGATAAGTCATTACTTGGCGCAGATAATGTAATCGCCATCTTGCAGATAAATGGCAAGATCAAAGATCGCATTGAGGTCTCACCAAATATCACAAAGGATGAGTTAGAAAAGCTTGCGAAAGAAAATCCTGAGATTAAGGCAGCGTTAATTGGGGCAGATATCAAGAAGATAATTGCAGTTGCACCAAAGCTTGTTAATTTTGTTATCTAATTAGTAAAAGCTCCACTGGAAGGGTTGTGGAGCTTTTACGCTTAAGGCTTTATCGGAAAAAGCCTCTCTGCTAGGAGGATCTACTGCCAGATGAATATCGCGCTTCTCTGGTGCCCAGTCGATCTGATGCGAACTATGCTCCACAGCAATTAACTCATGGTGAACAACGAGGTTTTTGTGGATGAAGAGCGGATTAAAAGATATTCAAACTCTCACTTAGGGATAGAAGGTTTGAGCAAGGCTTGATCATAAATCTCCTCAATTATTTCAAAGGATTGATCCTCAAAATATAGTTGTAATCCCTCTGAAACAAGTTTCTTAACCTTTTCTAAATTTCGTCCTTGATATCCAACCATGCCAACCTCTTTGCAATCTGCAATCCAAATTGAATCTTCGTAAATGTATTTAACATGTGCAATTTTTAATGAAGTAGTTCCCATGCCTGCTCCTCTGTTAAACCAGCTTTATCAACTAACATTTCTTTAATAACTCTGCCACTAATCTCCATTCTTGGATGATAGTGAAAAAGAATTGGTTCTCGCCCCTCTGCAGTCAACATCAAATGAGACCCCTTTGCTGGTCGATTTGCAAAGTAATTTAATGGATTACTCTTCAATATTCTCAAAACTCTCCTTGATTTAATTGATGGAAATTTTCTCATTCCCGAATTATTAATACAAGTAATAACAAATAAATTTTTTTATCCACAACACAATTAGTTACTTATTGCTTTAATTAATTACCGTCAGTAGTGTTATCAGGTGAAACTAATTATCGGCCTTGCAAAGGCATCTCACTTTGGTCCAACTATGACGGTAACAATCACATCCTTGCTTTTAGCCACAAATCTCTGGTGGGAGGGCCCTGCTTTTGTCATAGCTTTTGGTGTATTTGTTGGACAACTACTAGTTGGCTTTACCAATGATCTAAATGATTATCAGGATGATCTAAAACATCAGCGAATTAACAAACCACTAGTAAGTGGGGTAATTACCACCTCACAATTACAAAGAGCGATAAAGATTGTGGCCCCAATTGCAGTAGTAGTAAATATTGCGGGGCCTCTCGGTGTTAAAGGCGGCCTTATCTATCTATTTGGCGTTGGTATGGGCATCTCATACAACCTCTACTTCAAATCAACTCTGCTTTCACCCTTGCCATATGCAATCGCATTTGGTGCATTGGTCTCTTGCATTGTGGTGGCAACTGATCGAAACCCACCGCTTTGGTTAATCACCGCAGCATCCTTACTTGGTGTTGCTGCCCACTTTGCTAATGTGCTGAAAGATTTAGATCAAGATCTAACCTCTGGAATTAAAGGATTACCGCAAAGATTAGGCAAAAAATACTCAAGAATTATTGTCTCACTGCTCTTAATCTCAACCACCCTATTACTTAATCACATCCAGCCAAACACACCGCTATTAGTAATCGGTTTAGTTGCTTCTGTTATTACCTCATTTGCGCCAAATAAACTTATGTTCTCATCATTAATGATTACCGCCGTAATTGATGTGGTCTTGCTTCTTAATGCAGCAGGTAAGTTAATAGGTAGTTTGGTTATATAAAAAAATATAGGCCAAGGGTTACCTTGACCTATATAAGTAGTTAGAAGTTACTTCTTGCGAGACTTCATAAACATGTAGATAGCTACTAGAACTACTACAACGATGATTACTGTTAACAAGGTGAATCCTTCCTACTCGGTTGATTAATGCTCCTCGTTACTTGCCAGTAGAGGTGATAAATAAATAAAGTTTTGCCTAATTCTTAAAGTTTTTTAACGCCTACACGCTCAAGTATTTGCTACTTAATCTCAGTACTAATTACCTCAAGTGATTAGATCAATCCTTTATCTAATCCAGCCAGAACCGCTATAGCTCGCTGCCTAACTTCTGGCATATCCTTTAACCTACCGATACCAAATAATTGCTGGGCCATCCGATGATTTCCTTTAAACTCTTCAACATTTCGATCTAGAAAATCCCAATACAAGGTTGTGAATGGACATGCAGTATCACCTGTTCTAAGTTTGGGTTCATAAAAACATCCTTTGCAGTAATTACTCATCTTTGAGATGTAAGCACCACCTGCTGCATACGGTTTAGTCATCATTACGCCATTATCTGCATGCACGCCCATGCCAATTACATTTGGCACCATTACCCAGTCTGCGGCATCAATAAATACCTCACGCATCCACTGCAAAAACTCTTGCGGGTTTGTGCCGGTAATTAACGCTAAATTACTAAGCAACATAAGCCGGGGAATATGTGCAACCCAACCTCGCTGATTAATATCTGAAACCGTG
>JBAWYI010000066.1:0-3896 GCA_037143635.1 Actinomycetes bacterium
GCAATTAACTTCTTATTCATTCTTAGACCATAGACCTTATATTCAGTTAATACAATGAGTGACAGTCAATATCTGACCTGATTTAATGAAGGTTTAAATGATTAAGGCGTGTATCTAATAATTACAATTCCAGAGCCACCATTACCGGCTGGCTGATTACCCGAGGCATTTCCAGATCCACCACCACCACCGCCAGTATTTGCAGCACCATTGCCTCCTGCACCTGAAAACACACCATTTCCGCCACCAAATATATTATTTATGCCACCACCGCCATAACCAAAATAATTTGAATTCCAGCTACCGCCACCACCACCACCACCATAGCCAACAGATGAACCAGCTATTGAATATGAAAGTCCGATACCACCATTTGCAGTATCACTCGCATTTTTTCCAACACCTCCGGCGCCACCACCACCTGAACCTCGGAAATAAGGACTGTCGTAATATCCATTACCGCCGGCATAACCTTGTAATGTAAGTCCTGTGCCAGTTCCGGCTCCACCATTTACGCTATGAAATCCACCTAAATCAGATCCTCCGCCGCCACCACCTGATCCACCAGATTGAGTGTCAGGCAAAATACTGTGCCCGGTATATCCACCACCACCACCAATTGCTGAATATGTTGGTGCAGTTGATGAGCCATAAATTGTTACGGCAATTTTATCTAACTGAAGATAATCAATCGGAGTAAGAATTGTTTTTGCATAGTAACTACCAACAGTTAAATCTAACGAACTAGTTGCACCATTTGCACCCCGGCCCGCATTGGTTGCCGAAAATGTTGATCCGATGTAACCATATCCAGCACCACCTGCACCACCTGCGCCAACGGTAACTTGAATATCGGTGTTAGGTATTACTGCAATTGATGCCCCGTTTGCAGTTTTTGAAGTTTCACTTCCATAATAAAGCAAACCACCAGCACCGCCACCACCACCAAAATCAAATCCACCACCGCCACCGCCGGCAACAATTAAAGCTTTTATCGATGTAACCGATGATGGCACCCGCCACCTAGTCGCTGCTGTAGTTGAGGTAAATTTAACAACACACTCACCACCTACTGCAGTTACGGTAATACCGGCTGAATTTTCAACCGATTGCGGGCAGGAACCATCTGCTGCAGTGACACAATTTCCTAGGATTGAACAACCATAACTTCCGTAAACAAATGTTCCACTCGAGCCAGAGATTGGAATACTCCAAGAGGTGTAGGTAATAACACCATTTACCGGAATTGCCAGCTCAAGAATTTTTCCACCACAACCATTAATTCCATCTGGATCATATCTTTGATCAACCCCAGTAATACTGATAGTTGCCACCACATACTTCTTAGTACTCAGATCAAGTAGAACATTTTTATTTATTGCCACCTCAGGATCACATGATGTGGCTGCGGTGTAGCCGGCGCCTTGAGCATCTGGTGCTGAAATGGAAATTAATGCGGCAGCAAATACACCACCAAGTCCTAAGAGAGTAAAGAAACCAATTAAGGCAATATCTCGTTTAGTAAAAAACCCAAAGATATTTTTGCCCAGTATCCAAAGCAGATTAAAACTCTTTTTAATTAGTTTTAGGCCGTGTTTGTATCTGGGGAACATCTCTCGATCTTAACTTAAGGGTTTGATAAAGGAAATAAATTGTCACCTAAAATCAACCAGTGCAGGCTTGCGGTAGCGCTTATCGATAAAGATTGCGCTTTGGCTCCCGCCTACCAACAAAGGTAATTCCAAGACCTAAGGCCAGACCAACCACCACAATCAAAATAATTAACTTTGAGTTAAAGCCTGATTTAGCTTCTGGAACCGCTGCTGCAGTTTTAGTTTCAACTGGTACTGGCACAGATACAACTGGTGCAGGAGTTGCGGTAACAGTTGTAGTTTCAACTGGCTTTGGCTTTGCGACCGCTTTTCTAACAGTTTTTGTTACAGTTTTTGTCTCAACAATATTTTCACCCATCGCCGCCTCAACTAAAGCAGTCAATGCATCTGCATCATTTCCGGAGGCAACTAAATTTGCTAACTCAGCTGCTTGAGTTGGATCAGCACCCAATGCTTGCCAATCACTTGCAGCCGTTGAGATTGAAGTTGGCGAGCTTTGACCAATTGCACTTGGCGCATAAGCCCACAAATACCACCCAGAGTGATCGATGAACTGTCCCTCAATAGAGGAGGCAACAAATAGCGGTGTGTAATCTTCAAAGTAAAGGGTTGAGCCAACAACTGCCATATTAACTAATGGTGCAAAACCATTTTTAACCGCTTGCGCACTGCCTGCACCAAACTTTCTAGCCAGTACTGTGCCGGTGGATGTGCCATCACTTCGCCATAACTCATACCCAGTAACTGCGCCAGTTGTTTGGAAGTAAAGATTTGAACCCACCGCAATTAAATTAGTAGGAGAGGATGAAGCAGCTCCAACCTTAATATCTTTCACTAAGACTGTGCCAGCACCTGTGCCATCACTCTTATATAACTCAAAGCCATTACTGCCATTACTTGCTTGAAAATATAGGTTGGAATTAATTGAGGTTAGGTATGAAGGGGCAGAGTTAGCCGATCCTAAATTAATATCTTTAACCAATACAGTGCCAACCACTGTGCCATCACTCTTATATAGCTCCTGTCCATAAATCCCATCATCTGCTTGGAAGTAGAGAGTTGAACCAATTACAGATAAATAGGAGGGAGATGAGTTAGCAGAACCTAAGTTAATATCCTTAACTAATACTGTGCCAGCATCCGTACCATCACTCTTATATAACTCATAACCATAAATACCATCATTTGCTTGAAAATAAATAGTGGTGCCAATGAAGGCCATATTTGAAGGAGCAGAGTTACCTGCTCCAGTATTAATATCCTTAACCATTACCGTGCCAGCTTCGGTGCCATCACTTTTCCATAACTCAAACCCGTTAATACCATTACTCGCTTGAAAGTAAAGGGTGGTGCCAACTGCAGTTAAGGCAGTAGGTGAGGAGTTACCTGCGCCAGCATTGATATCTTTAACCATTACGGTGCCAGCCTCGGTGCCATCACTCTTCCATAACTCAAACCCGTTAATACCATTACTTGCTTGAAAGTAAACAGTTGCACCAACTGCAGTTAAGTTGGCAGGAGATGATGAACCAAGACCTGGGTTAATATCTTTAACCATTACCGTGCCACCGCCTGTGCCATCACTTTTAAATAACTCATATCCGGCAGCTGAATTGGTTGCTTGAAAGAATAAAGTTGAGCCAACCGCAGTTAGATATGGTTGACTACTTAAACTTCCCGGGAACATATCCTTAACCATTACCGCTTCAGTATCAGAGGCTCTAACTCCAACAGCAAGCGATAAAATAATCAATGAGATAGCAGCCTCAACTGCAAAAACTTTTTTCCTATTTTTCTTATCTTTAAACCAATTAAATAGCCATAAAGCAAGCGGCATAGGGTATAGATCTGATTCGATCACACCTCAACCATAACTTAATTATTAATTTATTCTGGTTCATCCATTAAAAAAGGAAAAATTCATAGGTAAACTCGCTTTCAGCCAAATTTTTTGTCACCTAAACCCTAAAGCAGAGGGCTGCAAATTTAACCCTATCTCTTAACTGCGAAAATTTATTTCCGTAGCCAAACCACCATATTTACCTTTACTAATTTTTATCTCCGCACCAATGTTGGTGGTAATACGATTAATAATCGACATGCCTAACCCAGCACCCCCACTTGCTCTATTCCTGGATTTATCAAACCTTTCAAAGTACTGGCTACCATTCTTATAAAACTCTCCTGGTAACCCTGGACCGGCATCTTGGATGCTTAATTGAACATGACCATCATTTTGTTTAAGCAAGATATCTACTAAGCAATCTTCAGGGGTATGTTTTC
>JBAWYI010000067.1:0-3841 GCA_037143635.1 Actinomycetes bacterium
CTTGTAACTGACTTAACAACTCCGACTAAACCACTATCTGAGATTACCGTCATATTTTTTTCTATTCCAGAATTACTTCCGACATCAATCGTTATGGTCTGTTTAAAGGTTGCAGCAGATCCTCTATTTATAACCCTAGCTGCGACAACTTGATATCCACCACGGCCGGCTAGATCTAAAACATTTTTTAATTGACTCAGTTGCCCAACTGTATCTTGATCTAAAATCTGTTCTGATTTAAGAAGATCAACCTCTTTTGTTAACTGTTCTATCTTCTTTTTAGATTGGCCAAAGTCCTTCAAGCCAGAGGTGAAATTACCGATTGGTGAAAAAATCTTGGCAGCAACATTTTCTAGTGGTGAGAACACATTTGCAACACCGGATCTAATGCTACCGGCTAAATTAACTCCGCGCAGATCTAGCGTAATTAAAAATAAGGATGAAACTAGTAATAGGACTAATAGGAGTCGCGAACGATTACCGCCGCCCCTAGCCACAAATAAACTCCCTTACAAATTAATTAACGACGAGGTTCAGAGATTAAAACCTTCTCCAAGGCTTCAAACTCTTCAATACATTTACCTGAACCTTCTGCAACTGCTTGCAGCGGCCGCTCTGAGATATGAATTGGCATTCCAGTTTCATGGCGCAATCTTTCATCAAGGCCACGAAGTAAAGCTCCGCCACCAGTTAATACAATTCCGCGATCCATTAGATCACTTGCAAGTTCCGGAGGTGTCTTATCCAATGTGTTCTTTACGGCGTTAACAATGGCGGCAACCGGTTCCTCAAGAGCTTTGCGAATATCAGCTGAGGTAACCAAGATTGTTTTAGGTAAACCCGTTGCTAAATCTCTACCGCGAATCTCTGCATCTGGCTCACCTGGAAGTGGGAAAGCAGAACCAATTGCCATCTTGATCTCTTCAGCAGTTCGTTCACCAAGTAGTAATGAATACTCACGCTTTACCCAATTAATAATTGATTGATCAAGCTCATCACCACCAACACGAATTGAAAGCGCCGCAACTATGCCGCCGAGTGAAATAACTGCAACCTCAGTTGTTCCGCCACCAATATCAACCACCATATTTCCAGTTGGTTCATGAATTGGCAGATCAGCACCAATTGCTGCTGCCATTGGCTCTTCAATTATGTAAACCTTACGAGCACCGGCTGCATATCCGGCATCTTTAACCGCACGTTGTTCCACACCAGTAATTCCTGATGGAACGCAAACGACAATTCTTGGCTTTGCCAAGTAACGACGTTTGTGAACTTTTTGAATAAAGTATTTAAGCATTCGCTCTGTGGTATCAAAATCTGCAATCACACCATCTTTAAGTGGACGAATTGCCACAATGTTTCCTGGAGTTCTACCAATCATTCGCTTTGCTTCAAGACCAACTGCCAGAATGGCGCCGGTATCTTGGTTTACCGCCACAACAGATGGTTCATTAAGCACAATGCCACGACCTCGCACATATACCAAAGTGTTAGCTGTTCCTAGATCTACCGCCATATCACGGCCAATCCAAGACATACGATTTGATCCTTTAGCCATCTGTGCTTCTCCTTCTTGCCTCTACTTGGTTAAAACTTAATTACCGAAAAAAATCTTTATCTCACGCTCGGCAGATTCAACTGAATCTGAACCATGCACAATATTTTGCACAACCTTTGTTCCCATATCTCTTGCTAAGTCTCCTCTTATCGTGCCAGCCTCTGCCACTGTTGGATCAGTTGCACCAGCCATTTTTCTAAACCCTTCAATTACGCGTTCACCTTGTGCAACCATTGCCACGATTGGCCCTGATGCCATGAACTCCATTAGTGGTTCGTAAAAAGGTTTACCTTCATGCTCGGCATAATGCTTTGCAAGAAGTGTTCGGTCCGCAGTTAACATTTTTAAATTAGTAACTTTGTAACCTTTACGTTCAATGCGAGCAATAACTTCACCAACTAAACCGCGTTTAACGCCGTCTGGTTTGACCAAAATTAATGTTTGCTCTGAACTCACTTCCTTATTCTACGCATCTTTGGCTTAAGTCAGAAAATTATGGCGATTTTGACCCATTCCTATCCCGTTGCGCGATAAGGGCGGCCTTTATCGCCTCGCCTCGTCGCCCCAAAACAATTGCACTGATCCATAAAATCAAAAATAATCCGCCCATGTAATACATCTGTGAGACAACTAGGCCATATCCAATTAAGCAAAGTTGCAAAATACTTCCCAGCAAATACCCACCTGCACGCTTAAGTAGCCCAGCAGTTAATATAAATAAAAGTGCCAGTACGCCACCTAGTATTAATTGAGTAGATGTAGCTGAATCTTTTGCAATCAAAAGCGCGAATCCCATCAACAGCGACTCCATTGTTAGCACTGCAGCGGCCATTACTCTCATTTTTTACTTCCTTCCATTCTGCGAAGAATTGACCTGGCAGTTCCTGCAGTTACAACCGAGCCTGTTATTAGCACTGAGGTGACTCCATCACTTACCTGATTTGAAAGGGTCGCCTTCTCTAGTGCATAAGTAATTGCACCATTTAAATCTGTGATTACCTCAATCTGCTCAGGTTTAAAGTAAGAAGCTGCAATCTTTGCAAGCTCATCTGCTGACATTGCACGATTTGATCCATTTTGGGTAGCAATAAAATAATCAACCGATTTTGATAATTCCTGCAATATTCCAGCTACATCTTTATCTGCCAAAACCGCAACAACGGCAATTACCATCTCAAAATCAAACTCACTACTGATTGTCTTTGCGATTGCAGCCGCCCCATGTGGATTGTGGGCGGCATCAATAATTACAGTTGGATCTTTGTAAACTATTTCACACCGGCCCGGTGATTTAACTTTGCTGAAAGCATCCTTAACCAACTCTTCATCAATTTTTACACCAGCAAATGCTTCAACTGCAGCTAAAGCAACAGAGGCATTATTTGCTTGGTGATCACCATAAAGGGGTAGGTAGATATCATCGACATCACCATAAATACCTTTAAGTGAAATTAATTGCCCACCAACTGCAAGTGATCTTTTTTTAACCGAGAATTCAACACCTTCTCTAAATGGAATTGCAGAAACCTTTGCAACCTTGGCCATTAAAACCTTAGCTACCTCACTGCTTTGTGCTGCCAGCACGACATTTGATTCTGGTTTAAAAATCCCAGATTTTGTTTGCGCAATCTCCGTTAAAGTATTTCCTAAGTACTCCATATGATCAAAACCAATTGGTGTCATTACTGAAACTTGTGAAGAAACAACATTAGTTGCATCCCACTCACCACCTAAGCCAGCCTCAATTACTGCAATATCAACTGGGAACTCAGCAAATGCAACAAAGGCCATTGCAGTTAATGCTTCAAAGTAAGAGATCGGATGTGGTTGACGTGAATCGATTAGATCAAAATAAAGGGCAACATCATCATATGTTGCAATCATTTGGGCAGCTGAGATTGGCTCCCCTTTAATACTTATCCGCTCGGTGAAGCTCTCAAGATGAGGGGAGGTATAGCGACCTACTCGATAGCCAAGATTGGCTAGCAATTGATCAACCATCCGCGAGGTTGTGGTCTTGCCATTTGTGCCGGCAATATGAATTGTTGGATAAGAAAGTTGTGGTGAGCCGAGTGCATCTACTAAAGCCAAGATTCGATCTAAGGTTGGCTCGATTTTATTCTCAGGCCACCTCTTATTTAATGCGGCCTCAATTGCATCTAACTTTGCAAGATTATCTGCGCTGCTCATTTACTTTGGTAGTTTTTCAAGCAAAGCGGTTAACCGCTCAATGTCAGCAGTAGTTTGGGAAAGTCTGGCTTTAATCTCAACTACAACATC
>JBAWYI010000068.1:0-3834 GCA_037143635.1 Actinomycetes bacterium
TCTGGAATTATTACCGATGCAATTAGTGTTGATAAGGATTTAATTACAACTCAATCAGTATTTGGTGGCTCAACCACCGTTCATGCCTCAGTAACAACTGGAGTTCCAATTATTACTTTGCGAGCAAATTCAATTGAACCAGTTACAGCAACCTCAACACCAGCCGTTGAAGAGTTTGCGGTAACACTTTCAGATGCAGCAAAGCTTGCAACAATTACTAGCGCAACACCAGTGGTTAAAGGCGGACGCCCTGATTTAACTGAAGCCTCTGTTGTGATCTCAGGTGGCCGTGGCACAAATGGAGATTTCAAACCAGTAGAAGCATTAGCGGACGCGTTAGGAGCAGCAGTTGGTGCATCCCGTGCTGCAACAGATGCTGGCTGGTATCCACACTCACATCAAGTAGGACAAACTGGTAAAACTGTTTCACCACAACTTTATGTTGCAGCTGGAATATCTGGCGCCATTCAACACCGTGCTGGTATGCAAACCTCAAAGACGATAGTGGCAATTAATAAAGATGCTGAGGCACCGATTCTTGAAATCGCAGATTTTGCAGTAATTGGCGATCTATTTAATGTTCTGCCGCAGGCAACTGAAAAAATCATCGCTCGTAAAGGGTAATTCTGCTGGTATCAGCACCAACCTTTAGACTTAGCAAGTGAGTATCTACTTTGATCATGCCGCCACCACACCGATGGTGGAGAGCTCACTTTCGGCATTAACTAAACAATTAAAAAAATTAGGAAACGCTTCATCTCTGCACTCAGCCGGCAGATCGGTAAGAAAAGATTTAGAGGCAGCTAGAGAAGAGTTGGCAATAGCGGTTGGATGCGCCCCAAGTGAGATTATCTTTACCTCAACTGGAACTGAGGCAAATAATCTGGCAATTAAAGGTTTGTTTTGGAATGGTGCTAAAAATAATAAGAAAGTAATTATTACCTCAACCTTTGAGCACCATGCAGTAATGGATCCAATTGTTTGGCTAGCCGAACATGAAGGTGCGCAAATAGTAGGAATTAATGTGGATCGAAAAGGTTTTATTGACTTAGCGGAGTTAAGCGAGGCGGTTGAAAAACATAAAGATAATATTGCACTCATCTCAATTATGCATTCAAATAATGAGGTTGGAAGTATTCAAGATATTGCCCAGGTGGTAAAGATTGCTGGCGATATTCCAGTTCACTCAGATTGCGTGCAAAGCTTTGGAAAGGTCGATCTATCTTTTAAAAAGTTAGGACTAACCGCTGCCACAATTTCAGCCCATAAGGTTGGCGGCCCACTTGGAGTGGCCGCATTGATATTGAAAAAAGGTTTAGATATTGAACCAATCTTGCATGGTGGCGGACAAGAGCGAGATATCAGAAGTGGCACGTTTAACGCACCCGGCATCGTTGCCTTTGCCGCAGCTGCAACGGAGGCGGTAGCAAATAAAAAAGAGCGAGATTTAAAGATTAGGCAATTAAAAGCAGAGTTAATTAATACCATAAAGAAAAATGTTTCAGATATTTGGGTAAATGGCGACCTTGAAAACTGCCTGCCTGGCATTGTTTCAATTACCTTTCCAAAGACAGATTCAGAAGGATTACTTCTTTTATTAGATGCAGAAGGCATTGCCTGTTCAACTGGGTCTGCTTGTAGTGCTGGCGTGCAACGGCCAAGCCATGTATTACTTGCGATGGGCTTAAGCGAGGATGAGACCACCTCTACCTTAAGATTCTCATTAAGTTACACAAATACAATTAATGAGATTGCAAAGCTGGGCGCAGTAATTGCCTCAGTTGTTGCCAGATCAAAAGCTGCGTCGGGGAAATTATGAAAAAACTAAAAGTTATTGCCGCAATGAGTGGTGGAGTTGATTCCGCTGTTGCTGCAGCACGGGCAGTTGATGCCGGTTATGAGGTAGTTGGCGTTCACTTAGCGTTATCTAGTAATCCACAAAAGTATCGTTCTGGTGCTCGTGGTTGCTGCACAATTGAAGATTCACATGATGCCAGGCGGGCAGCTGATGTAATTGGTATTCCGTTTTATATCTGGGATATGGCAGAGGAGTTTCATAAAGGAGTAGTTGAAAACTTCTTATCTGAGTATCAATCAGGGCGAACTCCTAATCCATGTCTTAGATGTAATGAGAAGATTAAATTTGAGGCAGTCTTAGATCGTGCTAAAGCACTTGGCTTTGATGGCGTAGTCACTGGTCATTATGCAATTACTAAAGAGGGTGTTGATGGTAAGACTTTGCACAGAGCAGCAGATCCAGAGAAAGATCAATCTTATGTACTTGCAGTTCTTAGAACTGATCAAATAGAGGGTGCAATATTTCCATTAGGAGATACTGTGAAAACTGATACTCGTAAAGAGGCAAAAGAGCGCGGCTTATTTGTTGCCAATAAACCAGATTCACATGACATCTGTTTTGTGCCATCAGGAGATAACGCTGGCTGGCTCAGGGAGAGATTAGGTTCTGAAACTGGTGACATCGTTGATCAAGCGGGTACAAAACTTGGTGAACATAAAGGTGCTTACACCTACACAATCGGTCAACGTCGAGGTCTTAATTTAACTGTGCCAGATAAATCTGGTGAGCCAAGATATGTATTAAAGATTGAACCAAAGAGCAATACAGTTGTAGTTGGAACTCATGAAGAGTTAGCAATTAACATAATTATTGCCGCCCCTCCTACTTGGTGTGGTCCGGCTCCTGAAATAAATAAAGAGCTGCGCGGCTTTGCCCAGGTCCGCGCCCATGGCGCACCACTTGCCACCTCATATAAATATGATGGCACAAGCTTAATTGCTAATTTAGATCAGCCAGTATTTGGCCTGGCAACTGGTCAAGCACTAGTTATCTATGATGGTGATCGGGTAGTTGGTTCGGCCACAATCTGCGAAACGATTTAAAATGAGTGCGGCAATTAGACACCAGATTCAAGAGTTATCTGAAGAGATCCGTGATCATCAATTTAAGTACTATGTTTTAGATGCACCCAGTATTACCGATGCTGCCTTTGATAAGTTGTGGAATCAACTATTAGAGCTTGAGCGTAAATATCCGCAATATAAGTTAGAGAGCTCACCAACCTTAGAAGTTGGTGGTGGTTTTGCGACCGCATTTACCCAACACGATCACATTGAAAAGATGATGAGTTTAGATAACGTATTTGATAATGAAGAGTTAGATACCTGGTTTGATCGCATTGAAAAAGCTGGAGTTAAAAATACTTGGCTATGTGAGGTAAAAGTAGATGGCTTGGCGATTAACTTACTTTATGAAAATGGCAGATTAACCAGGGCTCTAACCCGCGGTAATGGCACAACTGGTGAGGATGTAACTTTAAATATTAAAACCATTAAGTCTGTTCCTACTGAATTATCTGGCAAAAATTTACCTGCCACCCTTGAGGTGCGCGGTGAGGTTTTCTTTCCACTGCAATCATTTGATGATTTAAATGATTCACTTGAAGAGGCAGGCAAGCCAAGGTTTGCAAACCCAAGAAATGCTGCAGCCGGATCTCTTCGCCAGAAAGATCCAAAGATCACAGCTAGTCGGCCATTAGATGTTGTAGTCCATGGCATAGGTGCTGCCACTGGAGTTAAGTTTGATAAACAATCATCTGCTTATGAATTGCTAAAAGGTTGGGGATTGCCAACTAGTAGTAGATATAAAGTAGTTTCAAATCGCAAAGAGGTTTTAGCTTTTATTGATCAGTATGAGAAAAACCGTCACAATGTTGAGCATGAGATAGATGGGGTAGTAATTAAGGTAAATGAGATTGATGCGCAAAATAATTTAGGTTTTACCTCCCGTGCTCCGAAGTGGGCGATTGCATATAA
>JBAWYI010000069.1:0-3775 GCA_037143635.1 Actinomycetes bacterium
CCGTTAAATGCGAAGTGGCCGACGCTATTAAATAGCACCGGCCACTTTCGTAATTACTTTGTTTAGCGAACTTCGAACTCATCCAAACGAACTGCCTCACCTGAACCTTGTGATTCAAATGGTGTGAATTCGTATTCATCATAAGCAGCATAGACCGCAGCCTTTGCTTCCTCAGTTGGCTCAACTCGAACATTGCGGTAACGAGCAAGTCCAGTTCCAGCTGGGATTAACTTACCGATAATTACGTTTTCCTTAAGTCCAAGTAATGGATCACTCTTCTCAGACAATGCTGCATCTGTTAATACGCGAGTTGTCTCTTGGAATGATGCTGCTGACAACCAAGATTCAGTAGCAAGGGATGCCTTTGTGATACCCATAAGTTCTGGGCGACCAGAGGCAGCTTTGCCACCAGTTGAAACAACGCGACGGTTCTCTTCTTCAAAGCGACCGCGTTCAACTAACTCTCCTGGAAGTAAATCAGCATCGCCTGGTTCCAGCACAGTAATGCGCTTTAACATTTGGCGAACAATAATTTCAATGTGCTTATCGTGGATTGATACACCCTGCATACGATAAACCTCTTGAATTTCACTTACTAAGTGAATCTGAGTTTGACGTGGTCCTAAGATTCTAAGAACTTGCTTAGGATCAATTGCACCAACAACTAATTGTTGACCAACTGTTACGCGTGTTCCCTCTTCAACTAGAAGTTTCTGACGACGAGTAATTGGGTAAGCAACTGCTTCGCTGCCATCCTCTGGCGTAACCACAATCTTCTTGCCCTTTGCATCCTCTAGGAATGAAACAGTTCCAGCAGCTTCAGCAATTGGCGCGACACCCTTTGGTGTTCGTGCTTCAAATAATTCTTGAACACGAGGTAGACCGTGGGTAATTTGAGTTTCACCAAGTAATTGAGCACCACCGGTGTGGAAGGTACGCATTGTTAACTGGGTTCCTGGCTCACCAATTGATTGAGCAGCAATAATTCCAACCGCTTCGCCGACATCTACAATCTTGCCAGCAGCCATTGAACGTCCGTAACACATTGCGCACTGTCCAACCTTGCTATCACAAGTTAGAACTGAGCGAACCTTTACCTCTTCAACGCCAGCAGCAACTAATGTGTCGATGTTTCGATCACCAAGGTCAGTTCCAGCAGTCAAGATAACTTTTCCGCCAGCTGAAATATCCTCAGCTAAGTTACGACCAAATAGTGATGTCTCAACATGGTCATCACGAACTAATGTGCCAGTTGCATCCTTAGCAGCAATCTTCAAAGTTAGACCGCGATCTGTTCCGCAATCTTCCTCACGAATAATTACATCTTGGGCAACATCGCACAGACGACGAGTTAGGTAACCTGAGTCAGCGGTACGAAGTGCGGTATCAGCCAAACCTTTACGAGCACCGTGAGTAGAAATGAAGTACTCAAGTACTGAAAGACCTTCACGGAAGTTTGATTTAATCGGACGAGGAATAATTTCACCCTTTGGGTTAGCTACAAGTCCGCGCATACCTGCAATTTGGCGGATCTGCATCATATTTCCACGTGCACCTGAGTAAACCATCATCCAAACTGGATTAGTTCGAGGGAAATTATCTTCCATCTCTTTAGCAACTTCATTAGTTGCAAGTGTCCAGATTTCAATTAACTCTTGACGGCGCTCATCATCAGTAATCAATCCCTTTTCATACTGTGATTGAACCTTATCCGCCTTAGTTTCATAACCTTCCAAGATCTCTCGCTTACGCCCTGGAGTTACTACATCGTTAATAGAAATTGTTACACCAGCACGAGTTGCCCAGTAGAAACCAAGTGACTTAAGCGCATCAAGGGTTTGTGCAACTGTGACCTTGGCATAACCTTCAGCCAAATTATCAACAATTAAACCAAGAAGCTTCTTAGTTACATCGTAATCAACAAATGCGAAGTCAGCTGGTAGTACTTCGTTAAACAAAGCACGACCTAAAGTTGTTTCGCGAGTCTCAGCAACACCACTCTTATCGATACGAAGTTTGATCTTCGCTTGCAAAGATAATGTTCCTTGATCAAATGCCATTACGCCTTCTGCAATTGATGAGAATGCTCTGCCCTCTCCTAATTGCTTCTCACGAAGTGAGGTTAGGAAGTAAAGACCAAGCACCATGTCCTGAGTAGGAGATGTAATTGGTCGTCCTGATGCAGGAGACAAAATGTTATTGCTGGAAAGCATTAATACTCGAGCCTCAGCTTGAGCTTCTGCAGATAGAGGTAAGTGAACAGCCATCTGATCACCATCGAAGTCTGCGTTAAACGCAGTACAAACTAATGGGTGAATCTGAATAGCTTTTCCTTCAACTAATTGCGGTTCAAATGCTTGAATACCAAGACGGTGCAAAGTTGGGGCACGGTTTAGTAGTACTGGATGCTCAGCAATTACCTCTTCTAATACATCCCAAACTACTGGACGAGCACGCTCAACCATACGCTTTGCAGATTTAATATTCTGGGCATGATTTAAATCAACCAAACGCTTCATTACGAATGGTTTGAATAATTCAAGTGCCATCTGTTTTGGCAGACCACACTGGTGCAACTTAAGTTGTGGTCCAACCACAATTACCGAACGACCAGAGTAATCAACGCGCTTTCCAAGTAAGTTTTGACGGAAACGTCCTTGCTTACCTTTAAGCATGTCAGATAGAGATTTCAGTGGACGATTACCAGGGCCTGTAACTGGACGACCACGACGGCCGTTATCAAATAGTGAGTCAACCGCTTCTTGCAACATACGCTTTTCGTTGTTAACAATAATCTCCGGCGCACCTAAATCAGCAAGGCGCTTTAGACGATTGTTACGGTTAATAACTCGGCGATATAGATCATTTAGATCGCTAGTCGCAAAGCGGCCACCATCTAATTGAACCATCGGACGAAGATCTGGTGGAATAACTGGTACACAATCAAGCACCATTGATGCTGGCTTGTTACGAGTATTAAGGAATGAGTTAACAACCTTTAATCTCTTAATGGCACGAGTCTTCTTCTGACCCTTACCGGTTTGAGATAACTCATTTAATTTATCAAACTCAGCTTTTAGATCAAATGTTTCAAGGCGAGCCTTAATTGCAGATGCACCCATTGAACCTTTGAAGTAAACACCGTAACGATCACGAAGCTCACGATATAAAGATTCATCTCCTTCAAGATCTTGAACCTTAAGATTCTTAAAGCGATTCCATACTGCTTCTAGGCGATCTAATTCACGTTGAGAGCGATCGCGAATTGTTTTTAATTCACGCTCTCCGGCTTCGCGCACCTTTCGTCGTGCATCAGCCTTAGCACCCTCATCTTCAAGATCAGATAGATCAGACTCCATCTTCTTAGTGCGAGTATCTAATTCAAGATCACGGCGTGATTCAACCTTCTTATAATCAGATGAATACTTCTTCTCTAAAGTTGGCATATCTTCAGCCCGAGCCTCAGTATCAACTTCGGTGATCATGTAAGCGGCAAAGTAAATTACTTTTTCTAGATCCTTAGGAGCAAGATCAAGTAAGTAACCAAGACGGCTTGGCACACCTTTGAAGTACCAGATGTGAGTTACTGGAGCTGCAAGTTCAATATGTCCCATGCGCTCACGACGAACCTTGGCGCGAGTAACCTCAACACCGCACCTCTCGCAGATAATTCCTTTAAATCGAACGCGCTTGTACTTACCGCAATAACATTCCCAGTCGCGAGTTGGTCCGAAGATCTTCTCATCAAATAGACCATCTTTTTCTGGCTTAAGGG
>JBAWYI010000070.1:0-3764 GCA_037143635.1 Actinomycetes bacterium
AGGGATGTATGCAAAACATCTGGCAAAAGATTTGCCTCTTTTAGTAATTGACCACCACGGGCTGCTTCTAATAATCCTTTTTCAGATAACTCAACATCAACCCAACCGGTAAATAAGTTTTTGGCATTCCAAACACTCTCACCATGGCGAAGTAAGATTAATTTGTAACTCATAGTCGTAATCCTTTCACAATATTAAATTAGATGCTCAAAGGCTTTAAGATTAGCTAAAGATTCACCACGGGATACTCGCCAAGCCCACTCACGCCTAATTGCAGAGGAAAAGCCCAACTCAAGTAATGGATTAAAGGATGAGTCGGCATACTGCAGCACAGCGCCAAGAATCCGATCAATCTCCTGCTCAGTAACCGCCTTAAGTGGCAGCCTGCCTACTAAATAAATATCACCTAACTCATTAACAGCAAATGCAACTGAATACATTGATGCGTTTTTAGTTAGTAGATACTCATAAACCTTCTCTTTATTCTCATCTGGTTTTCTAATTACAAAGGCGTTAATACTCAAAGAGTGATCACCAATAATCAATGCGCAGTGGGTTTGTTGTTTGGCCTCCCCTGGCAGGGTAATTAGATAGGTATTTTCAGTATTTTGATCGTAATCTAAATCATGTGATTGCAAAAAATCATCAATTACTGCAGCTGGATCAAGCATCCTCTGCCAAACGTAGTTTTGGATTACTTTGCTTTGTAAGCGCCCAGTCATAAACATCTAATGTTTTCCGCGCCGTATTCTCCCAACCAAAGTGGCTAGCGTGCTCTACTGCGCCCATTGATAAGAGCAACCTGCGTTGTGGTTCGGCAATTAATCTAGAGATAACAGCAGACCAAGCTTTTGGATCATGACCATCAACTAAAGAACCAGAGATTCCATCTGATACTGCAGTGCGCAGCCCACCAATTGCAGTTGCAACCACTGGTGTGCCACAAGCTTGAGCTTCAAGTGCTACCAATCCAAATGACTCTGAGTAACTTGGCACGCATACTAAATCACTTGCGCGATACCAATTAGGTAACTCCTGCCTTGATACTGGATCAACAAAGTGTGTGACATCTTCAATCTTTAAAAACTTAGCTAATACTTTTAACTTCTCTAACTCATTAACTCCACTACCAGAGGCACCACCCATAATCACAACCGCTAACTTTGCCCGCAGATGTGGTGAGTGGGTAACCATCTCAGCCGCAGCCCTTAGCAACACATCAGGGCCCTTGTGAGGCTGAATGCGGCCGACGAAGGTAAGCATGATGGCATCGGGTGCAATATTTAATTTAACTCTTGCTGCAGCTTTTCCAATACCGGGTGAGAATCTTTGCAAGTCAACGCCAGGAGCAACTACAAAAACATTATCTGGGCAGGCATCATAAAGAGATACCAAAGATGCAGCTTCAGCATCTGTGTTAGCAATTAAGCCAGTGGATGCTTTAACAACCTGCTCTTCACCGATTGCTCTAGTTTGCGGCTCTGGTTTTTCATTTTCGGCTAAATTTAAATTCTTAACCTTTGCTGTTGTGTGCATAGTGTGAATTAATGGAATACCTGTTCGCTCGCTAACCATCCAACCTAATTGGCCTGAGATCCAGTAGTGAGAGTGCAACAGTGAGTAATAATCACTTGGTAATTGTTTTTGGTAATTCATAAAAACGCTAGTTAATGCACCCAACTGGCTTGGTAACTCCTCTTTAGATAATCCTTCAAAGGGGCCGGCAACTAAATGTTTAACTGTTACACCCTCTGCGATCTCAACTGACTCTGGCAGATCTGGATGATTAGCCCGAGTAAAAATATCAACAGAGACACCAGCTTGGGCCATCTTCTTGGCACTTTCCACCACATAAACATTCATGCCGCCAGCATCGCCAATACCTGCTTGATCAAGCGGGGAGGTGTGCACCATCAAGGTAGCAATCTTTGATCTCTTATTTGCTGGCATAGGGTAATTCTAACTTAACTTTCACAAACTAAATCTTGGCAATTACCTCACCAATTACGCTGCTTCCCCCATATATCTTCACGCTCTCATCCGGCATCGAAACACCCCAGCGTTTAAAAACTTCCATAATGATTGGCGCAACTGGTCGCCATGAGCCATCAATAATCTTTATCGCAATCACTCTGCCATCACTTAATGCGCAAACCTCAATACCCTCTGCCCCCTCTTTCATAAACAAACCAGAAACTGCTCGCATCATGCGAGTTGTTAACCTGCCCTCACCTGCAACTAACTCTGGATACTCAGTACATGCAGTAACAATTTGTTTGTAGATAGCTTCATTTGATTTAACTACGGTTGAAATAGCTCTAGCTAATCCAGTTAAAGAGATTGCAAATAACGGCGCCCCACATCCATCAAAGGTTGAGGCACTCACTTTTTCTCCTGCTAGTAATTCAATCTCATTTTTGATTGCAATCTGAAGTGGATGATTCATCTCTAAGTAGGTATCCAAGTCCCAGCCATTTTGTTGGCAGGTGATTAACATTCCCGCATGTTTGCCGCTGCAGTTTTGGGTTAATTGCGTACCAGGCTTATCACCCCAAGAGATTTTCTCTTTTTCACCAAGTGGTTTATCGGTGGCATTTTTTAACGCAGATAGTGGAATATCTCTTTTCTCTAACATCTTTGTTACTAATTCAATATGAATTTGATGGCCAGAGTGAGATGCGCAAATTATTGCTAACTCTTCATCACTGACAGTAAGCCCTGCCTTAAGCATCCCGGAAGCTTGTAGTGATTTAACAGCTGATCTTGGATAAAAAGCTAATTCAGGGCTTCCCTTAGAAAGATAGGTTGTGCCATCTGAGTTTAAAACAATTAGATGTCCTAGATGCAGTGATTCAACAATGCCACCTCTTGTAACTTCAGCTAATACAACACCTTCAAACTTATTAATTACTCTGCCTGTCTTTCTAATGATGACCAAAGATGTGCTTGAAGTGTTTGACCTTGGGCTGCCATGTCATACGAAGTAAATAATTCACCCTCAACCAATCCATAAAGACGAGAGCCAGCGGTAACAATCTTTGCAGAAGGGGCTGAATAACCTTGATCCATGGCAAGTTGAATCTTTGCTCCTTGCACTAAACCAACCCAACCCTCTGCAATACCGGTGTTGTGAGCAAGGATTACCTCTAAAACATTATTTTCTTTTATTCGCCAAAAGCCAACCTCAGATGCAGCCGGGCGCACAATCTCATCATTTTCATCAATGATCCAAGAGCGTGAGAAGTAATTTAAAAAAGGGCGTCCATCATGATTAAAGGAAACCTCTTGGGCGTATTGAAAGCCCGGCACATTTGGATACTCACCACGTCCTTTTCCGCGCCAGGTGCCAACTAACCAAGCAAGTGGCATTAAATCAGGATGTAAATTCTCTGGAATAGTAAATGCCATTATTTTTTACCCTCATTAATGTTTTTAACTACTCCGGTAACACCCTTATAAATTAAAAAGAAGGAGAGGGTGAAGGAGGCAAGAATTAATAAGATGGTGGTTAGGGTCTCCATTAGATAAGCCTAACTCCTCTAGCGAAGTGCTAACTCCTCCTGTGTTGCTGCAACACCATCTGCGATTAATACCGCATCCAGTGAGAGATTTCGTTTAACTACTGCAAGTGCAATTGGCCCTAACTCATAATGACGGGCCATCGTGCCGATATAACCAACCTCTTTGTTCTCGAAAAATAGCTTAGCCCCATGCTCTGGCATCGCCACCATCGAACCATCTAGGTGTAATAAAACTAATCTTCT
>JBAWYI010000071.1:0-3565 GCA_037143635.1 Actinomycetes bacterium
GATGGTGAGGCGGTTCCTGAGGGTGGCATGGGAGTGGGCCGACAATTAAAGGATGAGGTTTTTAACTGCCCACCGGTTTTACTAATTACCGGCCGTGCTCAAGATAATTGGTTAGCTGCATGGTCAAAGGCCGAAGCCATGGTTACTCATCCAATTGATCCGTTTACGATTGCGGCCAAGTGTGCTGCGTTGCTTAAAACTGATTCTGCGCTCGCAAAATAATTAGTGTCCCTAATGAGCTGGGATTTAATTCTTAAATCACTTTCAGATAAATCTGAACTAACGAGTGAGCAAATTACCTGGGCGATGTCGCAAATCCTTGAGGGCAAGGCAAGTAATGATGAGATTAAACAATTCCTTACTGGTCTTAAATCAAAGGGAGAGAGCGCTAGTGAGGTTGAAGCCTTAGTTGCGCAGATGTATTCATACTCTGCGCCGATAAATATTACTGAGCGCGCAGTGGACACAGTTGGTACTGGCGGAGATGGTGCTAACACAATAAATATTTCAACCGCTGCTGCAATTGTTACTAATGCTGCTGGGGCAAGGGTAGTAAAGCATGGCAATCGGGCAGCTAGCTCTAAATCCGGATCGGCTGATCTACTTGAAGCTCTTGGAATTAAAATTGATTTAACTGGGGCAGAGGTTGAACAAACTGTTCATAAGATTGGGATTGGCTTTTGCTTTGCGCCAATCTTTCACTCTTCAATGAAGCATGCAGCAGCTGCTCGAAAAGAGTTGGGCGTGCCAACTGTTTTTAATATTTTAGGACCTCTTGCAAACCCAGCAAAGCCAAAGGCTTGCGCAATTGGGGTGGCACGTTCTGAGTTACTGCCACTTATGGCACAGGTTTTACTAGATCAAGGTAAAGAGGGTTTTGTATTTCGTGGTGATGATGGATTAGATGAGGTCTCACTTTCTACCACCACCGAAGTAATTCAAATAAGTGATGGGCAATTAACCCAGTCAGTTTTTAATCCAGCAGATTTAGGTATTACATCATCACCAATTTCAGCCTTAGCTGGCGGGGATGCTGCATATAACGCGCAGATGACGATGAAGATCTTTGCAGGTGAAAAAGGTGCCATGCGAGATGCAGTTACCTTAAACGCTGCCTTTGCAATTGCTGCTTTTAAAGCAGATTTTAATTTGCCCCTACAAACCCAGATCGCAAATGGCTTTGTCTTAGCTAATAAAGCGATTGACTCTGGCGCAGCACTTTCGGTTGTTAAAAAGTGGGCAGAGCTAACAAATGAAATAGTCTCAGCTAGATAGAGCTTAAGCCCCAGTAATTTTGTCGTTGGATATGGGCGGCAGTTTTTGCAAACTCCATTAATGAATCAACATCATAAACTTCAAAGGAACCTAATCTTTCAATAAGTCCATGCAATATTTCAGTGGTTGCTTTGGCATCATCTAACGCTCGATGGTTTGGCTCGGTTTTTGTGCCAAAGAACTGAGCAAGAGTGGATAGTTTGCAGTTAGGCACATCCTCTTTGCTTAATACCTGACGAGCAATTGTGACAGTATCTAAGGTTTTATACTTTGGCCATTCTAAATCTAACTCCTTTGCAGCACTCTTTAAAAAACTTAAATCAAAGGGAGCATTGTGAGCAACAATTATTGTTTCATCCGCGCTGCCTGCAAACGCTAAGAAGGCGGGCAGGATCTCATCAATTACTGGCGCCTTAGCTAACATCAAATCGGTAATGCCAGTCATTTCAGTTATGTACTCTGGAATTGGGGTCAGTGGATTAATAAATGATTCAAAGTTTCCTAAATAATCACCACTTTTAACCTTCACAGCGCCAATCTCGGTAATCGCTGCTCCCTTTTTAGGAGAGGCACCTGTGGTCTCTAAATCAACAATTACAAATGTTGTTTGATGAAGGGCGGTGCTACCTAAAACCATAGGTTAAAGATAGATGGTGGGTGTGACAGTTGTAATTATTTAGGCAATATTAAAGAAGGCTTTAATTGAGCTAACAATCATCTCAACTGCGATTGCCGATAGAAGAAGGCCGGCAATTCGAGCCAAAAGTGTCACGCCAGAGTCTTTGATAACTGCAAGGATCGTTGTTGAGAACATAAAAGTTAAGCCGATAATAAAGTGAACCGCCACAATTGCTAAAGCCAAAGCACCTAATTGAGATGAACCATCAGCCTTTTGCACATACAACATAGTGGTAACAATTGCGCCAGGCCCTGCTAAAAGTGGTGTGCCAAGGGGGACGAGTGCAATATTTTTTGAGGTCGATGATCCTTCATCGGTGAGAGAACCAGTAAGTAAACCAAGACCGGTAATTAAGAGCAGAATTCCGCCAGCACCTTGCAGGGCAGCAAGTGAGATATTCAAGTAATTTAAAAGCGCATTTCCAAATAAGGCGAAGGTAACAATTACAAACAGTGAGACAGCAGCTGCCTGCCAAGCTAATTTACGTTGCACCTTAATCGGTTTGCCAGAGGCAAGACTTAAGAAAATTGGGGCCGCACCTGGTGGATCTAAAATCACAAATAAGGTCACAAAGGCTTGTGCGCCAAAGGTTAAGGCGGAGATTGTTAGCGCATCATTCATACGCTTATCTTAACTGATTTAAATTTTATAACTTGATTAGGCACTAACAAGGCAAAAAGGATGTCCGGCTGGATCAAAGTAAACACGAAAATTCTCTTCTGGATTGGAGCTAGTTTGAATTGGTGACTTAACTGCGCCAATTGCAAGTAATTTCGCCTCTGCTTCATTTAAATCTTTAACATCAAAATCAAGGTGTGCTTGTTGCGGAGTAGGACCTTCTGGCCAGGTCGGTGGTGAGTACTTTTCAACTCGTTGAAATGCGATTCTAGTGACGCCGTTATCTACCAACTCAACCCAGAGTGGATTTTGATTTTTATCTTTATGGGCAACTACCACTTCAAAATCAGTAATTTTTGAATAAAAGTTTGCCAATGCAACTGGATCTGGGCAATCAAGTGCGGTTAATGAGTATCTCGCGATGGCCATATCAGCACTCTACCAACTTTAATTATTGCAATCTATTGGCAATTGATAGCTAAGGATCTAGGGTTTAGGTATGGGTAAATATGAACCGGTTAATTGGGGATTTCTAGCAACTGGATTGATTGCTGATTGGATGGCAAATGATCTAAAGGGTGTGCCCGGGCAAAACATTGTGGCTGTTGGTTCACGCACTATTGAAAACGCAAATCGGTTTGGTGATAAATACAATATTAAGAATAGACATGGCTCCTATGAAGCATTGGTAGCAGATCCTGAGGTGGATGCTATTTATATCGCCTCAACCCATCCTTGGCATGTAGATCATGTTCTGTTAGCACTAAATGCGGGTAAACATGTTTTGTGTGAGAAGCCATTTGCGATGAATGCAAATGAAGCCAAAATGATGGTGGATAAGGCGAGAGAGAAGAAACTTTTATTAGTTGAGGCGATGTGGACCAGATTCTTACCTCATATTCGCCAACTACGGAAAGTATTGGCAGCTAAAACAATCGGCGACATAATTTATGTAGCCGCAGATCACGGACAGTGGTTTGCTGAGGATCCAAA
>JBAWYI010000072.1:0-3172 GCA_037143635.1 Actinomycetes bacterium
AACTGTATACACGCAGTTTTGCTCTTCTGCGCGCACTAAGTAATAGGACAATTAAATTATTCCGCAAGCGCGATTTAGTAATCATCGTCTTCTTTACGATTCTAGGCATTGGCGGCGTATTTGCAGCTGGTGCAATTACCTTAACCCAAACTGATAAACAGGGTGCTGGTTACACCGCCGTTACTTCATGTGATGAAGCGGTATCGATCAATAAAGATGTTACCTTTGATTTAACATTACAAAGGTATGTGGTCTCAACCATCTCAATTAGCAATGTTAATCAAACTTATGATGTAAATGGCCGTAATGGTTGTGGCAATATGATTATGGAGCTTGCCCTTCCTTATAACGGTGATGTCACCTACGCCTCCTGGACTATTCCATCCTCAACAATTACCGATGGTGTTTTCACCTTTGGCGCTAATAGCTCAACTGGTATTACCTACCGTGCCTACACATCCCTAACCCCAGTAGATGCCCAATCATTAGCCTCAGTGGCGTTAAATCTTCGTCCCTCAACTAGGGCAGTAACTAACGGTCCAGTTCTTGATCTATTAAAAGATAATGGCTTCACCACAGTTGGCCAAGATGCATCTTCTTCATATATTACATTTGCGCTCAGCTTAAGTTGCGGCACATTAACTGTTGACACAACCCAACCTGGCGTAAGTGCTGCACTTGCTGCAATGGCTGCCCCAACTGGGTATGTCACTAACAATGCAACCTCAACCGGTGTTAATGGTGGAACTTCAGCTGCATATCTTGGCTTGCGTGGAACTGTGGCAAATATAAATATAATTCTTCCTTGGATCTCTTACTCATGGAAGTCAGATTGCACTAATCCGCTGCCAACATTTCAAGGAGCTATTTGGAACGCCCAACCAACAGGTGTCACCACACCGATTGCTTGGAACTTTGGTGAGAATGGTCATTACTACCAATACATTTCAACAGCCGTTTCCTGGGATGCCGCATATTTAGATATAACTGGACAGTCTGCTGGCTGGGTTGCATCTGATGCTGGTGATCAAACTGCACTTCCATCAACAACTCGTACTTATTCAAGCTGTCCTAAAAAAGTATTTGGTTTATGTGGTTATTTCGCTACCGTTCAAACTTCAACTGAAAACGCTTTCCTAGTCAGTAAAGTCGGACTTGATTCAGCTTGGCTAGGCGGAAATGATCGACCAGTTCCAGCTGGTGCATCAAGTAGCAGCGGAAATGTATCTTTTATTTGGGCAGATCCGGTGGCTCCTGAATACAACTGCGTATTCTTTTATGGCCGAGGCCGGGCTCATACCACTCCAAATTATTACCCAGCAAATCGAGCCAACTGCGCGGTTGATAATGGCTCAACTAGATACAGTTACCAAACATTTAATCTATATCAACCTGATACTTGGACATCAGGACGTGGATCAATTAATGAAACTGCATTACAAATTCTCTCCGGTGGTACTGGATTTTGGAATGACCGCTTTGAAGATGGTTATGGTGGCGACACAATGGGTTACATCATTGAATATGGTGGCTCACTAGCAAGTGGTGAGGCATTAAATGGTGGCGGCTCTTCTACCCCAAGCATAATTTGGCATTGGTAGTGCAGTGATGAAATTAATTAAATATCCAATTGTGGCGCTGGCGAATTTGATAAAAAGTACTATTGCAATATTTTCAAAGCGGGATGCAATTATCATCGCCTTCTTTACATTAGTTGGCTTAGGAGGGGTATTTGCAGCTGGCCTAATTACCGTTAGTGCACCAGATGCTCAAGGTGCTGGCTATATTGCTGCAACAACTTGTGATCCAGCGGTAACAATTAATAAAAATGTGGTCTTTGATACGGTAAGCAAGCGATATGTTGTAACAACAATTAGCTTAAGTAATGTTGATCAAAGATATGATCCAAATGGTGTTAATGGGTGCGGCAATCGGGTGATTGAGATGGCTATTCCAATAAATGGCGTAATTAACTACACCTCTTGGAGCATTCCATCATCTAGTGTTTCAAACAGCATCTTTACTATCTCATCAGGAGTTGGCTGTTCACGATATGACAGCAACAGCCCAACGATAAGTATTGATTCCACTTTGCTTAATAATCTGGCATTCACAATTAAACCCGGTACTACCTCAATTGAAGATGATGATTATTTACAAATTAAATACTCAGTCGATGAATATGATTCCTACTCCGGTAGCGGTAATACTATTTATGATCAAGTAAGTGGTAAAACTATTAATACCGTTTTAGACACAGCTCAAAATGGCACAATTACAAATACTTCCGCTGTTGCAACTGATAGTAGGGGAGTTAAATACCTAACAATGTCTCAAACAAATGGTTCTTATATTTTTACAGTCAGTACTCCGCAGAGTACTGCGCAATCAATTTACTTCTGGATTTATCCCCTTGATTTAGATAGTAATGGTGTGGCAGATCCTGGAGTTATTTATGATGAAGTTGGTTCCAGTGGCGTTTGGCATGATGCTCAAATCGAAGTGGTTAATGGGAAAGTGAGATTTAATAGATGGGCATACAGCACATCAACTCCTGATCAGTATGTAATTGAGTCAGCACTTCTTTCGCCAAATCAATGGCACTTGGTGGGTGTTTCAGGAACCTCAAGCACATTGAGTGCGTACATCGATGGATCTTTAGTCAGTTCAGTATCTCAACCTTGGACACAAAATGGTGGAGCTATTACCCATGGAATTGGTGCGCCAGATACTACAAACCTCGGTGGAAATACTGAGGCAAGAGGAACCAATGGAGATTTCAGATTTAACTCCTTTTATCTATTTGGTAAAGCATTAAGTAGTGCTGAGGTAACAGCTTTATACAACTACACCAAAAATTGTAAGCGGTAAGAGATTTATAGTTCTTAAATCATCATTACTCTTGTCTGTCTTTAAAAATTAGAGGTATAGGCAGCGTAACTAAAAGCAATAATCGGAATTAAGTGAATTGGTTGAAAATTAGTATTAAAAGCATGAACAATTAAATAAGAGACTAACCAGCCAAATCCTGCGCCAATAATTGCCTTTAGGTAGCCTTCCATTATTGAAGTTTATGGTGAATATCTAAATAAGTTAAGACGAAGGTGCGCTTACTTGTAAGTGGGTTGTGAGGGACTCGAACCCCCGACCCGGTGATTAAGAGTCACCTGCT
>JBAWYI010000073.1:0-3157 GCA_037143635.1 Actinomycetes bacterium
ACCTTAGACATAGCGCCATTCTAACCTTTCAGATTAAAGCCCCGCTTGGTTTAAGCCATAGATCGAGGGCCAAATAGCAAAACTGATCGACACTGGCAGGATTAAAAAGACAACTGGGATAAGTAAAGTGATCTCACTTTTCCCTGATTTCTTAAGTAGCGCCAGATTTATCTGCTTATTCAAAGATTGGACCTGATTGTTTAACACATCCAAAATCGGTGTTCCCCGTTGAATTGCAATTTGAATTGAGTTAGTAAGCCGCCTAAGCGCAGATGAGCCGGCAGCTGCGGCAATAAACTCCAAAGACTGGGTCAGGTTATTACCACTTTCATACTTTGCAAAACTTTGTTTAATTAAATTAGGAAGGTACCCAACGGAGCGTTGTGAAATATAGCGAAGTGCCATCATCGGACTCTCACCTGCTGAGATCATGATTGAGAGCATCTGCAAAATATTTACTAACTCCTCATTTATCTCACTCTCTTTTACCTCACTGCCAGTTATTTTTCCAATTATCTTTTTAAGCCAATTTAATTGTTTTGCATAGTCAGAGACTGAAAGTAGATTTGCAACCTCAATTAAGATTACTCTGATCGAAAAAATAATTGCCGGTGCTATCAAAATCAAAATATAGAGTTGTAGGCGGCTCATTTTGTCGTAATTTGAATCGTAAATAAACGTTTAGCTTTTGGTAACTTTGCAATTCTGCTCATCCAAAGATAAGCCAGTAATGTCGCGATCACACCAAAAATCATTAGCAATTGGCCAGTCGGCTGCAAATAGGCAATGCGAGCATTCTCTTGAGTACGTAAGATGATAAAAAGTAGCCACGGCGCTAATGCGGCTAAGTTTGCTGAGTTTTTAATCCAACCAAATCTAGTATTTATCTCAGCCCGTAGTGCTAAATCTGCTGATACATACTCAGATATCTCTCTTAAAACTTTAATTGTATTTTTGCTCCCAAACTTCGTTGCAAAGTAAAGGGTCTCAAAGAGTTGATCGGTAATTGGATCAGCAAACTCCTCTTTTAAGTCATTAATAGCAACCTCAAATTTTTCTCCCCCATTTAAGCTCTTAGAGAATTTATCAAACTCTTTTCGAATTGATTGAGGTCCAACGCTGGCAAGATTGGAAAGGCTTTCAGAAATTGATGCACCAGATTGCAGGGATGAAATGAGTAGATCTAAAACCTCAGGCCATGCTTGCGCACGGTTAATGGTAATTTTCCTAGCCTGATATGAAATCTTTGCTAAGTAGGCTGCAAGTAAAGATAATATAAATAAAATTAATAAAGTAATAGGTTGCATTTTAAATACTTCGTTTGGCTAATATATTTGCTAAAGATGCAAGCCCTTTTACATATTTAGTGCCATTCCATTTAAATAATCTTTCTATCTCGATTACGCCCTCTTCGCTACGACCGGTAACAAAAGCCACCTCAACCACTCTTCTCACGCCAGTTGAATCAAGACTGCACTGCACTACTAGATCAATACAGTTTGCAATTGTTGGAGTGATAAAGCTTTGGGAGATATTTTCACCCGCTAATAACGGCAGAAGCTGTAATTTACTTATTGCACTCCTAACTGAGTTTGCGTGCAAGGTTGCCATGCCAGGTAGACCGGAATTGAGTGCAATCAAAAGATCAAGTGCTTCGGCCTCTCTTACCTCGCCAACAATTATTCGACTAGGCCGCATTCGCAGGGATTCTTTAATTAATTTACGAAGTGAGATTTCACCTTCACCTTCTAAATTAGTATTCCTTGTTTGCAGCGCAATCCAGTCAGGTATTTTTGGTTTTAATTCAAAAACTTCTTCAATAGTAATTACGCGCTCACCTGGTGATATTTGGGAAATTAAAGCATTTAAAAATGTGGTCTTACCAGCTTGGGTTCCACCGCTTACCAATATGTTAAAGCCATTATTAATTGAACTTATTAGTAGATCTAATATCTCTTGATTTATTGAACCTAGCTCCATTAAATCTGCTAATGAGTTTCCTTGGTTTAAATGTTTGCGGATATTAACTGCCCAATGCTTGGCAGTTACTTCAGGTATTGCTACATGTAATCTGCTGCCATCGGGCAGCCTGGCATCTACAAATGGATTACTAACATCAAGGCGCCTGCCACCCCAAATCAGCAATCTTTCAATCAAATCGTGCACAACCTCTTTGGTTAAAACTAAATTAGTTAACTCACTCCTGCCATTACGGGCAACAAATACTCGATTTGGAGTATTTATCCAGATTTCCTCAACTGAATCATCCTCAATTAGATTTTGAAGGGGACCAAAACTTTGCAACCCAGAATTAACTTTTTCCATTGGCTAATTATTGAAAATCTACCTAGTTATATGTTTGGCTGTGTATATAACTAAATGTTTAAAGGAGAATACTTACAGTTATTTCGAAAAGTGAAGTTGATCTATCTGGGCATACCAATCTAATTGAGTATCTGGGTCGCTGTAGTGAGAAATCGCAAGATCAAGATATTTAGGTAGCAAATCACATGCTCGAGTTAGGAGCTGATCACCAGCAGAACTATCTGGGCCAGCTAAAAATATCCAAAAGCCAGTAGTTGAAATGCGACAAATACAATCAGATTGCCTAAATATATTTTGTAGCAAAAAGTATGCTTTTACTAACTCACTTTCAACCTCAATTTTTATCTGATTAAGGTTAATTTGATTTTTAGTTGCGAAGTAATTTCCTAGATTCAAAGTAGCGCTGATAATCAATAGTTGAGTTTGATTTCGGCGGGAAAGTTGCATATCTCGCTTTACTATTTGATCAAACCTGCTCTGAGCGATCGCACCAGTTAATAGATCAATCTCACCATTATTAACAAAAAATATTTGTGCAGCTATCTCACTTAGATCCTTCATTATGAGGCTAGAGGGTAGTATTTAAAGGTGAATCTGAAAAGAGTTTTTGCTACCGAGGTGAGTAGAAGGTGGGCGGTCTTTTTGCTTCGCGCAGAGGCTGGGTTACTGCTTGCGCTAGTTATTTATTTGATCACTGCCCCACTTATTTCAGATGTATCCGCACCGGCTGCTTTAACTGCTGAGATTGTTTTTGGGTCACTCGGCGCACTTGGCCTCTGGTTTTGCGCAAATGGCTTTAAGAATAAAAAATCTTATGGTCGAGCTCCAGCAG
>JBAWYI010000074.1:0-3126 GCA_037143635.1 Actinomycetes bacterium
CAATGCCCAGCCTGGCATACTGAAAAACCGCTATCGCCAAAGCTTTTGATTATGGCGATGCGCGATCACGCACTTACCAAGGTTGGTACGGAGAGTGCGCAAACAAAGATTGTTGGTAACGCTCATGAGAATGCAATCTCTTTAGATGTTTTATGGTCCTGCACAACTTGTGGTGCTTGTGTTGAGGAGTGCCCGGTAGATATTGAACATGTTGATCACATAGTTAATATGCGAAGATTTCAAGTGTTAGTTGAATCTGAGTTTCCAACTGAATTAGGAAACACGTTCCGTAATTTAGAAAAGGCTGGAAACCCCTGGGGTGCTAATCGAACCGATCGCGATGCTTGGATTAAAGAGGTTGATTTTCCGATCACAGTAATTGATTCAGTTATTCCAGAAGATGTTGAGTACTTATTCTGGGTTGGTTGTGCTGGGGCGTATGAAGAGCGGGCCAAGAAAACAACTAAGGCAGTGGCAGAGCTTTTGTATATGTCAGGGGTTAAGTTTGGTGTCTTAGGAAAACGTGAGACCTGCACGGGAGATCCTGCACGTCGTAGTGGTAATGAATTTTTATATCAAATATTGTCTCGAGAAAATATTGAAACTTTGCAAGAGACTTTTGGTACTAGAGGTGTAAAAAAAGTTGTAGTTACCTGCCCGCACTGTTTTACAACAATTGGCCGTGATTACAAACAACAAGGATTTGAATTAGAGATGGTTCACCACACCCAACTATTAAATACATTAGTTAAAGAGGGAAGATTAAAACCAATTGCTCCAGCAGCAGCTGATGCTAAAAAACTTACCTATCATGATCCTTGTTACTTAGGCAGACACAACCAGATTTATGAACCACCACGTGAATTATTAGAGTCCGCCGGTGTTGCAGTCTCTGAGATGCCAAGAAATCAAGAGCGATCATTTTGTTGTGGCGCAGGTGGTGGCAGGATGTGGATGGAAGAAAAAATTGGAACCAGAATTAATTTAAATCGCGTAGATGAGGCGATTGCTACGGGCGCTGAAGAGGTTGCAGTTGGCTGTCCTTTCTGCCGGGTGATGGTCTCAGATGGCATGGTGGCTAGAGATAGCTCAGTTGAGGTGCTGGATGTGGCTCAAATAATGCTGCGCAGTGTTAAAAGATCAAGGTAAATAGCACCCTTTTCTCAGTAAATCCTCAGGATAGTAGATAATTATCTATACCGAGGTGATGCCAAATGACCGCTCTTAAAGAAAGAGTTAGCAATATAGATCAGCTAGATCAAACTACCCAGAGAATTCTGGTGGTAGATGATGAGAACAGTATTAGCGAATTAATCGCTACCAGCCTTAAGTTTGTTGGCTTTGATGTTCGCACCGCTTCTTCTGGCGCCCAAGCTTTGCAAATTGCGGAGGAGTTTAAACCTCATGCATTAATTCTTGATGTGATGTTGCCAGATCAAAATGGTTTTGAAGTCTGCCGGCAACTTCGCAGTGAAGGTCATAATGTTGGAGTTTTATTTTTAACTGCAAAAGATTCAACTGAGGACAAGATCGCCGGATTAACAATCGGTGGCGATGATTATGTAACTAAGCCATTCTCACTTGAAGAGTTAGTTGCTCGTCTTCGCGCACTACTTCGCAGAACTGGTGCAACTGAAGTAATTGCCGATGAAGAGAAAATTAGATTTGCCGATCTTGAATTAGATGAGGCAACTCATGAGGTACGTAGAGCTGGAAATCTAATTGATCTTTCGCCAACTGAGTTTTTACTGCTTCGTTACTTAATGATTAACGCTGATCGAGTTGTGAGCAAATCACAGATTCTTGATCATGTTTGGCAGTATGACTTCCGGGGAGATATGGGAATTGTTGAAACCTATGTTTCATACCTGCGCAAAAAAATTGATATCTACGATCCAGCCTTAATTCACACAGTCAGAGGAGTTGGATACCGGCTGCGCTTGCCAGCAAGTAAGTAATTGATCACAATTATCAGATGAAATCACCGTTAAGTCGGGTGCGCACACCACTTTCACTTTGGTCACTACGCAACCGACTTATCTTGGCAGCAGTTGTTTTAACAAGTCTGGCAATTATTGCTTCAGATTTTGCTGCAAATGCTGCTCTTAGAAATTACTTAGTTTCCCAGGTAGATAAACAATTAATTGATATCTCAAGCAGCTCTTTAAATAGATTAGATCGCGCCGGCATTGCACCTTCAGAGGTTGAAGAGGATAACTCGCCTTTTAAAATATTAGCCCCACTTCGTGGTGTACCAACTGCAACCTCAGTAACACTTTTAGATAGTGATGGCGTATTAATTGGCCAAATAGGTGGTGAGTTAGGTGGTAAAACTTTTGCCGTAACTGGAATGAAAACTAGTGAGGTTAGTAAGTATAAAAACCGACCATTCACAATTAAAGGTAAGGATGACTCACCTGATATCAGAGCACTTGCCCAAGTTCTGCCAACTGGCATGGGCACGGTAATAGTTGCTAACTCACTTGAAGAGGTTGATAAAACCTTAAGCAGGCTTAGATTTCTATTTTCAATCTTAGGCTTACTTGCTTTGCTAGGCATTGCCATATCTTCTAGATGGATTATTGCAATTGGTTTAAGACCATTAGAAGCAGTTGAAGACACCGCCGAAGCTATTGCATCCGGTGATCTATCTGCTCGTTTGCCAGCAGCAAAACCAGATACTGAGGTTGGCCGATTAACTACCTCACTTAACTCCATGCTTGCCCGAATTGAAGAATCATTTGCAGTTCGAGTAGCTAGTGAAAATAAATTAAGAAGATTTGTGGCTGATGCTTCTCATGAACTTCGAACACCCCTTACCGCAATCCGTGGTTTTGCTGAGCTACATAGACAAGGAGCAGTTGTTGGTGAGGATAAAACTAAAGAGTTAATTAATCGAATTGAAAAAGAATCTATTCGAATGAGCACATTAGTTGAGGATTTATTGTTACTTGCCCGGCTTGATCAATCTCGGGAGCTAGCCTCAGATCCAGTTGATTTAAATACATTAATTAATGAGGTTGCAGCTTCGGCAAAAGCAGCTGGGCCAGAGCATTTAATTGAGGTTAATCTTGGTGAGAGTGAGATATTTGTTTTAGGTGATTCACAACGAATACATCAAGTGCT
>JBAWYI010000075.1:0-3066 GCA_037143635.1 Actinomycetes bacterium
CCCCAGCAACGGTTATGCCAAAAAACTTAGCCCTTCCTTGGTATGAGGTTGGCAAATTAGTAGGACGGCCACCAATTCTTTCCTACCAAAGTTACGCCTCCGACAACTGGCGCCGCTTTGATAAGAGTGGCCCAATTGAGTGCGGAAATATCGGCTTGGCCCAATGTTTCTTAGGTGGCCAAGATGAAGAGTGGTTTATCTTAATTCACATTGATATTGAGAAAAAAGCGGGTAAGTCACTTAAAGCAATCGAAGATGCACAAGCTGCAGTTGTGGCGAATGATGCAGATCAATTAGACGCAGCCCTTACTAAATTACGTAATGCATTAGCTTCGATGTATCAGGTGCTGGGCAGAATGCCAGAAAGATGTGATCCATATATTTACTTCCATCGCGTTCGTCCATACATCTTTGGTTGGAGAAATAATCCATCCCTGCCAGATGGTGTGGTCTATGAAGGTGTGGATGAGTACAAAGGTGTTGGCCAAAAGTTTCGTGGTGAGACTGGCGCCCAAAGTGCAATCATTCCAGCGATGGATGGTGTGCTTGGGATTGAACATGAGCGAGATGAATTACGTGAATACCTAATGGAGATGCGCACCTACATGCCACCAAAGCATGTGGCTTTTATTGAAGCGGTTGAAGCAGGTCCATCAGTGCGTAACTTTGTAACTACCGCAAAGCGGGCTGGATTAACATCTGTATTTAATGAGTGTGTGGAGTTGGTTGCAAACTTTAGAGCGATGCATCTTGAGTATGCCGGCACATATATTCACGCCCAAGCCCAAGCCACTCCAGGAAATCCATCAGCAGTTGGCACCGGTGGCACACCATTTATGACATATCTGCGCAAGCACAGAGATGAGACAAAGCAGCAAACAGTTAAGTAATTCTTTGATTACCGCGCTATCTCTACTAAAGTAGGGATAGCGCAATATAACTACCGCAATACAACTAAAAAGGTTTTATTAATTACCAATCAAATTGGGGGGCTCACCTATGCAAGCCTCACCTGAGCAACAATCTTTAACCTTAGAACTTCAATTACTTGATAATGAAATTATGCAGGCAAATACCAAATTAAAATCACTGCCTGAGATTGAACAACTACTTCATATTGATAAGCGGATTGTTACTGCCACCGAGGAGCTTGCAACTGTTAAGGCCGAAGCTGATCAAATCGCCCTAGAGCTTCGCCGTGGTGAGGTTGATGTTGAAACTGTTACTGATCGAATTAAAAAAGATGAAGCCAGATTATCTTCCGGTAATGCCACCCCAAAGGAGTTAGAACAACTCCAGCATGAGGTTGGTACTTTAAGAAAGCGCCAAGAAGCGTTGGAGGAGATTGAGCTTGAGATTATGGTGCGCAGTGAGGCAATCACTGACCGCACAAACACACTGACTACTGATCTAGCATCCCTTGAAACTTTAAAGGCTGAGATAAATCAAAGATTAACTGCAGCAAGTAATGAGATAACTACTGTAATCAGAAATAAGCAGAGTGATAGGGAAAAAGTTACGGCAAAGATTGAAAAGCCATTAATTGATCTATATGAAAAAATCAGAACCGCAAGTGGCGGCGTGGCCGCTGCTGCCTTGGTTGGCAATAAATGTAATGGGTGTAATTTGGCAGTTAACGCCGTTGAGATGGAACGAATTAAATCCTTAGCAAAGGATGAGTTATTACGATGTGAAGAGTGCCGCCGGATTTTGGTAAGAATCTAATGGCCAGACACTTTGTCGTAACCGCAGATGGCGGCTCTCGTGGTAATCCAGGAGCTGCAGCCTATGGCGCAGTTGTTTATGAAAATGACAAGGTTGTGAAAGAGATTGGCGCATCCATTGGGGAGGCATCAAATAATGTTGCTGAATACAGCGGGTTAATTGCTGGTTTAAAAGCGGTTAATGAAATAGATCCAGCTGCAACTGTTTTGGTAAAGATGGACTCTAAGTTAGTTGTGGAGCAGATGAGTGGGCGGTGGAAGGTTAAACACCCAAATATGCAAAAGCTAGCCAAACAAGCCTTTGCCACCCATGATCCAAAACTTGTTTCCTATCAATGGATTCCACGCGAGGAAAACTCACACGCAGACTCAATTCTTAATGATGTTTTAGATAGCGGAATGTAAGCATTTCCCTCTTAAAAATATCTTTAGTATCCTTATCTAACTGAAGAGTCGTCTGGATCATCGCGTTACGAAAGTACCGAGGAAAGTCCGGACTCCAAAGAGTAAGGTGATGGTTAACGACCATCCGGAGTGATCCGCGGGATTAGTGCCACAGAAAATAAACCGCCGTTAGCAATAACGGTAAGGATGAAACGGTGGTGTAAGAGACCACCAGCATTTACGGCAACGTATATGGCTAGGTAAACCCCACCTGGAGCAAGACCAGATTGTTGGCATTTGAGAGCTACTCGCTCGAGCCAACGGGTAGGTTGCTTGAATCTGTAAGCAATTACAGATCTAGATGGATGATGATCTCTCGAAAGAGAACAGGATCCGGCTTATAGGGCGACTCTTCTTATTCAGATCAATTTAGTCATGCAGGTGTTGTCTTCGCTTAGAACATAGTCACCGAAAGCATCGCAATCTTGATATCCCAGTGATTTGTAGAGTTTACGTGCAGGTTTGAAAGCTTCACTAGTTCCAGTTTCAAGACTAATGCGCTTAATGCCTCGACCTTTAGCAAATTCTTCAATGTGGCTAACCATCGCCTTACCAATGCCGAGTCCCCTTGATTGAGACAAGGTGTGCATGGACTTCAGTTCCGCATGCTCAATATCTAGAATTCTTAACGCGCCCACACCCACTAACTCGTCTTGAATGCGTGCACCAAAGACCGTGATATCCGTTATGAATAACCTTGAAGCATCGAGTGCATAAACATGTTCAATCGGTGTGTTGGCGGTGCAAAAAAGCCAATGCGCTTGAAGCAATGTGGCTAGTTCCTCAGTCAGTGACTTTTCAGTACTGATTTCTATCTGCATGCACTCAAGTTTAGTACCCGAAATCCGGCTTATAGGGCGACTCTTCTTTAATTCATTAATGTCACGCGTGAAATTAT
>JBAWYI010000076.1:0-3038 GCA_037143635.1 Actinomycetes bacterium
ATTCAACCATTTCATATATTTACTTTTTCTTGACTTAGCACCCATATTAGTCAATGGGCCTGACATTTACTAGATATTGAACGGATTTAGGTCAGATATGGGCGGATGCTGGTAGCCACTAAGTTCTTGTGTAATTGACACTCATTTTAGTTGAGGAAATAACCTTGCCTTCAATGGCCTTTAGAAGTAAAGCTCCTGTAGCTTCAGAAGAATTTATACTAAGTTTTTCCGATAAAGCAAAAAGATAAATATTATAAATTTTTGATCCAGGCCCTTGTGAACAAGGAGGTGTATAACCGATTTTCCCTTGAAAATTCTTACCAAGTGTTCCAATATTTGTGGCATTAGAGGCAATTGAGTTTGCGGTCACTGGAATGTTAAAAATATTCAAATAGTAGTGATTACCAATATCTACCTCACCTGGACGAAGCGGACCTGGCACTGTATCCATGATTAACAAAAGTGATTGCGCATTACTCGGCACGTTGCTCCATTTGAATGGTGGTGAGATACCTGTCCCATCACATGTAAAATCCTTTGGTAAATTACCATTATTAACAAAATCTGGGCTTGTTAACGTTAAGTTGCTTGCGATCGTTGAATTAGCTACTTTAGAAGTTACTACTTTTCTGAGAAGAACAGTGTTATCAAGTTTTAGATCAGAGGACCAAACTAATGAAGATCCCGAAGCCCAGTTGTAATCAAAGTATCCTTCTTTGACTCCGACATCCTCCTTCGAAAATTCAGTTGCGGATGCCCATGCTGAATCCTTAAACGAACTTGTTGCCCAGCCATTTGGAATTAATGTATTTATATATTTGCACTCAGTATTTGGATTTTTAGACTTTACGCAATCTGTATTTACTGGAGCTTTATTTGCCACTAAAACTTTCCAATTTTTAGAGGTTGAAGCCACAACTTTTCCAGTGGAAATTTCTCTGAACTGAGCGATAATTCCACCATCACCTATCTGCTGCCTGTCTGTGCCTATATATTCAAGACCTGAGGCATTTTCTGTATAGTCTTTCGCCAAAATTCCGATAGTAAATGGATAAGTGGCAGTAAATTTAATCTTACTGCTATTGAAAGATCTTTCAGTTGTGATTGGTACAGTATCCTCTCCAACTTTTTTTCCATTTATGTAAAGTGCAAACCAATTATCAACCCATACTTCTGCCTGAAAAGATAAAGCTTTTGATGTGGCTGCACTTGATATAATTGGTGGTGAAATTAATATACTTAGTAATATAACCAGAATTAATTTGCGCATTATGCACTTCTCGTATAGGAATCAGCTAGTTTTCCATCGAATAAAATAAAATCTACCTGAACTTCATTGGGGTTTGTCACTACTTTAAGAAATCCAGAACCACCAACACCTTTGCCAGAGTTATAGCCGTACTCAAGAACATTAATTTTATTTCCTGCGTGGCTCGGTTGAGGAACAGTTTGATAAATTATTCCATCTAACTCTTGCTTAACATACAAGTGATCATGACCTTTAAATACAAATCCAACTTTGTATTCTTTTAAAAGTTGGTGAATTGGCTTGCCCCAACCAGGTCGGTTTGACTCGAAGCCATAAGTGCCATCGTTATTATTGCCGCCCCACTCATTTAGCTTCGCAACTTCAACTCCACCACGAGAAGTTTGATCACCAACGAGTAAGTGGTGTATGTATATAAATTTATGTCTCTCATTTGAATTTCTCAAGGTGGAGACCAACCAGTCATACTGTTCTTTACCCAGTGTCCACTCCCATCCTGCCTTTGTTGGATTCTTTGTTGTGTAGGTAAATGGATCTAAGACAATATGCAGTTGTTCGGGACCTGTAAAAGCATAATAAGCCAGGTCTCCAGTTTGTTCTGGAAAATATTCTTTGCGATATTTTTTGGTATTAAAACTACTATAACCAAGTTCACCATCATGATTTCCAAGACATATTTTTAGAGGAACATTTACAAGCTTTTGATAGTACCCAGCCATTAATTCATAACGTGCCCTTATATTTGCTTCAGATTTATTTGGTAATTTATCAACCATAAAAATATCGCCTAGATCCATAAGAAATGCTGGAGATGCAGCAACTATTTGCTTTAATGTCCCGATATACACCTCGGCACTTGAGTTTTCATCCATATGAGGGTCGGCTTGGATTGCAAATGTATTTGAAATCTCACTTAAAGAAGTTTTGATTGAAGATTGCGTTAGGCTTGAATAAGTACTACTACCCGTTGAGTATCGAACCCGATAATAAACCTGGGAATTTGCTTTTAAGCCAGTAATGCTTAATGATTTTGAAGCACTCTTAGATACTGATATGGTCATAGTTTTTTCACTATAACTACTCTTTGAATAACCATATTCGACATAAACTTTTGCAGAGGTTGTGGCTGTAATTAGTAATTTGAAAGCCGATGAAGAGGTTAAACCTAAAACCTTTGCTGTTACCGGTGCCACTCCACTTGCCTTAGCTAGTGGAGTGGAGGCGAAAATTGATATGAATGTGGTTTTTAAAAAACCTCTTCGGGTAATAAAATTAAATGGATTGCTCATTTTCGCTGGTATAACTCGCTACGACTTGATCCGTTTGCGTCAATAAACTCCATACTAACTTGCGAGAACGTTGCCATATATTTAACATGGTAATCAGCGCCATTAAGTGAATACTTCAAATCAAATGCATTTTCACCGGTACGTTCAAGGCCAGTAATAGTTGCTCCCTTCAGCGGTTCACCTGCAGGCCTAAAAGCCTTAGTTGAAGCTTGCGGATCAACCTGACCATCCATCTCTGTTACTACGCCTTTAAAGCCGCCATTTATATATGGATATTTTGCGCTTGCGTGGTAATGATAATTTTTCTTCGCATCAAAATGGCCGTTTAACGAATCTAGACCAGTAACTTTTTTCCCATCCACTTCAGTTAATCCATAAATTGGAAAACCATCGAGGGCATATGCAATTGGTACCTTCTTACCAACTATTGATTGCAGGTGAGTTGGTGCAATGTGATAATGGTAATCATCCGCTCTACCACA
>JBAWYI010000077.1:0-3005 GCA_037143635.1 Actinomycetes bacterium
AATTAAGTCATTACTAAAAACTGTGGCGGCAGTTGTTGGTCTAATTTGTGCAATTGAAACATAGCCTTCTGGCCAAGATTTCTCATCTTTTCTAATTGGCAGCCAAAGTACTAAGTCAGCAAATGATAAATCTGCAAGTAATCGCCACTCAGCAACTAACTCCGCTAAATGCTCTACTTCATCAGAGGTTAGTTTTGAGTTGTCTGCAATTAACTCAGCAAAGGTTGCCATGGGTCAATGGTAGGGGCTGTTCAATACTCCTTGATCACCTAAATTTAAAGCGAAGTATTAGTTTTAAGAATTAATATCTAACTTTGCCCGTGACATCTCTTGTATTTTTTGCCAGAACCACATGGGCATGGAGCATTTTTTGAAGTACCCCCGGCAGCGCTTGGTTCAATCTCTGCTGCTGAATATTGGAGTGATTGAACTGGAGCCGGCGCAGGAGTCAACCCTTTAGCGCCAACTTGATCGCCTTCAACTTGAACCTCAACATTAAATAGATAACCAACTAGCTCTTCTTTAATTGCATCCATCATCGCTGTAAATAAGTCATAACCTTCACGCTGGTATTCAACTAGCGGATCACGTTGAGCCATAGCTCGTAAACCAATTCCCTCTTGTAAATAATCCATCTCATAAAGGTGCTCACGCCATTTACGATCCAAAACAGAAAGCAAAATCTTTCGCTCTAACTCACGCATTACAGTTGGCGTTAAATCACTCTCACGCTTTTCATATGCAGCTTCTGAATCTGATAGAACTCTATCTAACAAAAATTCGCTATCTAATGCGGATGCACCACCAATTTCTTTGAGTAAGTCATCGGCAGAAAAGGATATTGGGAACAAAGATTTAAGAGCATTCCAGAGAGTTTCTAAATCCCAATCCTCTGCTACGCCCGTCGCTGTTGCAGCATCAACATAAGCGGTAAGAGTTTCTTCTAAGAATTTTTTTACCAACTCTTTAATATCTGCGCCTTCAAGAACTTCACGTCGTTCTGAATAAATAACTTCGCGTTGTTTATTCATAACATCGTCATACTTCAAAACATTCTTTCGCATTTCAAAGTTTAAAGATTCGACTTGAGTTTGGGCAGATTTAATTGCATTGCTAACTATTTTTGACTCTAATGGTGTTTCCTCGGGCATGCCGGCAGCACCTAAGAAGCGCTCAACTAATCCGGAATTGAATCTGCGCATAAGTTCATCTTGCAATGATAAATAAAATCTTGATTCACCAGGATCACCTTGACGACCAGAACGGCCACGAAGCTGATTATCAATACGGCGAGATTCATGTCGTTCAGTTCCTAAAACATATAGACCACCTAAAGAAACAACTGTTTCATGTTCTTTAGCAACTGCAGCTTTTTGTTTTGCAATCTCTGTTGGCCAAGCTTTTTCATAAGCCTCTGGAGTTTCGGCTGGATTTAATCCCTGTCTTTGTAATTCAAAGTCAGCCATAAACTCGGGGTTACCGCCTAGCATGATGTCAGTTCCACGACCAGCCATATTTGTTGCAACTGTTACCGCGCCAATTGTTCCAGCCCTTGCAATAATCGCAGCCTCGCGTTCATGTTGCTTTGCATTTAAAACCTCATGTGGAATACCACGACGCTTTAATATTCCTGATAGCTCTTCTGATTTTTCAACACTAACCGTTCCAACTAAAACAGGTTGGCCATTTTTATGGCGAACGACAATATCTTCAGCTACCGCAGTGAATTTACCTACTTCGGATTTATATATTAGATCAGATTGATCAATACGTTGCATAGTCTTATTAGTCGGAATAGGGATAACGCCTAGTTTATAAATCTGCATAAACTCTGATGCTTCAGTCATCGCTGTTCCAGTCATACCGCCCAATTTTTTATAAAGACGGAAATAGTTCTGCAATGTGATAGTTGCCAAAGTTTGATTTTCATCCTTAATTTCAATGCGCTCTTTTGCTTCAAGGGCTTGGTGTAGGCCCTCGCTGTAACGACGCCCGGCCAGCATTCGGCCAGTATGCTCATCAACAATTAATAATTCGCCATCCATGACTACATAATCTTTATCTCTCTTAAATAGCTCCTTCGCACGAATTGCATTATTTAGGTACCCAATCATTGGCGTATTGGCAGATTCATATAGGTTTTCAATGCCTAAGGCTTCTTCAACTCTAGTTACGCCTTCATCAAGTATGCCGACAGTCCTTTTCTTTTCATCAACTTCGTAATGAAGATTCAAAGAAAGCCTGCCTACAATATTTGCAAATTCCATGTACCACTTTGTTGCTTTATCAGCTGGGCCAGAGATAATTAATGGAGTTCTTGCTTCATCAATTAATATCGAGTCGACTTCGTCAACAATTGCAAAGTTATGTTCACGCTGCACACAATCTGAAAGTGACCATGCCATGTTATCTCGCAAGTAGTCAAAACCAAACTCATTATTAGTGCCATAGGTAATGTCTGATGCGTAAGCTTCGCGTCGTTCTTCAGGTGACATACTTGAAAGGATTACACCAACTTTTAATCCAAGGAAACGGTGCACTCTTCCCATCCACTCACTATCACGTTCAGCCAAGTAATCATTTACGGTAACGATATGAACACCTTTACCGGTTAGTGCATTCAAATATGCAGGCAGTGTTGAAACTAAAGTTTTTCCTTCACCGGTTCGCATCTCTGCGATATTTCCTTTATGAAGTGCAGCTCCACCCATTAACTGAACGTCGTAATGGCGCTGGCCCAATGTTCGCTTAGCAGCTTCTCTAACAACAGCAAATGCTTCCGGCAGGATTGAGTCTAAACTTTCACCATTTGCTAAACGTTCTTTAAATTTATCTGTTTTATTTCTAAGTGAAAGATCATCAAGTGCCACAATTTCATTTTCAAATTTGTTTACTTGATTAGCAATCTTTTCGAGCTCTTTAAGAGCTCGACCTTCGCCAGCGCGCAAAACCTTGTCTAATAAACCCACAAAGCTCCCTCGCTAGTCGAAATTATGAAATTCTAA
>JBAWYI010000078.1:0-2960 GCA_037143635.1 Actinomycetes bacterium
AGATCACTTGGGAGCGAGATGGAAACACCGCAGATGGTGGTGAGTTATTTAGAAATAACTGCGCAATGTGCCACAACTTTGCTGGCCAAGGTGGTGCGTTAACGCAAGGAAAATACGCCCCAACTTTGATGGGGGTTGAACCAAAACATATTTATGAAGCGATGATTACCGGCCCACAATCAATGCCGGTATTTTCTGACAAAATTATTACACCAGCAGAAAAACTTTCAATTATTAAGTGGATCAAAGCAGCCGAGAGTGAGCCAAACTTAGGTGGGGCATCCCTTGGCCGGGTCGGACCAGTAACTGAAGGATTGTTAATTTGGATATTTGGTTTAGGTTTATTAATTGGAATCGCTGTCTGGCTTACGGCAAAGGCTAGGTAAATATGTCAAAAGAGTTAGAACCACTTAGTGATCCAGGATTACCTGAACATATTCATCGCAAAGCAGATATTGATCCAATCGCCGCAAAGCGAGCAGAGCGTCAGGTTGCAGTTTTATTCTCACTCTCAGCCTTTGGCACAATTTTATTTATCTACTCATTCTTTTTTGTTAAAGAAGATGTATTTATCTTCTTGCCAATTCTTGGAAATACCAACGCCCATCAATTAGGTATTGGTCTGGGAATGGCATTTGGTCTTTTCTTTATTGGCATTGGCGCAGTTCATTGGGCAAAGACATTAATGCCTGATCAAGAGGTAATTGCCCAGCGTCATGAATTTAAATCAGAGCCGCAAGATCGTGATGCATTTGTTAAAGCGGCTAAAGAAGGTGCTGAGCTTGCCGGATTAGGAAGAAGGCCATTAATTAAGCGAACACTCATTGGCGCAGCCGCACTTGCTGGTTTGCCTGGAGTTTTAATGCTTAGAGATTTAGGACCACTTCCTGGCAAAGAGCTTGAGAAAACAAATTGGAAATCAGGAACTCGATTAGTTACCGATCCAGGAGATCGTCCAATTAAAGCAAGTGATTTAGAGGTGGGGGCAGTTGCTCAAGTACTTCCTGAATTATTACCCGGACAAAAGCGAACCTTAGAAGATATTGGTAAGGACGCGGTTTTATTAATTAGATTACGTCCAGCTGAGTTTCAATTAAATCAAGAGCGACTTTCTTGGACCCATGAAGGAATTATCGCATTCTCAAAGATCTGCTCCCATATGGGATGCGCAGTTGCCCTATATGAACAAACCACCAAACATTTACTTTGCCCATGTCATCAATCAACCTTTGATGTAACAAGAGCTGCCAAGGTAATATTTGGACCTGCTGCTCGACCACTTCCTCAACTTGCGATCACCGTTGACGCAGAAGGAAACTTAATTGCTAAGCAGCCATTTACTGAGGCTGTTGGCCCTAGCTTCTGGGAGAGATCATCATGAGTGCACGTGAGCGCATAGCTGGAACCGTTGCTAATTATGTAGATGAGCGCACCGGTGCTGCTGCCTGGATGAAGAAGAATCTGCAAAAAGTATTTCCTGATCACTGGTCATTTATGTTGGGTGAGATTGCACTTTACTCATTTGTAATTTTATTACTCTCTGGCACCTTCTTAACCTTTTGGTTTGATCCATCAATGCGCACCGTTGTTTATGAAGGAAGTTATCAACCATTAAAAGAGGTTGAGATGAGTGCGGCTTACGCCTCAACTCTTCACATCTCATTTGATGTTCGTGGCGGTCTATTGATGCGCCAAATTCATCACTGGGCAGCGCTGATATTTATGGCAGCGATTGTGGTTCACCTACTTAGAGTTTTCTTTACCGGCGCATTCCGTAAACCTCGTGAGTTCAACTGGATCTTAGGAATTGGTCTATTAACACTTGGAATTGTTGAAGGCTTCCTTGGTTACTCACTACCTGATGATTTGTTATCTGGTACTGGGCTTCGAATTGCGCAAGCAATTATTCAAGCACTCCCCGTTGTTGGTACATACATATCCTTCTTTGCCTTTGGTGGCGCCTTCCCAGGGGAAGCATTTATTCCTCGTATTTACACCGTTCATATTCTTTTGTTACCAGGAATATTCTTAGCTTTAATTACCGTGCACCTAATGTTGGTTTGGTATCAGAAGCACACTCAGTATCCAGGCCCTGGTAGAACTGAAAAGAATGTAGTTGGTTATCCATTAATGCCGGTATACATGGCAAAGGCTGGCGGATTTTTCTTTATCGTATTTGGTGTTACCGCATTCTTGGGAGCGGTTGCCTCCATTAACCCAATCTGGCTCTACGGTCCCTACACTCCAGGACAAATTTCAGCAGGTTCGCAACCTGATTGGTATATGGGTTGGCTAGATGGTTTGGTTCGAATGGCGCCCCCGATTGAAACTCACGCCTTTGGTCACACTATCTCTTGGAATATTTTGATTCCAGGTTTAATTATTCCAGGCATTTTATTTACCGGTATGGCGCTCTATCCATTTATTGAAAGTTGGATAACTGGTGATAAACGAGAGCACCATTTATTAGATCGTCCACGAAATGTCCCAAATAGAACAGCCCTTGGCGTTATGGCCCTTACCTTTACATTAATTGCATTAATCAATGGTGGTAATGACATTATCGCTACTCACTTCTCATTAACTATTAATCAAATTATGTGGTTCTCTCGAATTGGCATCATTGTTCTGCCACCACTGGCTTTTGTGATTACAAAGCGTATTTGTCTCTCCTTGCAACGTGCAGATCGTGAGTTAGTACTTCACGGTAAAGAGACTGGCAGATTAGTAATGCTTCCAAGTGGTGAGTTTATTGAGATTCACGAAGAGTTAACCCCAGCGAAGAAATACACCCTGACCCAACATGAACAACCAAAGGCAATTGAGCTAGTAACTGAAGATGCTGGTGGGGTATTAAATCCAAAGGGAATTAGAGCAAAGCTGCAGGCAAGATTTAGCGCAGCAAATGCTGAAAATATTGCCAAGCCAACTGCTGCTGAGGTTAAAGAGTTAGAGGGCGG
>JBAWYI010000079.1:0-2955 GCA_037143635.1 Actinomycetes bacterium
AAAAATACCGCCGGCGTTAGTGATGAGATAACCATTTTAGTTAGATAATTTGCCCATGAGTTCTCAGACCCAATTAGATGAAGAGCTAGATCTAAGTAAGTTCTTTGACAATCTTTGGGTAACAATTGTCTGGGATGATCCAGTTAATCTTATGAATTATGTAACTTATGTATTTATAAAATTATTTAACTTCTCACCAGAAAAAGCGCATAAGTTAATGATGCAGGTTCATACCGAAGGCAAAGCGGTGGTGGCATCTGGAACTAGAGAAGAGATGGAGCGAGCAGTCCAACAACTTCATGAACATGGGCTTTGGGCGACATTGCAAAGGGATGATCATGGGCGAGTTTAAGGGATCTTCTAAAGCAGGTGATTTAACAGTTGCATTATCAAATGATGAATTACATATTTTAATTAATTTGGTTGAACAATTACTTTAGTTATTAGGGGAGCGAAACTTCACCCACCACTATCAATCAGATGATCCATTTGCGCAATTAATGGCAGCATCAATTGGAAATCTTGAATCTGCAATCGAGCAGCCAGAGGATCCAGTTCTTCGCAGATTATTGCCAAATGCTTATGCAGATCCTGAGAGTGCGGCAGAGTTTCGTAAATATACGGAAAGCTCACTTAGAACGGTGAAGCAAAAGCACTTAATGTATTTGCGGGAGCAGTTAGTTTTCCCAGTAGATCATGAGCTACCAAAGGCTGATATTGCAGTTACTGACCCCACCCAATGGTTAATTGCAATTAATGATCTGCGTCTTGCCTTAGCGGTCCGATTAGATGTTAAGCAGGATGCTTATGAAATGTATGAGTTAATGAAAGATAGTGATACTCAAAAGCCACTTTTTGCAGTTTACTTCTGGCTGGGCGGCATTCAAGAGAGTTTAATTAACCACTTATAAGTTAAGTATATAGGCATAAAAAATGGGGCCAATCTCTTGGCCCCATTTCTAACTAGATCAGATAATTAATCTGAATCCTTCATGCCCTCTGCTACGGATTTCATCTTTGCAATCTTTAGGATTGTTAGACCAAATACGCACTTTGCCAATACATCTGCAATTGTGTAACCGATTTGACGGTTAACAAATGCACCTGGTGATGCAGCGTTAGCTGAATCAAGGATTGGTAGTAGGTATGAAATTGGGTAAACGCCCCATGTTGCGATCAATAGAAGACGTAAGCGACCTACGGTTGCTGCAACGCCTGCTGGTTGACGATCAAGAGACTTTGAAAGCTCAACGAATAATACGTAAAGAATGTATAGGAAAGGAATTGTTGAAAGAACACCGAAGATAACCTTGGTGTTGTTAACTGTTGAAATCTCACCTGGGTAACCAAGTGCGATCATCGCAGCAGATGCTGGTACTAAGCGGCTGATCAATGAAGATGAAGCTGCCTTAGCAAGACCTAGAACTGCAATTACTTCAACTAATAGAAGAGGTACAGTTAAAATCCAGTCAACGTAGCGGTATGCCTCGTTAAAAGCTCCTGCTCCGGTACCAGTCTTTAGTGTTCCTGCCTCAAATGATGAATCAAATGAGTTGAAGATTCGCATGTAGTGGTAGCCAGCAATGAATGTAACCATTGATGACATTACTAATGCGCCACGGTACTTAGGAAGTACTCGTGATTGTGAAACTAATGTATATACGGTGCAAGCAAGCATCGATACAAGACCAAATGAAAAGATGTTGTATAGAATGCCGAATTGGCCGTCTGTTAGTGATATACCCATCTAAATAAGCCTCCGTAGGCATTTAGGTTGCTCATACCCTTTTGGATACAAGCCAGCGATTACTCGTAATCTCATATGCAAACTACGATTAATCGCCTACCCGTATAGTGGCTGTTACCAGCCAGTCAGACAATTGCATCCACGCTCTTTTCTCATTAATTCTTAAGTATTTTTCCCTTAAAAAGGGGTAAATCGGACATTTTCTGGGTGATCGGCTGGGTCAGGCGATATCTGCGCTCGCCATTTACACTTACACAAATGGCTACTAACTCAATAGATAAGAAGAGTGCCCCAATTGGCATCTTTGACTCAGGTGTTGGTGGCTTAACAGTTGCCCGGGCAATTATCGATCAGCTGCCAGGGGAATCAATTCTTTACATCGGCGATACTGCCCGAGGTCCTTATGGACCAAAATCTTTAGCCCAGGTTCGCACCTATGCCCTTGAGATTATGGATCAATTAGTTGCAGCTGGCGTTAAAGCAATTGTGATTGCTTGTAATACTGCAAGTGCGGCGATGTTAAGAGATGCTCGCGAGCGCTATCAGATCCCAGTTATCGAAGTAATCCAACCTGCTGTGAGAAGAGCGGTGGCCGCAACTAGAAGTGGCAAGGTCGGTGTAATTGGAACTGCTGCAACTATTGAATCAAAGGCATACCTTGATGCATTTGCCGCCGCCCCCCAATTAAAAATTACCGCCAAAGCTTGTCCATTATTTGTTGAGTATGTTGAAGCCGGCAAGACCAGCGGGGATGAGATCACCAAGATCGCCCAGGATTACTTAGCAGAGATGAAAAAAGCAGATATTGATACCTTGGTTTTAGGTTGCACTCACTACCCACTTTTAACTGGTGTGATCTCCTATGTAATGGGAAATGATGTCACTCTCGTTTCAAGTGCGGAGGAGACAGCTAAGGATTTATATCGCAACTTAGTAGAAGCTGATCTTCTAAATACCCCAGGTGCTCTTGTAACCCACCGGTTTGTCGCCACCGCAGATGCCGATAAGTTTGCCACCTTAGCCCGCAGGTTCTTAGGCCCTGAGGTTTTAAAAGTTACCACAAAGATTTAAAGGAGAGATATGAGCAGAGTAGATGGCAGAGGCAATGATCAACTGCGGACAGTTAAATTCACCCGTAATTGGTTAAATAACGCTGAAGGCTCAGTCTTAGTTGAGTTTGGTAACACCAGAGTTTTATGTGTTGCCTC
>JBAWYI010000080.1:0-2807 GCA_037143635.1 Actinomycetes bacterium
GCCTCAGCATGTCCCATGTGTAAATCACCTGATGGATAAGGAAACATATCCAATACATATTTTTTAGGACGTACATCATCTGCTTCACCAGATTTAAATGGCTCTAACTTGTCCCAAATTGGCAGCCACTTTTCCTGTACCGCCTTAAAGTCATACGCTTCGTGCATGCTTTTACAACCAACTTACCTTGGTTAACTCTTCACTTACCTGCCAAAGATTTTTCGCTAATGACTTGTCATAAGCAAGCGCCTTTGCTCGAGTTAACTTTGGTGTTCCACGCATCTCCATCAAACCATTTGGTCCAATAAAGCTGGCACCGATTAAATCTGGGAAAACACAAGCAGCAAGTGTTGGCAATGCGCCTTGAGAGGCCGGCTGGGCTAATACTTTGTTTATTGCCATGGTTATTTTTTCTTCCATCGCTGCCCCTCGCATTTGGGAGGCAACTGCCTGCAGATTTGTGTCTGAGTAACCTGGGTGAACTGCAATTGGAATAAATGACCATTTATTTTCAATTCTAAGCCGTTCAACCTCAGCGACAAATAAAAGGTTTGCTAACTTGCTTGCGCCATAAACTGGCCATTTTTGATACTTACCAATTCCCAAACACATATTTCTAATCGTTTCAATATTATTATCCCCAAAGCTGCCCATTCGATGGGCAAAGCTTGAAACTACAACTAAGCGATCTTTAATCTGATTTTTAATTAAACCAGCAAAGGCAAAGTGTCCTAGATGGTTTGTGCCCATTTGAAGCTCAAAGCCATCAACCGTTTTTGTAAATGGGGTTGCCATTACGCCTGCGTTTAATACAACAACATCAAAGGGTTTATCAATACTTGCGGCTGCTTTTCTAACTGTTGATAGATTGGTTAGATCCATAATTAAGGATGAAACTAATCCGGGACCAATCTTTTTTATTGCTGCTTTTGCTTTCTCTTCACTACGAGCAGTAATTACCACTTGGGCATTTCTACGAGCAAGCTCTGTTGCAGCAGCTAATCCAATACCTGAAGTTGCACCGGTAATTAAAAATCTTTTACCAGTTAAATCAGGCATATCTTTTGCGCTCCAGCGATCTGGAATGGTTAATACCTTGACCATAATCGCTCCTTTTTTAATTAATTATTACGTGGAGCTGAGGGGAGTCGAACCCCTGACCCCTTGCATGCCATGCAAGTGCGCTACCAGCTGCGCTACAGCCCCGCTATTTAATTGAAGGGCCAACCTTATCTAATTTACCGCGTCATCTCCAAAGACAGGCTCAGGTAATGAGCCAGCATTGTGTTCTGCTAAATACCATTTAGAGCCAGTGTGATGCTTTGTTAATTCCAATATTGACCAACATGCATTTGATAAACCACCGATTACACCCCATTGCGCAATTGGTAATTTAAGAATTGAACCTAAAACACTTCGAACAGTTCCACCATGTGTTACAAAAACGATTGTGCCGGAGAAATTTGTAGTTTCTTTCTCAATTACTGCAACTGCTCGCTTTGCGACATCACTTCTTCGCTCCCCAGTTACGCCGGCTGGCTCATCGCCACCTTCATACCAATTAGCAAATAACTCACCATGGGATGCTCTATTTTCTGTTGCTAATTTTCCTTCCCAAAGTCCACCATCTGTCTCGCGCAAATTTGGATTTATCTCAACTTTAAGATCAGTTAATTCAGCAAGGGCTGCAGCAGTTGATTGCGCTCTAATTAAATCACTTGAGATTATTCGATCTGGCCGAAGGGCAGCTAGTACTTTGGCAGCCTCTGTTACTTGATACTGACCAACTTTATTTAATGGGATATCTGAGTGACCTTGAAAACGATTTTCCACATTCCAATCAGTTTGGCCATGACGCCATAAGACAACTCGAATTGGTGAATCAGGTGAGGTCATTATCTAACTGCCTTTGCTAAATTTAATTCAATCTTTGGGCAATCATTCCATAGCCGATCTAACATATAGTAATTACGCAATTCAGTACTTTGAATATGAACAACTAGATCGGTGTAATCAAGAAGAATCCAAGATCCACTTCCCTCTTTTCGAACTGGCTTCTCACCAGCTTGTGCAAGTTTGCGCTGCACTTCATCAGATAATGCCTGTAATTGTGGTTCATTACTGCCAGTTGCAAGTAAGAAGACCTGGTTTAAAACTAATTGTTCGGAAAGATCTATGGCGACGATCTCATCCCCTAATTTGTCAGCAAGAGCTGCTGCTGCAATCTTAGTCAATTCAATAGTTCTACTACCGACTGCCATATAACCCATACTCTCTAATAAATGTAACTACCTTAGCTGGTAGTAAATTACTTACATTCTCACGATTTGCGATTGATTGTCTAACCTTAGTTGATGATATATCTAAAGCCTTAATCGAGATCTCCTCGTAATCACTTGCTGCAGCAGCCGGTCGTTTTATTACCAATACTTTTACAAGTTTTAACAAATCATCAGATCTATGCCACTTACCTAATTTTGCAGCCGCATCTGATCCTAAAACCATTGTGAAGTTAGTATTTGGATAGATTTTCTTAAGCTCTTCAACCGTATCGATCGCATAACTGTTCCCTGCTCTTCTAGTTTCAAGTGGTAACACCTCTACCATTTGACTCAGCCCCATCGCAGTTACTGCTAAATCAGCCATTAGAAATCTTTGCTCAGCACTTGCAACTGGAGGTTTTTCCTTAAGCCAAGGAGTTCCAGATGGAATAACTAACACCTTCTCAAATTTATTTGAGATCTCTTTAATTAGATGAAGATGACCTAAGTGAATCGGATCAAAGGTTCCGCCAACTATGGCGAACT
>JBAWYI010000081.1:0-2802 GCA_037143635.1 Actinomycetes bacterium
ATTTTGCATGTAGATATGGATGCCTTTTATGCATCTGTTGAAGAACGGGATGATCCAAAACTTAAAGGCAAAGCAGTCGTGGTTGGCATGGGTAAACGCGGTGTTGTATCTGCAGCAAATTATGAAGCAAGAAAATTTGGTATCAGAGCTGCAATGCCAATCTATAAAGCAAAGGCATTAGCACCACATGCTGTTTTTATTGCACCGAATATGGCTAGATATACCGAAGTCTCTGAACAGGTGATGGCGATATTTAGGGATGTAACACCACATGTTGAGCCAATCTCATTAGATGAAGCGTTTTTAGATGTAACTGGGGCAAGGCGATTACTAGGTAGTGGACAAGAGATTGCAGATCAAATACGAAAGCGAGTAGAGAAGGAATTAGGGATTACTTGCTCAGTAGGTATTGCACATAATAAATTCATCGCCAAAATTGCATCTGGCCATTGCAAACCCAATGGTGTATTAGAGGTAGATCCAGAGAAGATGCTTGATTTTCTGCATCCGCTGGCTGCAAATGAGATTTGGGGAGTAGGTCCTAAGACAAATGAGCTGTTAGAAAAGATGGGTTTATTTACTATTGCTGACATTGCTAACACGCCACGAAGTACTTTGATCAGAGCTTTAGGTCAAGCAAATGGCAGCTCTTTATATGAACTTGCATGGGGTAGGGATTATCGAGATGTAATCACTGAACATATTGAAAAAAGTATTAGCGCTTCCCAAACATTTGATGTTGATCTTTATATTGAAGAGGAGATTTTAAAGGAGTTTTTAAGATTAACTGAGAAGAGTGCAGATCGAATGCGCGGCAAAGGTTTGGCTACAAATACAATTTCAATAAAGGTGAGATTTGCAGATTTTAAAACTATTTCAAGATCAAAGACTTTAGATTTACCAACTACTGGCACACAGGAAATCTTTGAAGTAGCAAAAGCACTTTACCTTGCCCTTAACTTAGATCGAGTTTTAATTAGGTTAGTTGGCGTCTCGCTAGATTCATTAGTAGAAAATGATGATGTTAAACAGATGGTTTTAGGCGAGCGCACCAGCAGTTGGCAGCAAGCAGATCGGGCAATTGATCGGGTTAAAGCCAAGTTTGGCCGCGCTAGCCTTCGGCCTGCCCGCTTGGTAGATGACCATGATGAGGATTAAGGGCTAAAAGTTTTAAAAAAGAAGCAATTGCTCTATATTGCGAATATGGCCCTTTCAGATCATGAACGCAAGCTCTTAGCTGAGATGGAGGCTGCGTTAGAGCAGGAGGATCCAAAGCTGCTCTCAACCCTGACCGGCAAGGCCCGCACTCGCCAAGGCTCAAGAGCGTTGCTAGGTTTTTCAATTTTAGTAGTTGGCCTATTGGTATTAATTAGCGGACTTATTGCAAAAGCCACCGCAGTTGGCGTGATTGCCTTTTTAATTTCATTAACTGGAGTAATTTTGATAATCACCAATATCTCAGTCAAATCTGCGCCAAAGCGGGCTAAGCGAGCTGGCTGGGGAAGCGGTTTGGAGGAGAGGTGGGATCGTCGTAATAATGAAAACTAAGTAAAGCCCGGCCCAATTCACCACCCATGCTGGGTGGTTTTTTTATGCCATTTTCGCCCCAACTCCAGCGTGGAGGGCGGGGGAGGGTAAGTGGGTGTTTGGGGTTGAAAGTGGGGAAAAAGGGAGTAAAGTGGTGACCTAGCCTATTGTCTATGCGGGGGAGGTGCCAACAATGTTTCTGGGCACCCATGAGCCAAAGCTGGATGAAAAGGGCCGTTTAATTTTGCCAGCCCGCTTTAGAGATGAATTAGCAGATGGCTTAGTAATTACCAAAGGACAAGAGCACTGCCTTTATGTTTTTCCAGCATCTGAGTTTGCCTTAATAACTGAGAGATTGCGCCAAGCACCAGTTACGCAAAAAAATTCTCGTGATTATTTAAGAGTGATGTTTGCCGGCGCCCATGATGAGGTGCCAGATAACCAAGGCCGAGTAACTATTCCAACTGGCCTTAGAACATATGCAACTTTAGAAAAGAACTGCGTGGTAATTGGCGCTAACACCAGATTAGAGATTTGGGATTCAACTGCTTGGAATAAATATTTAGCAGACCGAGAAAAAACATTTGCCGATGTTTCCGAGGAGGTGCTACCTGGATTGTTTTAAATCCAATCAAATATCGATTTAGGCCACCGCCACTCATAAACATTCGCGGCGCCACTTCCCCGGTGCCGCGCGTTATTTATCGAAGATCCGTCGAGCGGCGGTGACCTAAGTAGATATCTGAGGTAGCAGTAAGAAAAAGCAGTACCAGCAGAAAATAGAAAGTGAAAGAGAAAGAGGGGGAGAGCAGATGAGTGCAGAGATTGCGCACATACCAGTCGCACTTGCGCGCTGTGTTGATCTTCTAACCCCAGCAATTGTTAACAAAAGTAAACCATATTTAATAGATGCCACCTTAGGACTAGGTGGACATGCAAAAACATTCTTAACTGAATTTCCAAAGTTAGAATTAATTGGAGTTGATCGAGATTCTAAAGCGATAGAGATCGCTACCGCCACTTTATCCCAGTTTTCAGATCGCACCCATTTTTTTCACAATACCTACGATGAGATTGATTCAATCTTAAATCAACTTGGAATTACAGCCGTAGATGCAATTCTCTTTGATTTAGGGGTCTCCTCAATGCAATTAGATCAAGCAGATCGGGGCTTTTCCTACTCACAAGATGCCCCACTTGATATGCGGATGGATCAAAGCGCAAAGCTAACCGCTGAGGTTGTCTTAAATACCTATAACCATGGTGAGTTAGCAA
>JBAWYI010000082.1:0-2740 GCA_037143635.1 Actinomycetes bacterium
AGTTGAAAGATCTAATAATGCCCGATCTAGGTAATCTCTTACCATTCGAGTAGAGCGAGACTTTTGTTCCTTCTCTAACTCTTTGACAGCCTTTGAACCACCAGCAGCTAATTTTGATCCGCTCCCTCCCCACGCTTCCTTTAATTTAGAAATCTCTAATTCATCCTTTGCTTCTGAGTCAGCAAGTGCATCTGCCTTTGCTGCCTCTACTAAATATTGGGCTGCTTTAAAGGCACTTGCTATATCTTTTATTGCAAATGGTAATTTCATAATATTTTTTCGATTTTCTTTAGCATTTGTATCTGTGGCTAATCGCCGAGCACGTCCTATGTGACCACCTGATGCTTTTGCAACAAATTCAGCGGTTGCTGGATCTATTGAATCTCGCTCAATTAATAATTTTGTAATTGCTTTAGTCGATGGCGTACGCAGAGAAAGATGACGACACCGTGACCTTATGGTTGGCAGAACATCGGTAAGGGTTGGTGCGCAAAGTAACCAAACAGTTCTAAGCCCAGGCTCTTCAATCACTTTAAGTAATGCATTCGCTGCTGAATCAGTTAATCGATCGGCATCTTCAATTACAACTACACGCCAAGTAGCCACTGATGGTGCCCAAGATGCTCTGCTTATTAATTCTCTTATCTCATCTATTTTTATTGACAAGCCTTCAGTTTTAATCAATTCAACATCTGCGTGTGAGTTGGTTATTGTGGCCATGCAATCTGCACAATTACTACACCCACCATTTTTGCAAACTAAAGCGGCGGCGAATGCTATGGCAGCATTTGATCTGCCTGAGCCCGGCGGACCAGTAAATAACCATGCATGGGTCATGCCTTGAGTTTGATCACCCTGATTGTGCGCTGATTTAACCGCTTCTTGTAATACATTCACGACTTCATTTTGATCAATTAGTGAACTGAAAACACTCATTATTATTTCTGATTTCTCTTTAATAATTTAATAACAGAAACTCTCTCAGTAATTACTTGGTGTATTTGCTCAATATTTAAGGATGCGTCAACAATTAAAAATCTCTCTGGATCTTGATAAGCAAGATTTAAATACTCTTGGCGGACTCTTTCATGAAAAGCTAAAGGTTCACTTTCAAGCCGATCAGTTGATTGCAATCTACCTAAACCAATCTCAGCCGATAAATCCATAATCACAGTAAGGGTTGGGGTTAGGGATTCTGTCGCCCACCGTGATATTCGTGCAACTTCTGCTGGTAGTAAAACTCTGCCAGCGCCTTGATATGCAATTGAGGAGTCGAAGTAACGATCAGAGATTACAACCTCACCTCTTTGGAGTGCTGGTCTAATTGTTGAAAATACATGATGAGCCCTATCTGCTGCGTACATAAGTGCTTCTGCCCGTGGTGAAATCGCACCAGTTTTATTATCTAGCAAAATATCTCGTAATTGATTACCAAGTGGTGTGCCACCTGGCTCACGAGTTAACAGAACAGTTTCACCATTTTTTTCTAGCCACTCTTTTAATAATTTAGTTTGAGTTGATTTACCTGAGCCTTCGCCACCCTCAAATGAAATAAATACACCACTAGTAACCTGACCAGTTATTGCACCTAACTCACCACGAAATGCTGACTTAATATCACTTAACAATGAAACGTTTGGGCGATCTCTCATTTGAAGATAAGAGGCAACACCAACACTTACAGCAATTAAACCAGCGAAAAACATTGTAAATGCCGCACCGTTATATGTAAAAGTTGATGATTTATATGTATATGTATGACGGCCAATCGCTGCTGCAATTAATGGCGCAACTGCAAGCACAAGGACAAGTGAAACCCGGATGAGCGATTGAACGAAAGCAAATGTGCGTCCGCGCACCTCATCTTCAACCTCCATTCCAAGCATGGTGAATCCAGTAACCCAGGAGATTCCGGCAAAAATACCCAAGATAATGGTGATAAAGATTGCCAGTACAAGGTTTAAAACCAAAGAGAGTGTTACTAAAAAAAGACCGGAAACTGTAAGTGAGATGCCAAATAATCTTCTTCTAGAAAATTGTGCAAACACCTTTGGTCCAAGTGAAATTCCTAACGCTAACCCAAAAAATACTGCACCAAATAAAATACCGTATGCAGCTTCACCAGCTTGTAAATCGCTAACAAAGGTTCTTGCTAAACCAATTACCGCACCTGCTGCAAAAAAAGCACCCAGCATTCCAAAAATTAAGCCCCTAATAACTTTAGATTCTTTAATAAATGAAAAGCCATCCCATAATGATTTTCCAAGAGAGAGTTGTTGAAGTTTTTTGCCTGGCCCTGCTGGAATCTCCTTTAAACGCCACACTGTATAGGCACAAAAAGCAAAACTAAATGCATTTACATAAAGCGCTAAGTCAGCAGCTGATGCTGGGGTTGTGTTTCCAATTACCGAATTTATAGCGCCAGTAAAGAGAGCAAGGGTTGAAAAGACAATTGCGGCAATCGGTGCTGTGCCATAGGCAGCTAATAATGAAACTTGGTTAGCACTTTCTAGCTTTAATTTAGGTACTAGATTTGGAACAGATGCTTCTTTTGCCGGAGACCAAAACAATGTGACAACCTCAACAAGAATTGATGCGGTATACAACCAAAAGTAATTACCAACAATTGGAATTGAAAGATAAAGCGAGAATCTTAAGATGTCACTGACAATCATTAATTTTCTACGATCAAATCGATCTGCAATTACCCCAGCAAATGGCCCAAGAATTACTGCTGGAA
>JBAWYI010000083.1:0-2710 GCA_037143635.1 Actinomycetes bacterium
GATGCTTAATTGAACATGACCATCATTTTGTTTAAGCAAGATATCTACTAAGCATGCTTCAGGGGTATGTTTTCGAATATTAGCGAATATGTTATTAAGTAATTGATTAATTAAGTTTTGATCAGCCTTTATATAAATCTCTGGCTGAATATCAACCTTAAGTTCTCGGCTAGGTTGTAGTGATTTTAAATCTATAATTTGATCTGAAACCATTTGGCTGATTGATATTTGTTCATCAGATTTGGCAGGATTTTCATTTAACTCAGCGATTAACAGTAGATCAGAAATTAATTGCTCCATACGTTTTATTTCAATACCTACTCGATCTAGGTAATTATCAAGCTTCTTCTCATCTGCAAATTTTCCCTTACTTATTAACTCAAAGTAACCCTTTATAACTGTTAATGGGGTTCGTAGCTCATGGGAGGCGTCTCCTAAGAACTCCTGCATCTTTTTTTGATTAATCTGCAATGACTCCACCAAGTTGTTGACCTCGTTATCACGGCGGAAGAATCGATAAACGACAAACAGTGAGATGGTTAAGGCAAACAGGACAAATATTGATAATTCAATTAAATTCAACCGTAATCGTTCTTTAACCTCAGAAACTGAAGAAGAGATAAGTAAATAGGTATTATCTGGCATTTTAAATGCCCTAAAAACAATTCTTTCTGGTTCACTTACTTGAACAATATCCAGTTGCGCATCCTCTAATTGCATTTGAGTCGGTACTTTTTTAAAACTTCCAGTTGCCTCTCTAATGCTTACTAACTTATCGCCATATAAGAAAGCAATTGCTACTGGGATATCACTCTCATTTGCTAGGAGTAATCCTTCCGAAAGAGGATCTTCAATATTTTGAGAAACTTTAGTTTGAATATTATTTATTTTTTTATAGATTAAATCAACCTGAGATTTATAACTTGTAAAAATTGAAAAACTACCAACTGAAATACTGCAAATAACTACAATGGTTGATACAGTTAAAATTAATCGGGTTTGTAATTTCATTATTTATTGGTTATCTGAAAACCAACACCTCTCACCGTCTTGATCCCTTCAAAGCCATCACGGTGTAATTTACGGCGCAGGTATGAGATGTATGTGTCCACCACAGTGCTCTCACTTTCATAATCAATTCCCCAGACACTACTCATCAAACTCTCTTTGGATAAGACTTTTCCATTATTACTTATTAATTTTTCCAACAGCCTAAACTCAGTAGGTGAAAAATCTATTACCTCTTCGTTGAACTGCACCTGGTATAGATCCAAATTCATCTCAATAGGTCCAAACTTAATTACCGTCATCTCGGCAGCGGTTTTATTAGTGCGCTTTAAAATTGCATTTATTCGAAGCGATAGCTCCTCTAAGCCAAATGGTTTGGTCATGTAATCATCTGCACCTAAGCGAAGACCTTGATTGATATCTACCTTCTGCCCTCTGGCGCTAAGCATGATTACGGGGGTGGTTAAGCCATCGGCGCGGACCTTTTCTAGCAGGGCAAAACCATCCATTTTGGGCATATTCACATCCAGGATTAATAGGTCAAAGCGGTGATCTCGGATTGCCTTTAGCCCCTGGAGCCCATCTGGGCTGGTTTCGACCTCAAAGCCGCCGATCGAGAGGGCATCTGAGATCAGATCCCGAATGCCATCCTCATCATCTACCACCAGAATCTTCGGCTTTTGCATGCTTGTAAGGCTACTCAACTATCCATAAATTCGAAAGTTTTGAATAGGGAATTCACAAGTTTTTCACAAACTCGCCCCTAATGATTCAGTTATTAAATAGATCCGGAGAGGCCGGAGCTAAAAGTAAAAAAGGGGAAACAAAATGAAAAACAAAATCGGATTCATCGCTTTCGAAGCAGTAGTAGCAGGAATCGTAGTAATTGGTCTAGTTGGGGCTCCAACAGCATCATACGCAGCAGCAAAGGTAATTAAGGTTACTCCAGTAAAAAATACTGTTGCTACCAAAGCAAAGGCTGCAGCAGTTGCATCAAAGTCATCTAGCGACGCAGTATCAGCTGCACTTGCAGCATTCTCTACTTCAGCAGATGAACTAACAACCACTATTGACCTAATCAATAACCCAGTAGATTCAAATAATTAATAAAATAATAAGACATTAGTCACTAAAAGTGATTAGTGTCTTATTGTTTTGTATCAACCACTGCTAAAATTTATATTATTAACGGAAAGTGAGGATAGAGATGAAACATAAGAGTTTATTAATTAAACTGCTTTTTGTATTTATTCTATTCTCAAGTTCTAACACCGCTTTTGCAGCACCTAATTCTGCATCCATTAATGAAAATTTTGCAACCGCAATGGCAAATGCTGCTAGCGCTAAAGCTCGAGCAATAAGTGCGGCTGGTAATAATGCCGCAGCTAAGCTTGCTGCTGAAAAAGCTTACGAAAATGCGGTTGCTCAAGCATTAGCAAACAAAGCATCTGCATTAGCAGCTTTAAATAATTCAGCACCGGCTGCAGCACCAGCGCCAGCTTCAACTCCTGCACCAGTTACAACACCTGCAAAGGCTGCAACACCAGCACCTTCTGCAACACCAGTTGCTACAACAAAACCAGCAACACCAGCTGCAACACCAGCACCTGTTACAACACCTGCAAAGGCTGCAACACCAGCACCTTCAGCAACACCAGTTGCCACTGCAAAGCCAGCAACACCAGCTGCAACTCCTGCACCT
>JBAWYI010000084.1:0-2663 GCA_037143635.1 Actinomycetes bacterium
TTATCTCTTCAGAATTAAAATCTTCATTCTCAGAGTTATCTGACAACTTTTCTCCTTAAGGCTAGCCTCGAAGTAAGCCAACATTAGCAAGGTTTGTCCTGGGAGGTGGCAGATTAAAGCTTAAGTATTTGCGAGTACTCTTACAGATTATGGGGTTAAGCCGCCGGGAGTTCATTAAATCTAGCGCTGCCTTGGGTGCTCTCTTATCTATTCCAGCCACAAGTGCAATTGCAGCTACCAGCAGTAGTGATATCACTACCAGTCCATATAAACGCAATCAAGTTGCATTAACTTTTCATGGCGCAGGCAGTAGCAAAATCGCTAATGAATTATTAAGTATTGTTAAAAAATATAATACGCCTATTACTGTATTTGCAGTTGGCACCTGGTTAAAAGCTGATCCAAGTATTGCTAAAAAAATATTAGATGCCGGTCACGATCTTGGTAACCACACGATGAACCATTATCAAATGAAGACACTTTCAGCCGCTAAAGTTGAAAGTGAGATTAATGGTTGTGCTAATGAGATTAAGAAAATTACTGGAAATATTGGTAACTGGTTTCGCCCCTCAGGCACCCAGGCATCAAATACTACAATCCGAAAGTATGCCGTGAAAGCTGGATATAAAAACTGTATTTCATATGATGTTGACTCCCATGATTACCAAGATCCAGGTAGCAAAACAGTAATTAGTAATGTGATGAATAATGTTAAAGATGGCAGCATTGTGAGCCTGCATTTTGACCATCAAAATACTGTAACCGCACTGCCAATTATTATTGAAAAGATAACTGCAATGAAATTAAATCTAGTAACGATTACCGATCTGCTTAAGGTTTAGTTGAAAAAGTTTTTTACTCTCCTCTTACTACTAAACTTAATTCAATCCCCAGTTTTTGCTAGTATCCCATTGGTTGGAATGCCGCCAGTATTAGATCAAACTGATATATATTCTGCAGATCGAGCAAACCAATTAAGTCCAGCGGTAGCTGGTATGCGTGAATTGGTTTATGTGCCAAACCACAACAGTAATACCGTCTCAGTCATTGACCCCAAAACATTTCAAATTATTAAAACCTTTAAAACCGCAAATGGGCCCCAACACATAGTTCCTAGCTATGACTTAAAGACCCTGTGGGTTGATAACAACTCAGGAAACTTCATAACCCCAATTAATCCACTTACAGTGACCATTGGGAAACCAATATCGGTTCATGATCCTTACAACCTATATTTCACGCCGGATGGAAAGTTTGCAGTAGTAATGCAGGAGAGTGATAAAAAAATTACCTTCCGTGATCCTCACACCTTAAAACTTATAAATACTTTAAATGTGCCATGTCGTGGGGTAAACCATGCCGATTGGAGTGCTGATGGCAATACCTTTGTGGTCTCCTGTGAATTTACTGGTCAGATTCTGTTGATTGACACTGTGAAACAAATGTTATTAAAAACTGTTTCCCTACCTACTACATATGATAAACATCCGATGCCACAGGATGTAAAGATCTCACCAGATGGAAAAACTTTTTATATCGCAGACATGATGTCTAATGGAATTTGGGTTATGCCGGCTAATAATTTTGGTAGCTTTACCTTTATTAAAACTGGCAAAGAGGCACATGGTTTGTATATAACTCGTGATTCTAAGAACTTATTAATTACAAACCGGATGGAAGGGTCGGTCTCGGTCTTAAGATTTAGCGATAACAAGTTAATTGCGAAGTGGAAAATACCTGGTGGGGGCAGCCCAGATATGGGCGGCATCTCTGCAGATGGCACACAGTTTTGGGTTTCCGGTCGCTACCACAATGTGGTCTATGTTTTTGATATTGTAAATGGAAAATTTTTAACTAAAATTAAAGTCGGCAGTGAACCACATGGATTGGCTATCTATCCGCAGCCTGGTAGATACTCATTAGGACATACTGGAGTATTTCGGTAATGAAAATAAAAAATGATATTCCAGTTTGGTTAGGCAGACTAGCTTACCTAGTAGGTGCGGTGATGATCGCAGCGGTTTTTTTACCACCTCTTCGCAAAGAGGCTGATTACTTTTATGAATTTATTCCACTGCCAATCAGAGCAACTGCAGCTGCCTCAGCCATTTTTTCAGGGGTAATCATGATTACCTTAGCTCGCGGGCTTAAGCGAAGGAAATCAAGAGCTAGAAATCTTGCGATTTTACTTTTGATCTTAAACTCCTTCAACTCACTTACCCAATCATTAGTCCAATTAATACTTTTAGTATTACTAATTATTTATCACAAAGAATTTTATGCAAAATCAGATCCTTCCACTAAATGGCGCCCAATCACCGCCTTTATTCAAATGTCGCTAATTACTTTACTTTCAAGTGGAACATTACTTTATTTACGAAAAGATAATTTATTTTATGGTTCAACCTCACTATTTCAAATTGCAAAAATTGTGTTACTTGGATTTTTTGGAATTGATGCCGGCTTAACCTTTAGGTCAGAGCGGTTATCTGACTCAGTTGCCTTCTTTTTAGGAGCAATGGGTATCTTTACAATCTTGGTGCCACTTTGGTTATTTTTTAGAAGGATAAAACCAATTAATGCGATGTCGGAGGAAGAAAGATCGATTTTGAAAAAACTTTATAAGCATGATGAATTACAGGACTCAGTTGCTTACTTTGCTA
>JBAWYI010000085.1:0-2633 GCA_037143635.1 Actinomycetes bacterium
AAGACTCAGCTGCTGAGATGATCGATGCTGTAAGTACGCTCCTATCTGAAATGCTTTCTGCCAATGAGGTTAAAACTGAAGATCTAATCTCAATCATTCTTACCTCAACCCCAGATCTAACCTCCGAGTTCCCGGCATTTGCTGCCCGAAAGATTGGGTTAGGAAGCGTGCCACTGTTGTGTGCAGTTGAAATTGATGTGAAGGGTGCCTTACCAAGGGTTGTTCGAGTGCTGATGCATGCTCATTTAGATCGTGATCTAGCCGATATAAAGCATATTTACCAACGTGGTGCGGCAGCATTACGTAAAGATTTAGCTCAATAAGATAAATGATTAGCTCAGTACGCATAGTTGGCGCAGGATTGATCGGCACATCAATTGGATTGTGTTTAAAAGCAGCTGGTGTAAATGTTGAGATAGCAGATATCGACTCAAATACGGCCAAATTAGCCCAGGATTTAGTTAAAAGCACTCCGGTATCAGAACCAGATCTAATTATTGTTGCAGTACCAATTGGTGTTAATCAGAGTGAAGTCGTTAAACAATTAAATGCAAACCAATCATCGATAGTTTGTGATTTAGCTAGCGTAAAGTCTGATCTTCTACTTAAGGTTGCAGAATTATCAGCGAATGCTGCAAATTTTGTTTCGCTACACCCAATGGCAGGTAGAGAGATGAGTGGTGCACAAAGTGCACGTGCGGATCTATTTACTGGCCGTGCCTGGATTGCCATTGAAAGTGATAAGAGTAGTAAGAGAGCAAAAGAGATTGCGCAAGAGTTAATTAAAATGTGCGGGGGCAGTAGCTACTGGATGAGTTCAGCAGAACATGATGAGGTTGTTGCAAAAATCTCCCATGTTCCGCAAATTTTAAGCACAGCATTAGCCGCATCTTTGCTTAATATTTCAGAGGAAAAATTGAATTTATCCGGCCAAGGTTTGCGCGATTTAACCCGATTAGCAGATGCTGATTCAAATTTATGGAGTCAAATACTTCTAGAAAATCGAGAGAAATTAATCCCGGTTATCTCCGATTTATTAGCTCAACTAGAAAAAATTCAAGAAACCTTAAATGAAAATAATGCTGAAAAGATGAGAGATTTTCTTGCTAAAGGAAGAGATGGCAAGACAAAAATACCTGGAAAACATGGCGCAAAAGCTCGCGAATATTCATTTTTACCAATTGTTATCGATGATAAAGCTGGTGAGTTAGCGAGAATTTTTAATGAGTGCGCAAAGGTTTCGGTAAATATTGAGGATTTAAGTATTGAGCACTCACCTGGACAGGAAACTGGCTTAATTACACTAGCTCTTTCAAGTGCAGATTGCGTAAAGCTTTCTGACCACTTAGAAAAACTAGGATTTAAGGTTCATCCGGCTAAAAATCGATAAATACCTTTACTGGCAAAGATAGACTTACGCACATGTCCGGGTTGGTGTTAGCAATAGATGGTCCAAGCGGATCTGGTAAATCCTCAACTGCAAAAGCAATCGCCCTTCGCGCCAATTGGAGTTACTTAGATACCGGAGCTCTTTATCGAGCTGTTACCTATCTTGCTTTAGACAATAAAGTTGATACAGAGGATTCAGTAACCGACTTATTGAATAAACATGAGATCACATTTGATACAAATCCAGCTGAACCAAAAATCTTTCTTGACAATAAAGACATCTCTGAAGAAATAAGATTTCAAAGAATCAATGACTCAGTTAGCCAAATTAGTGCAATGGTTGGCGTAAGAAAAATTCTATTGGATATGCAACGAAAATATATCGCGGAAGCTCCGATCGGTATTGTTGTTGAAGGCAGGGATATTGGAACAGTAGTTGCACCTAATGCGCAGTTAAAAATATATTTACATGCAGATATATCTGCCAGAGCTGAGCGACGAGAGCTTGAAATGGCTGAGGATATTGGCTCTGAAAACATAGGAAAATCACTAGCAAACCGAGATGAAATCGACTCAACTCGCAAGATCTCACCATTGACCCAAGCAGATGATGCTGCAGTAATTGATTCAACTAGGTTGTCGCTGCAAGAGGTTACAGATCAAATCTGGAAATGGCTTAAGCAAAGAAACTTATTAGGGTTACCAACAATTGCTGTAATTGGCCGGCCTAATGTAGGTAAATCAACCTTAGTAAACCGAATGATTGGCCGGCGCGAAGCGATTGTTGAGGACACACCTGGTGTCACTAGAGATCGAGTGAAGTACGAGGCAGAATGGAATGGTCGCCGATTCTTTTTAATTGATACTGGCGGCTGGGAAGTTAAACCTGAGGGAATTAGCGAAAAAATAACCGCTGGTGCTGAAGCAGCCATTACCGAAGCTGATCTAGTTATGTTTGTGGTAGATGTTCAAGTTGGTGCCTTAGATGAGGATCAGTCACTAGTTGATTTACTTCGCAAGAGTGGTAAAAAAGTTATTTTGGTAGCAAATAAAATTGATAATGCTGAAGATGAGGCCGATGGTTATGCATTATGGAATCTAGGTTTAGGTGAGCCAAGATTTGTTTCAGCATTACATGGTCGAGGCAGTGGCGATTTGCTTGATTTACTTATTGCTCAACTACCTGAGGCTGGTTCTGAACAAGTAGATGATGGTTTTCGAAGAGTGGCTTTAGTTGGCCGTCC
>JBAWYI010000086.1:0-2632 GCA_037143635.1 Actinomycetes bacterium
TGTTGCTCTGGTACAAATCGGCCATTTGTTTGTGGTCCATTAAATAATCCCTTACCTAAAATGCCACCGGAGCCAATTGTGATTCTAGATTGGCGAAGTTGATATCCAGTTGCCTGCGGATCAGCACTTGGATCAACAAATGACTGAAGTCTGGCAATCTGATATTGGCTAACTGCGCCCGTTTGAACTGCTGCAAAAACCCCAACAACTGCAACTATGAGTAAACCAATTACCCACCTAGATGGCGCACCTGATGCACTGATCATCGCCAAAATTGCAGCGGAGATAATAAGAACGGTGCCAAGATCTGGTTGAGCGATAATTAGTAAAACTGGAACTGCTGCTACCGCTAACGCCTTAATTACATCAAGATCATTTGGATCGTCATGAGCGTTTTCACGATCAGCCATAATCATGGCGATACCAACAATTATGGCAATCTTTGCTAACTCAGCTGGTTGTAATTGAAAACCGCCAGGAAGTGCGATCCAAGCCCGGGCACCATTTATTTCTGAGCCAAGCCCTGGGATTAAAACAATTACTAATCCGATTACGGATGCAAGCCAGATTATTGGCGTGTATGCACGAAGTAATCGGTAATCAATTAAGGTTGTTCCATAAGCAAGTAGAGCACCAATTAAAATATTTAAAATATGGCGCTTTAAGTAATACTCTGGATATAAGCCATAAGATCTAAACCACTCCTGGGTTCCGGCATAGACAAGTAAGGTGCCAATTACCAGTAATCCGCCAACTGCAAGATTAAGTAAATTATCAAAGTTACTAAAGTTAATGCGGCTAGCTCTGCGGTACCTAATGCTTTGACTCACTTTAACTTCACCCCGCCTACTTTAATTCCAGTTAAATCAACCTCACTGGCCGCCTTCTTTAAATCTACCTTAGCGATAGTAGCGGGAACTCCATTTGGAAATAGTGCTTTGGTTGGATCAACCTTGTTTCCACTAACACCAAAAAGTGTTGCATAAATATCTTTAACACCAACACCGGAGGCAGAGGCACCAAATCCACCCTGACTGATCATCATTACAACTGCATACTGTGGATTCTCAGTTGGTGCATAGGATGCAAACCATGATGTGTCATCCTTTGCACTTCCATTTGGATTTTTACCAAAAACTTGTGCAGTTCCAGTCTTACCACTGATTGCAACTGGAAATCCGGAAAATACACCAGCAGCAGTTCCCCGCGTTGTAACCATATGTAGGGCGCGATGTAAGAAATCCCAAGTGCTTTGTTCAGCTTTTACGGTATCTACTACTTCCGGCTTAAACTCTTTAACAACCTTGCCATCGACATCAACAATTGCTCTTGCAACCTGTGGTCGATAATAGGTTCCGTTGTTTGCAATAGCTGAATAAATCTCGGCAAGGCGAAGTGGTGTTACTAAAGTATCACCCTGTCCAATTGAAAAGTTAACTGCATCTCCGGCTCTTACCTTATTTCCATCAATACAATTCTCACGAGCAATCTCAATTAAGTAGGGGGTTTGATCTTTCTTTTGAGCTCGCTGTTTATAGTTGCAATAAAAATCCTTATTTTGTTCATACCAACTCTGCTTCCACTCACGATTAGGAAGTCGTCCACTTAACTCACTTGGTAGATCAATTCCAGTAGATTTACCAATTCCAAATGCTTTTGCCGCATTGAAAAAGTAATCATTCGCATTTGATTTTGGTTTTAAACCACCATCTCGCACCCATTCATCATAAGAAATTTGATACCAGAGTGAGTCACAAGAGATTGCAATTCCTAAATCAAGGGGCAACCTGCCAGCTGCAACGCTGTCGAAGTTTTTAAATGTACGGTTACCAATATCAACTGTTGCTGGACAGTTATATGAGGCATCTAATGAATATCCGGCCTTTGCAGCTGCAACTACTGAAATAGATTTGAAGGTGGATGCAGGTGCAAATAAACCCTGTAGTGGTCTTGATAATGCTGGCACACCTTTTGCTTCACTAAATAAATCCTCAGCCTGCTTAACAGTTAAACCCTTTTGCCAAATCGCTGGGTCATAGGTTGGGTATGAGGCCATGGCAAGAACTCGGCCAGTTTTAATTTCAAGTACCAATGCTGCACCAGAATCACCTTTATAACCAGATGCACGAGCCCGCTTTACCGCACCTTCAAGTGCCTTCTCAACTCCTGCTTGTAGCTTTGAATCAATATTAGTAATTAAATTATTACCTGCCACCGCTTTTATATTTCTTGACTCTTTTGTCACAACCTCTTTGCGATTTACTAAAACTGTTCGCACACCTGGTACGCCTCGTAGATATTGGTTGTACTCAACCTCTAACCCGGTTTTACCAACTACCTCATTTCGATAATAATTAATATCTGGATTCTTTAAATCCTCATCAGTTACTGATCCGACATAACCTAAAACATGCGCCGTATTTTCACCTTCAAGTGATGGGTAACTTCTAATTGGTACAGATTGAACTTCAACACCTGGATATTGATCACTATTTTCCATAACTTTAAGGGCTAAATCTTGAGAGGCATTTCCTACTAATGGAATTGGTTGATATCTAGTTCCATTCCAGCAGCCCGCCCGATTATCTTTAGGTAATTCTCCACATAACCTGGTGCGCTGATAAATATCGGC
>JBAWYI010000087.1:0-2619 GCA_037143635.1 Actinomycetes bacterium
TCATGCATGCAACAAGGCGCGGCCATAATTACCTTGGCGCCATTTTTAACCGCCCAGAAAATTGCGTCATCAGTTGCCGTATCACAGGCGTGAAGTGCGATTGCAATATCAACCTTTTGATTTGGCGTATCAGCAATCTTGGCAGCGATAAATTTAGCTGATGTATCTAACTTTTTAGCAACCTTCTCATTGTGCTCTTTGGAATCCTGCCGCTCATCAACTCCTAGTATTGAAACCATTTGATACTTATCTTTTAAATACTCCTGCACGGCAAAGGTTAAATAAGCATGACCGCACCCTAAATCAACAACTGAGACCTCATCTTGCTTACTTAAATCACTATCTAAGGTTTGGCTAATTAATCTTAAAAACTCATCCACCTGCTTATATTTATCCATCTTGCTAGGTTTAATCCGCCCCAATAAATCTGACATATCTAATGCTTTAAATACCTGATTATTCTCCGGCAGTATCCGCTGTTTTTGGCGATCATGGGATAGATCTCTAATTAACTTCACCTTATTAATTGCAACTAATGCCTCATCTTTTTTAGAGATTCTCACCTGGTATGACTCATCTTGGGTATCAACTAATAGATTGGCAAAGCCAGAGCTAAATAACTGATTAAAGTTAAAATCTGCCTCAACATTTTTAGTTATATCTTTCTTGCCATCACTTGAAACGATCTGCCACTTAATCTCTTCTTTAATCAATACCGGCTTGATATCAACCCGCTCATACTCGGTTTGCATATTTCTGCGCCGGCCAGATAGGACTGCTCTAACAAAGCTTTGAGATTTTATTCGGCTCTCTAATTGCGCAAACGCACTTGGTAAGTCAACCTTCACAAACTACGCCCTTGGGTGTGCTTGTTTGTAGGCAGATTGCAAACGCTCTGGAGACACATGGGTGTAGATCTGAGTTGTAGCTAAAGATGCATGTCCTAATATCTCCTGCACAGTTCTAAGATCTGCCCCGCCTTCCAGTAAATGAGTTGCAGCAGAGTGGCGAAGTCCATGTGGTCCCATGTCTGAACCAACCGCCTTCATCGCCTCATAAACAACCTCTCGAACTGTTCTTTGATCAATTCTTTTTCCACGCGATCCCAAAAAGAGTGCATCTTGTGAGCTTTGATTTACAAACTCACCCCTTGCATTTTTTAAGTAACTCTCAATTGCTCTAACCGCCGGCAACCCCACTGGTACAACTCGCTGCTTATTTCCTTTACCAATTACATTTAAGGTATTTCTACTTCGATCAATATCGCCAAGATTTAAACCACAAAGCTCTGAAACACGAATGCCTGAGCTATATAAAACCTCCACCAATGCTAAATCACGTAAATTAATTGCACTTGGCTCCTCAACACACTTAACCTCAAGTGCTTTTAATACTGTGGCAGCATCCTCAACATTTAAAACCTCAGGCAATACTTTATGTGGTTTAGGAACTGCAAGGTTTACTCCTAAATCAGAGCTTAACCAACCATTTGCTGCGGCCCAATTTGTGAAAGCTCTGATTGAAACAATTCTTCTAGTCAAAGTTGATCTTGCAACTCCTGTGGTTTGTAAATTAGCCAGCCAGGAGCGAATGTGCTCAATTTCTAATTGATTAAACTCAACAATTCCCATCTTCTCCATATGTTTAAGAAAAGATTCTAAATCTGTTACATATCCCCGAATTGAGTTATCAGATAAATTTCTAACCAACGCCAAGTGCTCTTCATACTGGGTAATTAGGGCGGCGGACATGACTAGCAGATTACTCGGGTTTGCGTCCCTGCCTTAGTAAGCCATAGGTAACCGCGTCATCTAATGCCATTGCTGAGGCGGCAATTACGTTCTCATGAACGCCAACTGTGCTCCACTCACCATTTCCATCACTGGTTTCAACCAAAACTCTAGTTACCGCCCCGGTGCCAAGACGGCCTTCTAAAATACGAACTTTGTAATCAGTTAACTCAAGTTTTGAAAGCTCTGGATAAAATTTCTCAAGGCCACTACGAAGTGCGTTATCAATTGCGTTAACTGGACCATTTCCAACACCTTGGGCTGAAATTGTTTCACCCTTTGCATTTATCTTCACAGTTGCCTTTGAGGTTACTTTGCCAGATTCATCTTGGTGAACTGTGGTTTGCCAATCTTCAATGGTGAAAAAACTTGGCCTCTTACCTAAAACTTGCGTGCGAAGTAGTAATTCAAATGAAGCATCAGCTGCTTCAAAAGTGAAACCTTTGCCTTCAAGATCTTTAACCTTTTCAACTACTCGACCAATCAAATCTTTATCACCACCTAAATCAATTCCAAGCTCTGCTGATTTAAGTTCGATTGAAGCCCGGCCTGCCATCTCAGAGACCAACATTCGCATGTCATTGCCAACTGATTCAGGGGTTTCATGTTGATACATCATTGGATCTACCTTGATTGCAGATGCATGGAGCCCTGCTTTGTGAGCAAAGGCAGAGGTTCCTACATATGGCTGGCGCGCACTTGGTGCCACATTTGTAATCTCAGCAACCGCGTGTGAAATACGAAATGCCTCTTGTAATTTGCCAGCAGGCAATACTGTTTTATCCTTCTTTAATTCAAGATTTGCAATGATATTTACTAGATCAGCATT
>JBAWYI010000088.1:0-2618 GCA_037143635.1 Actinomycetes bacterium
ACCTGAGGTTGGTTCTGAACAAGTAGATGATGGTTTTCGAAGAGTGGCTTTAGTTGGCCGTCCTAATGTTGGTAAATCAAGTTTACTTAATGTTTTAGCTGGATCTCCTAGAGTTTTAGTAGATGATGCAGAGGGAACTACTAGAGATGCAGTTGATGAGTTAATTGAGTTTGGTGGATCAACTTGGAGATTTATCGACACCGCTGGAATTAGAAGACGAGCACATCAAGCAAGTGGAACTGATTACTACGCATCCCTTCGAACTCAGATTGCATTAGAGCGTGCTGAGGTTGCCTTAGTTATTTTTGATGCATCCCAAATCCTTACTGAACAGGACATTCGAATTGTTAGCATGGCAGATGAAGCAGGTAAAGCTTTAGTAATCGTTATGAATAAATGGGATTTAGTGGATGAAGAACGCCAACTGGTATTAGATAAAGAGATTGAAAGACAATTGGAAAGATATCCCTGGGCCCAGCGGGTAAATCTTTCAGCCAAAACTGGTTGGCATCGAGATCGCCTAGCACCGGCACTTCGAACTGCGCTAACAAATTGGGAGAAGAGAATTCCAACCGCAAAGTTAAATGCTTTCTTAGGGGAATTAGTGGGCGGCAATCCGCCACCAGTTAGATCTGGCAAACAACCTAAGATTAAGTTTGCCACCCAAGCCGGCACCTGCCCTCCAAAGTTTGTGGTCTTTGCTACCGGCTTTTTAGAGAATGCTTATCGAAGGTTTATTGAAAGGCGCCTGCGGGAGGAGTTTGGCTTTGATGGAACTCCGATTGAAGTAGCGGTAAAGCTAAAGGATCGTGATAATGATTAATATTCCAAATACGCTCACTTTGCTCCGGGCCTTAGGCGTTCCACTTTTTCTCTACCTTTTTCTTGTTGCAGATCAACCAGTACTTAGTTTTATCGTCATTGTCCTTGGAGGAGTAACTGATTATTTGGACGGCAAGATAGCCAGAGCTCTTAATCAAACTTCAGAGTTTGGCGCCAAATTCGATCCAACGGTTGATCGGCTTTATATCGGCGCAGTTATTTTGGCGTTGGCAAGTAGAGATTATCTGCCGTGGTCATTAGTCATTGCGATTATTGTTCGGGACTTAATTCTGCTGTTAGTTGTTTTATACCAAAAAATCCGAAAGATCCCATATATTGAGGTGACATACTTGGGCAAGGCAGCTACGTTTAATCTTCTTTACGCCTTTCCTTTCTTACTTCTAAAAGATGCAAATGTAGTTGGATCCTGGTGTTATATCCTTGGATGGGCCTTTGCTATTTGGGGTGTAGCACTATACTTTTACACTGGCATGCAATATCTTTTCAAAGGATTAAGACCGAGTGCAGTTATTAGGGGGAAATAATGTCAAAGGTTCCAGATACTCTGCGCTACACCAAAGAGCATGAGTGGGTGCAGGAATTAACTCCTACTAAATTTCGTATTGGTATCACCGATTTTGCTCAAGCAGCTCTCGGTGACATTGTTTATATTCAACTGCCAAAGGCAGATGCAGTGGTTTCTGCCAACTCTGTATGTGGTGAAGTAGAATCCACTAAATCAGTATCTGAAATATATGCTCCGATTTCTGGAAAAGTTGTTGCAATCAATAAAAAATTAGATACCAATCCAGAAACGATCAACTCTGATCCATATGGAGATGGTTGGATCGCTGAGATTGAAATTTTAGGTGACAAACTCTCTGAAACCCTACTTTCTGCGCGGGAATATGAGGATTTAACGGCTTGACCGCACCCTACGAAAGGCAATAGTGTCAGCCTATAGTTTAAGTTCACTACTGCTGGGGGAGTCATGGCCGATAAAGCATCACCGCCTAATGACCTTACCTCAACCCTCAATCTCCGCCAGTTAAGGGCAATTCCTACATCTGTTAAGGCTGATGATCTATATAAATCACTCTCCGCTGATCAACAAGACGTAGTTAATAAACTGCCAAAGAATGTTGGCATTTTATTAGTGCTAAGTGGGGCGGGAATTGGTGGACGATATCTTCTTGATTCAGCTGAAACTAAGGTTGGTCGAGATATTAATAATGAAATTTGCCTAGATGACATCACAGTTTCAAGATCTCATGCTTTATTTTCGAAATCAGACGGTTATACAGTTAAAGATCTTGGCAGCTTGAACGGAACTTACGTAAATGCGGTTGCAGTAAGAGAATCTAAGATTAATCCAGGGGATGAAGTACAAATAGGAAAGTATCACCTGACTTTGTTTGTAGGTGATAAGTAATGGCCGTACCAGCAAGAGCTTATTTAAGCATAGGTGAAGTTTTAACCAGACTTCGTACCGAATTTACTGATATCACAATCTCAAAGATCAGATTTTTAGAGTCAGAGGGTTTGATTGAGCCTCAACGCACACCAAGTGGTTATCGTAAATTTACAACTAATGATCTAGAAAGATTGCGCTTTGTGCTTCTTGCTCAACGGGATCAATACTTGCCACTTAAGGTAATTAAAGAGAATTTAGATGCAATGGATCGAGGTTTAACTCCAGCTAAGGCAGTTGGGGGAGTTGCAACTCCACGCTTGGCAGCAGCTGACGGAGTTTTAACCGCTGATCAGTTTGCAAGTGATAATGATCTACGCCTAAC
>JBAWYI010000089.1:0-2587 GCA_037143635.1 Actinomycetes bacterium
ATGCTCAAAAAGCCTCACAATTGGGTAGAGGTGCGGTGGCGCCTAGGTTAACGGAAGGTGAATTACTTCAAGTTGCGGTTAGGGTTAGCGCATATGAGCGCGGATCTGCCAAACCTAATCTGGGTCGATTGTGAGATGACCGGGCTTGATATCCAAAGTGATGCTCTAGTTGAGATTGCAGTTTTAGTCACCGATGCTCAATTAAATGTTTTAGGTGAGGGTGTTGATCTAGTTATTAAATGTGATCCAGCCAAATTAGAAAATATGCAACAGGTTGTAATAGATATGCATACTAAATCTGGCCTTATCAATGAGATCCCAAATGGCACCACTCTTGAAAAAGCAGATCAGGCAATCATCACCTACCTTAAAAAATACGCACCTGCGGAAGGAAAATCTCCACTGGCCGGAAACTCGGTCTATGTTGACCGCGCCTTTATTGCCAGAGATTTACCCCTATTAAATAAGTATCTGCATTATCGAACAATTGATGTTTCAACTATTAAAGAGTTAGCTAGAAGGTGGCACCCAAAAACCTACTTCTCAGCCCCGGCTAAAGATGGTAACCACCGGGCGTTAGGTGATATCAGAGACTCAATTGCAGAGCTTGATTACTACCGCAGCGCAATCTTTCTTCCCTAGATCACGCAGTATCCAAGCGGTAATACCGCAGTAATAAATAGGTATAAATAATCACTTGGTATTTGCCGTATCATTACCCTCGCACAAACATGGTGGGCGTAGCTCAGCTGGTAGAGCACCCGGTTGTGGTCCGGGATGTCGCGGGTTCGAGCCCCGTCGCTCACCCCACTGATTTGGCAAAGAGTTTCCAACAACATCAAGGAGTAATAAATGAAACCGATGATCTTTGATGTAGTAATTGAGATTCCGGCAGGCTCTAGAAATAAATACGAGATCGATCATGAAACTGGACAGATTAGATTAGATCGAATGTTATTTACCTCAACTCGTTATCCATATGATTACGGCTTTGTTGAAAACACATTGTCATTAGATGGTGATCCACTTGATGCATTAGTAATGCTTGATGAACCAACCTTTCCAGGTTGTGTGGTCTCAGCCCGCGCAATTGGCATGTTGCGCATGAGTGATGAGGCAGGGGGCGATGACAAATTACTTTGTGTTGCCGCCGGTGATATCCGCAAGGATTACCTAACCGATATAAAGGATCTGCCAACCTTTGAACTGGAAGAGATAAAGCACTTTTTTCAAGTTTATAAATCACTAGAACCAAATAAGGTAGTTCATGGTGGGGATTGGGTGGATCAAAAGGCGGCAGAGGATGAGATCAATGCTTCATATCAGCGGTATAAAGCTTAAACTAGCGAGCCTCTAACGCTAAAGGCGGAGGAAACTCGGCCAACTGCCACAATAAAAGCTGCAGTACGAAGATCTACCTTATATTTCTTGGCAACTTTGTGAACATTGATGAAGGCGAGCTCCATTCGCTCATCTAACTCTTTGCGGAACTTCTCAATTGGCCAAGAGAATTGTTGAATATTTTGGGTCCACTCAAAGTAGGAGCCCATTACGCCACCACTATTTGCCAAAATATCTGGCACAATCAAAACCCCCATTGCCTTAAGTTTTTCATCAGCACTCGTTGTTATCGGCTGATTAGCACCTTCAATTATAAAATCTGCCTTAATTTTGTCCGCATTCTTTTCATTGATTACCCCACCTAGGGCAGCTGGAATTAGTAGATCACACTCCACCTCAAGTACATCTGAGGCGCCAATTCGATTATCACTTTTTACCTCACCAAGGTTTTTTACATCAAAGATTGATTTAATATCAATTCCTTTTTTATCATAAATACCACCAGTTACATCACTGATCGCAATCACATCCATACCTAACTCTTGACAAACTACAGCGGTATAGCGGCCAACATTGCCAAATCCTTGAATAGCAACTGTTGCCCCCTTTACTTTTTTATCATTCTCTTTCAACGTAGCAGCTGCAATCTGGGCAACACCCCGACCAGTTGCCTCTTCCCGCCCTGCTGCGCCAAATAAACCAACCGGTTTGCCAGTCACACAAGCAGGTTGAAAACCTTCCAGCCGGTGAAACTCATCCATTAGCCATGCCATAGTTTGTGAATCTGTTCCCATATCCGGAGCTGGAATATCTCGGTTTGGTCCTAAGACATTTATTAATGTTCTAGTCCACCTTCTAATTACCTCCTCTTTTTCAAGCGGTAATAACTTTGAAGCATCAACAGTTACACCGCCTTTGGCGCCACCAAATGGCACATCAATTAACGCAGTCTTCCAAGTCATAAGGGAAGCTAAGGCGCGCACCTCATCTAGATCCACATCTTGGTGAAATCTAATTCCACCTTTTCTCGGTCCTCTAGCACTTGAGTGTTGCACGCGGTATCCAGTTAATACATCAATCCCAGTGGAACGGTGAAGTGGAATTGAAATTACTACCTCGCGCTCACAGGCGCTGATCGCTTGAATCACGCCTTTATCAATATTTAAAATCTCACCCGCTTGCGCAATTCTTTGATTGACCTCAGCAAAGGCGGAGTGAGTGCTCATGTATTAAACCTATCTAGATC
>JBAWYI010000090.1:0-2584 GCA_037143635.1 Actinomycetes bacterium
AAAATCTATTCGATTGCCCTACTGGCCGGAATTGCATCTGCATTTTCGCCACTATTTCTCTCTGGATGGGTATTTTTCCAGATATCAATTTTGACCTATTTATATGTGAATACAGATAACTGGAAAAGTACTAAATTGCAAGAGATAGTTAATAACTTAAATAATGAAGAATTTAAAAAGAGATTTGCGCTTTTGCTTACTCCATTTTTAATGAATATACCTAACTCAATAAATCTGATTCGTCACCCGATTACAGCACTGCGCGAGCCTGGACTTTCAACGCAGTCAGGTGATCAGATCTCCGTATTACTTTTTAATCCGGGCGGGGCTGGCTCACCAGCCTTACTTATCTGTGCACCATTTATTCTTTATTTAATAATTAGTTTGATTTCCTATGACCAGCGAAAATCGGCCAAGATAGCACTACTTGCGATCGCAATTTCTGCCACTTTAAGTTCTTATTACATTGAGGGAAATAGTAATGGTGCTCAAAGAATTTGGAGTGGGCCATTAATTATTTTTGCTCAGATACTTACCCTTCTATCTCTTTTTGCAATTGCTGAGCGAATTTTACCGCAGCTGAGAAGATCTAATTTTGGTTACCGACATATTTTTTCAGCCCTAACTGCACTAATTACAATTGGTTCAATGGTTGCAATGACAACTTGGACTACTACGGTAGGTGCTAATTCATTAGTTAGGGCAAACCAAGAACAAATTATTCCAGCATTCATAACAGACTTGGCCTCTACAAATGAAAAACCAAAAACTTTGGTAATCCGTAAAAGTCCAGAACAATTACAATATTTCGTAACTCGAGGTGGAGATCTTCAGCTTGGCAATGCTGATGTTGCAAGTAGCACTCCAGAGCAAGTTCATAAAGCTATTGTTAACTTAGTAAACGGCGTCGGTGCAACTAGTAGCCAAGTTCTAGGTTTTTATGGAATTCAATATGTATATATGAAAAATCCAGCAGATGCTGGATTGGTTAGAACAATTGACGGAATTGGTGGTTTTACTCGCAGTTCAGCAACTAAAGATGGTGTGGTTTGGAAAGTGAATAACTCTCATGCCAGAGTTACATATCAAGACATTAATGGTCAATACTTTCCAATGAACTCTAGTGACAAATCCTCATCAGCTTACGTTCCGTCTAATGGTGTAGTTATTTTGGCTGAAAAATATGACAAAGCTTGGCATTTACTTCTAGATGGCAAATTAATTAAAGTAGAACAAAATCAATTTGGATTACCAGTCTTTAAAATACCAAATAAAGGTAATATTTCTCTAATTCATGATGGTACGAATCGACGTGCTTGGATTTCAATCCAGCTAATTGTCATCCTGTCAGCAATTGTTTTGGCTTTACCTGCCGGTAGAAGGCGTAAAGAAGTTCCACTTGAGGAACTAATATGAAAATAACTCCGATTAATTTGAGTAATTTTCGATTCAAATTCCGATGGAATGTAATTGCATTTCCATTGATTTTATTGATTCTTGCAATGCTTGCATATCATGCGCCTACTCGGACCCAACAGGTGAAATTAACTTCAAGTTATCCAGCAACAGTTTGCCCAGCAATTGGTAATAAAATTCCATCAATAGCAGCACTGACCAATTCAAAAATTAGTAGAAGATTAATTGACGGGAGAAGTAAGAATTTAAGTTCAGGTAAAAGTAGTGTTGTTGCATTAACAAATGATGCCCTGTTAGTTGAAGGAAATTCAGGCACAGCTTTAACATTTGCAAATAGCGGATGGAAGTCGGTAGTCCCATGTTCGGTGAGTAATGGGGAACAATGGTTTGTTGGTGGCTCTGGCGCACTCACAAGTAAATCAATTTTATATATTGTTAATAGTGGTTTTAGTGAGTCAATTGTGGACATTGAAATCTATACACCTAATGGTTTACTTGAACCTAAAAACATTGCTATAGCCCAGAACTCAACAAGTAAGATTTCAGTTGATTCACTTGCGCCCGGTGAAGAGATGATTGTTATAGCAGTTAAGACTAAAGCTGGACGAGTAAGTTCTTATTTGTTTGACGAGCGAAAAAAAGGACTTAAATCTCTTGGTGCAGATTTTGTTGCACCGGTTGCAGCCGCTAGTAAGCAAGTAACGATTGCCGGGATTACTGGCTTAACTGACAAACTTATATCTCAAAGTAATTCTGTTTCACACACACTCAGGTTATTGATTCCTGGAAGCATAGATGCGAATGTAGATGTAACAATAAATTCTAATGATGGAAACTTTATACCAGAAGGTTTATCTCAATTTGATGTTAAGAGCCAAAAAGTTATTAATATTCCATTAACTTTTGCACCGGTTAATCAACCCTTTTCTATAATTATTGATTCTGACCAACCTATTCTTGCCTCAGTATTAACTGAACTTACTTTTGGTAAGAGTAAAGAAATTGCCTGGGCAACTGGGGCTGATGAATTACACAAATGGAGTATTAACTTAACGGGATCAAGGCCAACTTTAACCTTTTCTGGCGATAAAATAAATGTGCAAATCTCTGCAAGTGGAGTTAACGGAAAAAAGATTGAACAAAAAGTAAGTGGATCTGATTTTGTTGT
>JBAWYI010000091.1:0-2544 GCA_037143635.1 Actinomycetes bacterium
AAGGCGGGCGTTGTGCCAATTGACAAACTTATTTCTAATCGAGGCTGGAACAAATGGTGCGTACTTTCTTACCAAACCATTTAAGGTCTCATGCGAGAAAACTAAGCTGGCAACCTTATGTTGTTTTGCCCATCGGCCCACCTTAAGTAGGGTAAATCGATCAGAAACCTCAACTCGATCTGGATTTAAAAACTCAAGCAGATTTAATAGTTGTTTGTTGCTGCGGATAATCTGATATCCACCACTAGCTGGCAGAGTAAAGCTTGGCAAACTAATTTTTAAGCCAAATGGAGTCTGCTCTTTCATATACCTAGGTCCTGGCACAATATAAATAAACTCATGCCCGTACTTAAGGTAGCCCCGACCTAACTCATGCAAGGTAGTTTTAATTCCGCCTGAGCTTGGACCATAAAAGTTTGCGATATGCACAATTCTCATGCCACACCTATTTCACTGATCTTTGTACTCTTCTTTTGATTTATTACATCTTGGTAATGTGCTTTTAGCTCATTATTAATCCGATTCCAGGTGCGCATAGAAACACTATCGCGGGCAGCAATTCTCATTTGCTTGCGATCAGTTCGTTCATGGTGAAGATTTACAGTTTGATTTAGTTGCACCGCATTAAAAATATCAATTACATAACCAGTGCGGCCGTGGGCAACTAGATCTGCTGGACCACCAGTGCGAGGAACAATTGATGGAATTCCAGAGGCAAGTGCTTCTTGAACTGCTTGGCAAAAGGTTTCATTTGGCCCTGGGTGAATAAATAAATCAAAACTGGCATAAATTTGTGCCAACTCTTCGCCACCTTTAAATCCTAAAAAGAGCGCACCAGGCAGTTGTTGCTCAAGTTTATGGCGGTGTGGGCCATCACCAACAATTACTAATTGGATATTTGGATTACTTTGTAGCGCTTTAAGATCTGAGACACGTTTCTCTTGCGCAAGCCGACCAACAAAGCCGACAATAATTTTACTTTGATCCCCGTTTTTCCAAGTATCCCGAAGGGTGGCAGATCTTTTGTTGGGATTAAATAACTCAGTATTAACTCCTCTTCGCCATAAATAAACCTCTGGGACTCCCGCTAAATGAAGATCTAGGCAGGCAGATGTTGATGGCGCAAGGGTTCGATCAGTTTGGGAGTGGATTTTATATAAAATCTTTTGCAGCGAGCTTTGCGCAATTCCAAATCCATACTGTTTAGCAAATCCACCCAAATCTGTCTGATAAATAGAAACGGTTGGAATATCTAGTTTCTTAGCCATCTTGTTTGCATATGAACCAAGTGCAAATGGTGAGGCTAGGTGGATTACATCTGGTGAAAAACCATCTAGTAAATGTTGAATTCGTTTTTGCGGCAAACCCAGCGGCATGCCGGTTGGTAGAAAATTTTGAGTTGGGATTACGGGCACAGCTTTTACTGGATGGCCGGCATACTCAGTTGGCATATTTTCAGATGCGGGCGCAATAACTAATGCTTGATCACCACTAGCTGACAGATGTTCTAAGACGCGTAGTACTGAGTTGGTTACCCCATTTATATTGGGTAAGAAGGATTCAGTAACTACGGCTACTCTCATATGAGTAGGGTGCGTAATTTAGAAAGCCTAAAGGAGCCCTTTAGGTTAAGTGTCGGTAAAGAGTAGGTAAAGCCTTATACCGCCGAGTAACATATGAATATGAAAATCGCGATCTGCATTAAGCAGGTACCAGACTCATGGGCTGAGAAGAAAATGTCAGCCGGAGTATTAGATCGTGCCAGCGTTGACGCAGTTTTAAATGATTTAGATGAGTATGCAGTTGAAGAGGCGCTGCGAATTGTGGAGGCAAACTCACCAACTAAAGAGGCTGGTGAGGGCAGTGGTCATTCAATTACTTTAATTTCAATGGGACCAGAGCGTGCTACGGAAGCGATTAGAAAAGCACTATCAATGGGCGCAGATGATGCAATATTGATTAGTGATCCAGCTTTAGCTGGATCTGATGCGCTCGCTACATCTTTAGTTTTAGCTGAGGTAATTAAAAAAGGTAATTATGATTTAGTGCTTTGCGGAACTGAGAGCACAGATGCCCGAATGAGTGTGGTGCCGGCGATGCTTGCCGAACGTCTTGCTTGGGCGCAGTTAACATTTGCTGGAAAAGTTAAGGTCGACCCAGCTGTAAATTCAGTTGAAATTGAAAGAATTACTGAGTTTGGTAATCAAGTAATGAGTGCAAAGTTTCCAGCAGTTTTATCGGTAATTGAGAAGATTAATGAGCCAAGGTATCCATCCTTTAAGGGAATCATGGCGGCAAAGAAGAAAACAATTACCACCATGTCACTTGCAGATACTGGCCTTGCTGCTTCAAATGTTGGTTCATCTGCAGCATGGAGCACAGTTAAGGATGCACTTCCTCGGCCAGCTAGAGGAGCTGGAATTAAATTAACTGACGAGGGCAGTGGCGGAGAAAAGCTAGTTGAGTTTTTAGTTGAGAAGAGGCTGGCTTGAGTACCGTTATATTTTTAGTAGATCATGCTGGTGGAAAGATTGCAAAGGCAAC
>JBAWYI010000092.1:0-2529 GCA_037143635.1 Actinomycetes bacterium
ATTATCTGGCAGTTCATCAAAGATTCTTTAATCCTTCCTTACTTAGATATAAATCTTGAGTACTACGACTTAGGGATTGAATACCGCGATAAAACTAATGATCAGGTGACTATTGATTCAGCCCATGCAATTCAAAAGCATGGCGTTGGAGTTAAGTGCGCAACTATTACTCCGGATGAGGCCCGGGTTAAAGAGTTTAATTTGAAGCAAATGTGGAAATCACCAAATGGAACTATTCGAAATATTCTAGGTGGAGTAATTTTCCGTGAGCCAATTATTATTAAGAATGTACCACGGTTAATTCCACACTGGACAAAGCCAATTGTGATTGGCCGTCATGCATTTGGTGATCAATATAAAGCCACAGATTTCCTAGTACCAGGTGCTGGCAAGCTAACCGTTACCTTCACACCCCAAGATGGTTCAAAGCCAATGGAGTTTAATGTCTTTGATTTCCCATCATCTGGTGTGGCGATGGCGATGTATAACCTAGATGATTCAATCCGTGATTTTGCAAGAGCAACATTTAATTATGGATTGGTAAGAAAGTATCCAGTATTTCTTTCAACTAAAAACACAATTCTTAAAGCATACGATGGCAGGTTTAAAGATATCTTTGCTGAAGTATTTGAGAAAGAGTTTAAGACTGAATTTGATAAGAACAAACTTGAGTATGATCACCGATTAATTGATGACATGGTGGCAACCTCACTTCGCTGGGAGGGTGGTTATATCTGGGCATGTAAAAATTATGATGGTGATGTTCAATCTGACACCGTTGCCCAAGGTTATGGTTCACTCGGTCTTATGACCTCAGTTCTAATGTCACCAGATGGTAAAACTGTTGAAGCAGAAGCAGCCCATGGCACAGTTACTCGTCACTTCAGAGATCACCAAGCTGGCAAGGCAACATCAACTAATCCAATTGCATCAATATTTGCCTGGACACAAGGTTTAGCACATCGCGCAAAGTTAGATAACACTCCTAAGGTGGCTGAGTTTGCAAAAACTTTAGAGCGGGTATGTATTGAAACTGTTGAAAGTGGAAAAATGACAAAGGATCTTGCGCTATTGATAAGCAAAGATGCACCTTGGCTTAATACCCAGGAGTTTTTAGCAGCGATTGATGATAATTTAAAGAAGGCGATGGCTTAAGAGTTAAAATAAAAAGCCCCACTCAAATTGAGTGGGGCTTTTTTAATTAGGAATTAATTTATTCGAGCACCAGATGTTGCATCAAATAGATGAACTACATCAGGGTTAACACCAACAGTTACAGTTTGCCCGGCCTTAGGTGGATTCTTTGGATCCCATCTAATAATTACTTGGCCAAGCTCCTCGGTGGTGTTAGCAAACTTCAATGCCTTATCAACAGGTTTGCCGTAGACATAAGCATCTGAACCTAACTCTTCAACTACCTCAACTGCTACCTCAAAGCCAGTTGATGCTGGAATTAAACCCTCTGGTCTGATTCCAACTGTTACTGATGCGCCAGCAGATGATGGGACTGCAATTCCAAGATTTCCTAGCATTGCCTTTCCACCAGATACTGATGCAGTTAAAAGGTTCATCGCAGGTGAGCCAATAAAGCCAGCTACGAAAACATTTTGTGGTTTTTCGTAAAGATTTCTTGGGGTATCAACCTGTTGTAGTAAGCCATCTTTAAGAACAGCTACTCGATCACCCATTGTCATCGCTTCTACCTGATCATGGGTTACATAAACCGTAGTAATTCCAAGGCGGCGTTGCAGGGCTGCAATTTGGGTACGAGTTGCAACACGAAGTTTTGCATCTAAGTTTGATAATGGCTCATCCATTAAGAAAACTTGTGGTTCGCGCACAATTGCTCGTCCCATAGCTACCCGCTGGCGTTGACCACCAGAAAGTGCTTTAGGTTTGCGATCTAAGTAATCCTCTAAATCTAATAATTTTGCAGCCTCTAAAACTCGGCGATCGCGTTCTTCTTTTGCAACGCCAGCAATTTTTAGAGCAAAACCCATATTTTCAGCAACTGACATATGTGGGTAGAGGGCGTATGACTGAAAGACCATTGCAATATCGCGATCTTTAGGTGCAACATTTGTTACATCTTTATCACCGATAAAAATCGATCCAGTATCAATCTCTTCGAGGCCTGCCAACATACGAAGTGATGTTGATTTACCGCAACCAGAAGGTCCGACTAATACAAGAAACTCACCATCATTAACTGTGAGATCTAATTTATCTACCGCAGGTTTTGTTGTTCCGGGATAGATTCGTGATGCTTGTTTGAATACAACTGAGGCCATGGTTAGCACTCCTTCTTCCGGGTAGGTACGTACCCGACGATCCGTTGGATGAAGGTCTCACGGTTGTGAGAGTTGGCAAAGGTTACGACAGAAAGGTTAAAAAGGGGAAGGGGCGCGAGATTAGGCGCTCATTTAGCGAGCCCTGCTTATCCACAGTTATCATTGGAGATATGGCTGATGGCGCTTTAAAAAGCATCGCAATCGTTTTAGCTCTAATTGCAGTGGGCGGAATCTTTGT
>JBAWYI010000093.1:0-2475 GCA_037143635.1 Actinomycetes bacterium
TTGATGCGGTATACAACCAAAAATAATTACCAACAATTGGAATTGAAAGATAAAGGGAAAATCTTAAGATGTCACAGACAATCATTAATTTTCTGCGATCAAATCTATCTGCAATTACCCCAGCAAATGGCCCAAGAATTACTGCCGGAAGTAATCGGACAATAAATACTCCAGCAATGGCAAAGTTTGCCTTTGCATAATCACCGCCTGCTAATTGCTGGGCAAGTGCAGTAGAAGCCAGCAGACCTAACCAATCGCCAAAAGATGAGAATGCCATTGCTTGCCAAAGTTTTCTAAATGCTGGAATCGCAAGCACACTTCTTGATTCAGATTGCGCGGGGGCCGCTGGAAATGGCAAAGACATGGCTTAAGGGTATCTCTTATGCCAGTAGAGGTTGATTTTCCACAACCCACCGTGCGAATGGGATAGCACTTGTCCAGCCTGGTGAGACAGCATTTAATATATGAACTACATTTTTGTCTGACTTTACAATGTAATCCATCTCAATTGCTTTAGTTTTAGTATTAATAATTTGAGCTCTTATTCCAGATGGGTATTTAACCCAATCAGTATTTGAATCTAAAGAATTAGAAAGTTTTCTCGTTCTTTTCAATAATGGTTTTTTAAATAGTTTTAAAGCTTCTTCTTTTGCCAAACCTATTAAGTCGACTGAATCAGATTTTAATAGCGCTGTGGATGAAGTAAAAAACTCAACAAGTTCTTTGAGGTTGAATCCTTCAGTTAGTTTGTATTGCTCTTTGCCTATTACTGGAAGCGCTGTTGGTCCAATCTTTATCTCGTTGTTTAAAGTTATGGTTGTATGAACGCCTAGAAATGGATTGACCGGATTAGGCACCGGGTAAACAAGTCTTTTGGGATTTACTGAAAGTAATTTTGATTTCTTGTACGCGCCTAAAAATGGCAAGCACACATACTCTGCTCCTATATTTACTTGCTTTGCTAGATCAGCCGCATATGCACCAGCTGAATTGATAATTGATTTTGCACTATAAGTTTCTTGCTTAGTGATTACTAAAACTTCATTATCTTTTTCAATCAACTCAACTTGGGTATTGAACAAAAAACTACCGCCAGATTTAGTAAATTCTTCAGCTAGTTTTTTTATTACATCCTTTGGGTTACCTACAGCTGTAGTCGGAGACCATATAAATTTATCAACTGTTTGGGCTGCTGGCTCTACCTTGTCTAAATCTTTAGAATCTAAAATTTCAATGTTTACTCCGTTAGCCACACCTCTTCGATATAGCTCTTCAAGGCGGGCAACATCTTTCTTGTCTTGGCAAACTACAACTTTTCCGGTTTCTAAAATTTGCAGGTTATTTTCTTTGCAAAACTTTCTAAGCTCTAAGTTTCCTAACCTACAAAACTTTGCCTTTAGTGAATCAGGTGAGTAATAAAAGCCTGCATGTAGTACTCCAGAGTTGCGCCCACTGGCGTGAACCCCAGGTTTTTCCTCTTTATCAATTACTAATACGTTTCTATTTGGATCTCGTTCAAGTAGCGCTAAACCGAGTGAGATTCCAACAATTCCAGCACCAATAATTATTTGGTCGTACTCTTTTTTTACCACCACTAAATGGCCTTACCAACACCTGTTGCAGCTTTTTTAGCCTTCTTTTTAGCACCAGCACCCTTAACTGTTTTCTCAGTCAAAGTCGGTGCACTTTTCTTCGCCTTCTTACCCTTCTTCTTTGAACCGCCAGGATTTTCAATCTCCCAAGCACGACGGCCTGCTAATAATTCAAGTGCTCTTTCTAATGTTAATAACTCAACCGCGTCTCCTCGGCGCAGTGTTGCATTTGTTTCACCATCTGTAACATAAACACCAAATCTGCCATCTTTAACAATTACTTCACGTTCTGTTTGTGGATCCTTACCCAATTCTTTAAGTGGAGGTTTTGCAACACCGCGTCTTCTAACCTTTGGTTGTTTATAGATCTCAATCGCTTCTTCTAAACCAATTGAAAATAATTGATCTTCACTTGTTAGCGTTCGTGAATCTGCGCCATGTTTCATATATGGACCGTATCTACCATTTTGAACAGTAATTATTTCATCTTGATATGAACCTAAGGATCTTGGTAGAGATAACAAACGTAGCGCATCGGAAAGATCAACGGTGTCTAGTGACATAGTTGAAAGCAGGGAAGCAGTCTTTGGCTTTGGTGCATCCTTCTTTTTTCTCTTCTTTTTAGCACCCTCCTCAACAATCTCCTCCGGAAAAACTTCGGTGATGTAAGCACCAAAGCGCCCTGACTTAGCGATAACTTCTAAGCCGGTCTCTGGATCGGTTCCTAACTTTCGCTCACCCGATGGTTTAGCAAGTAGTTCAATTGCAACTGGAAGTGTTAATTCATCAGGTGCCATCTGCTCTGGAATATTTGCAAACTTTCGATCATCCCCCTGGCCTTGTTGCAGGTATGCACCAAATCTGCCAACTCTGATCTCAATAT
>JBAWYI010000094.1:0-2433 GCA_037143635.1 Actinomycetes bacterium
ATATGGGTGCTAAGTCAAGAAAAAGTAAATATATGAAATGGTTGAATGAGGAAAACTAGTCGAAACCCTCACCGCCCACGTTATTGAACTCTCAGAATTGGCAAATCCACAGGAATCTCTCAATGTATATCAAGCAAGTTATGGGTGACATTTAAAGAGAGATTAATTACTCTTCATAAATGACGGAGCATTCCAGATATTTAATTAAAAGTTGGGCTAAAAATCCAATCTCCCGAAGATCATTACTCGGGGCCGCATTTGTTACTTCAATTGCATCAACCTCGCTTGGTAGAGCTTTCGGTGCAACAAATCCAGTTATTAATCAAATATTGGGTAGACCCACCAATAATTCAATTGCAATAAGTGTTCTCTCATCCCAGGAAGTAACCGCATCAGTTCAATATAGTTACTCAAAAAGCAGTTACTCGTTAATTTCCGACCAGGTTTCAATTAATCCAGAAACTCCTTCAGTAATTGAATTGATTTCTCTAAAACCAAATACCAAGATTTACTACCGGATTAGATATAAAAATACAGGTTCTAACTCCTTTTCTTATAGCAAGCAATCATCATTTATGACTCAACGCACTGCCGGTGAGAGTTTTAGTTTTTCAGTTCAAGGAGATACCCATCCAGAACGGGCTGGAAAGATGTTTAACTCAGAGCTTTACTACGTCACTATGGCAAACATTGCAAAGCAACAACCAGATTTTCATATTTTGCTAGGTGATGATTTCAGTATCGATCCACTAATTGATAAAGGTGGTGCCAATCAATCTGGCGTTCAGAAGATATATAAAACTCACCGGGATTGGCTGTCAACCGCTGGAAATTCAGTGCCAATATTTTTGGTAAATGGTAATCATGAACAAGCTGCTGCTTATTTATTGGACGGTACTAAAACTAATCCAGCCGTTTTAGCTGGAAATGCAAGATTAAAATACTTTCCACTACCAGCCCCGGATATTTTTTATTCTGGCGATACAAGTGAAATTGCAAATGTTGGATTACCTCGTGATTACTATGCCTGGACTTGGTCAGATGCTTTATTTGTCACCATAGATCCGTACTGGCATTCAAAAAATGTTGTTGATAATGTGGCTGGAGTTTTAGTTGCTGAAGATCAAGGAAACACGACGAAAAAGGTGCCCGGTGCAAAAGGCGCAAATAAATCTGCCGCAAGTGACAATGGCAAAACTAAAGATCTTTGGTCAATTGGAATTGGCGACGAACAGTATGCCTGGCTAAAGAAAACATTGCAGGAGAGTAAGGCAAAATATAAATTTGTATTTGCTCATCATGTAATGGGAACTGGTCGTGGCGGGGTTGAAGTTTCCACCAATTATGAGTGGGGAGGCAAAGATCCTGGAGGAAATACTACATTCGCTAAAGAACGCCCAAACTGGGATCTACCAATTCATGATTTAATGGTTAAAAATAACGTCTCAATATTTTTCCAAGGACATGATCATATCTTTTGTACACAAGAGCGAGATGGTTTGATTTATCAATCAATGCCAAATCCAGCTGATGACACCTTTACCATGTTTAATGAGAGTGCATATAAATCTGGGGTTAAGGCAGCAAACTCTGGTCATGTAAGAGTTTCAGTTTCTCCATCACAAGCAAAAGTTGAATATTTTTTGGCTGCCAGGCCAAAGGATGTTTCAAGAAAAAATATGACTGTAGCTCATTCATACATAGTTAAGCCAAAGGTTTGATATGTCACATGACCATGAGATAAGACATTTAAATGAAATTGATAGACGAAATTTCTTAAAAACTTCCTCAGTAGTCTCAGGATTGGCATTATTAAGTAATTTTTTTGAAGTCGCAAGCGCAACTGCCCTCAATCCAGCTAGTTTGCCGGGGTTTGCCGCATTTTCAAACTCAGTTAAAGTCTTTAAAGATGGCAAGTACTATTTAGTTGAATCAAATGGCATTCCTGCTCACCAAATGATGGTCGGCATTAAAAGCTGGCAACAACAAGTTCCAACACTTCAAAATTATGCTGGAAGTAATGCTTGGTCTATTCCAATTAAACCAGTTATTACTACCAAAAGACTTAACGCCTTATTTATGCGTTAAATATCCATTGTTTTATGGGGTTACAAAAAATTAAATTAGATGCTTTAATTCACCCTTACTTCTTAGGAGAAAAATGAAACCAGCAAAAATAGCCGATTATGGAATCACAGAAGAGTTTGGTTACCTACCATCTACTGACCCAGCCCAATCATTATCAGCTGGCAATGAAGAGTGGGATCAGTTTGGTAAGGATCTGCCTAAGTTATTAATGAGTACAACCTTTAGAACAAAAGTTAAGGCCCTTCCTAAATTTAATATTGATAAGTTAAAAGGTGAGGCTGAGATCCAACGAGCAATGTTGGTTTTAAGTTATATCGGTCAGGCATATCAATGGAGTGAGAACAC
>JBAWYI010000095.1:0-2398 GCA_037143635.1 Actinomycetes bacterium
GTTGGTTTTACACCATATGCAAATGCATATTTGATATTGATATTGCCTCACTCAATAATCGCGGTTTCAGTAGTTACCGCCCTACTTCCAAAACTATCTAATCTTGTGATTGATAAAAAGTTTGATCAGATAACAACCTCACTTACTTCAATAATTAAACTAGTTGGAGTTTTTACAGTACCGGCTGCTTTTATCTTTTTAACCTTTGGTGAATTAATAGCTAATAATTTGTATTTTGGAATCTCATCAGATGATGCGAATTACTTAGGACTTACCCTCTCTGCCTTTGCGTTGGGGCTTATTCCAGTGAGTATTAACTTAATTTTATTGCGTGGTTTAAATGCATTTGAGAACTTGAAGTCTCAAGTACTAGGTAATTTCATTATGAATTTGATATCTGTAATTCTTTCGGTAATCGCCGCCCAATTCTTAGCTCCTAAGTGGGTGGTGGTTGGTATGGCTGGAATATTTACTATTCACTACTTTATTGGCACTGGCATATCTTTCTATTTAATAAGTAGACATAAAATAAATCTGCCAGTTGGTGTTATTGCACTTTTCTATTTAAAACTAGCCGCTGTTTTTGCATTAGTAATTGCGCCAATTTGGCTGATTAGAGATCAAATCCCGGGTGGGAATGTTATTGAATTAATAATTGTTATTGGTATATCGGCTGTTTTCTACCTGCTCATCGCCAAGCTTTTAAAAATAACCGAGGTCACATCTTTGATTAATGTAATTAGAGGTAGAAGGGAATAGGCTTAAGTTGTGAGTGAGATTAATGAAGTAGTAATTGTTGGCTCTGGCCCTGCTGGTTACACCGCAGCGATTTATGCCGCCCGCGCCCAATTAAAACCAATTATTTATGAAGGTTCAGTTACCGCCGGTGGTGCGCTGATGAATACAACTGAGGTTGAAAATTTTCCAGGTTTTGCAGATGGTGTAATGGGGCCTGAGTTAATGGAGTCAATGCGCAAGCAGGTTGAACGATTTGATGCAAAAATTATTACTGATGACATTGTCTCTATGAAGTTAACTGGAGATATAAAAGAGATAACTGATGGCTCTGGAAATACTGTTAAAAGTAAATCGGTAATTTTGGCGATGGGCTCTGCGTATAAAGAGATTGGTTTACCAAATGAAAAAAGATTATCTGGCCGGGGTGTTTCTTGGTGTGCAACCTGTGATGGGTTCTTTTTTAGAGAACAGGTAATTGCAGTTGTTGGTGGTGGCGATTCTGCAATGGAGGAGGCAAACTTCTTAACTAAGTTTGCAAGCAAAGTAGTTTTAATTCACCGAAGAGATTCATTTAGGGCCTCTAAAATTATGATAGATCGCGCAGCTGCTAATCCAAAAATAGAATTTTTATTTAACCATGAAGTAATTGATGTATTAGGGGAAGATAAGGTTGTTGGTTTAAAGTTAAAAAATACTGTTACTGGGGAAGAGAGTGTTAAGGATTTCACTGGTTTATTTGTTGCGATCGGGCACTTGCCTCGCAGTGAGTTAGTCGTTGGCCAGGTTGAACTAAATTCAGATGGATATGTCCAGGTTGAAGGGCGAAGTACTAAAACTAAAATTCCAGGTGTTTTTGCTTGCGGTGATCTAGTTGATTACACCTACCGCCAGGCAATTACTGCCGCAGGCTCTGGCTGCCAAGCAGCCTTAGATGCTGAGCGCTTTTTAGCTGGCCATTAATTTATACATTTAAAAGTAAGATAAGCGAAGAGAAAAAGGGAGAAAAAGATGGCAACTACAAAGGTAACTACTGCAGATTTTGAAGCGGTTGTTTTAAAGAGTACAACTCCGGTTTTAGTTGATTTTTGGGCTGAATGGTGTGGTCCATGCCGTGCGGTTGGGCCAATCTTGGAAGAGATTTCAAATGAGCATGGTGACAAACTAAAGATTGTTAAGTTAAACACCGACGAAGAGGGCTCTATTGCAATGAAATATGGCATCTCATCTATTCCAACCATGAATGTTTTTGTTAATGGCGAGGTTGTTAAAACTATTGTTGGCGCTAAACCAAAGCCAGCTTTACTTAAAGATCTTGAAAGTTATATTAAGTAATATTTAATTAAAATCTATAATATATGAGCGATCAGTTAAATCCCGGTGATCGCTCCGATGCAATTGCATTAATTGCAAATACTTTAATCAGATTAGGATTTTTAAATAATCCTTCTGATTTATATGATGAAAAATTAACCCAAGGTGTTAAAGCATTCCAACAAGAACGCGGTTTGACCGCAACGGGTGTAATTAACGATATTACAAAACGAGCCTTAGAAGAGGCTAGATTTAAATTAGGTGACCGAGTTTTATCTTTCAACTCAAGCGCCTTAATGCGCGGTGATGATGTTAGTAATCTGCAAGAGCGTTTAGTCCAGCTTGGTTT
>JBAWYI010000096.1:0-2373 GCA_037143635.1 Actinomycetes bacterium
CCAATTAAATTAGCGGTCTCTTTTGTTTTAGGTAGGTGGATAGTTATGAAATCACTTACTTTAAGTAACTCATCTAACTCAACTAACTTCACATTAAGTTGGGCCGCCCGTGCTGGTTGTAGATATGGATCATAAGCAACTACATCCATGCCAAATGATTGCATTCTGGCTGCTACTAATTGGCCGATCCGACCAAAGCCAACAATTCCTAGCGTCTTTTCAAATAACTCTGCTCCGGTGTATTTAGAACGTGCCCACTTGCCATTTCGCAACGCTGCATGTGCTGGTGAGATAAATCTGGCAGATGCAAGGAGTAATCCAATTGCTAACTCTGCGGCAGAGACAATATTTGAAGTTGGCGCATTAACCACCATTACCCCAGCTGCAGTTGCAGCCGGAATTTCAACATTATCTAAGCCAACACCTGCTCTTGCGATTACCTTTAAACTTTTAGCAGCTGCAATTGCTTCGGCATCCATCTTGGTGGCAGAGCGAATTAATACTGCATCCACACCTTTAGCAAGGGCTGCAAGTAACTCTGCGCGATCTGCGCCATTGCAATTGCGCACCTCAAAGTCAGGTCCTAACGCCTCTAATGTGGCTGGACTTAACTCTTCAGCGATTAATACAACAGGTTTAGCCACGCGCTACATTTCCTTCTTTGTAATCATCCTTGTTACCTGATTTAACCCAAGACATCATCTTGCGCAGATCTCTTCCTACCTGCTCAATTGGATGTGCTTCACCCTTTGCACGAAGTGATTTAAATTCAGGAGCGCCTTTATCTTGATCATCAATAAAGCGCTGTGCAAATGAACCAGATTGAATATCGGCAAGAACAGCCTTCATATTTTCTTTAACGCTTGGATCAATTACTCGTGGGCCAGAAATGTAATCACCATACTCGGCTGTGTCAGATACTGACCAGCGTTGTTTTGCAATGCCACCTTCATACATAAGATCAACAATAAGTTTTAGCTCATGTAAGCACTCAAAGTAGGCAACCTCTGGTTGATAGCCGGCTTCAATTAATGTTTCAAAGCCATACATAACTAATTGGGAAGCGCCCCCACAAAGAACTGATTGCTCGCCAAATAAATCTGTCTCACACTCTTCAGTGAAGGTAGTCAAGATTCCACCAGCCCGAAGACCACCAATCGCCTTTGCGTAAGAAAGTGTGATTGGCCAAGCATTACCAGTTGCATCTTGTTCAACTGCAACAATTACTGGCACGCCACGTCCGGCTGAATACTCACGACGTACTAAATGTCCTGGGCCCTTTGGTGCAACCATACAAACATCAACATTTGCAGGTGGCTTGATATAACCAAACCGGATATTAAAACCGTGACCAAAGAAAAGAGCAGCTCCGGCTTTAATATTTGGTGCGATTGAATCATTGTAAATATGGCGCTGCACATGATCTGGAGCTAGCAACATCACAACATCGGCACCTTTAACTGCATCGGCAACTGATGCAACCTTAAGACCCTCTGCTTCCGCCTTAGCTCGAGATTTTGAACCTTCAGCCAAACCAACTACAACATCAACACCGCTATCGCGTAGGGATAGTGCGTGCGCATGTCCTTGAGATCCATAACCAATTACCGCAACCTTTTTGGATTGGATAATCGCTAGATCTGCATCTTCATCGTGATACATCGTTGCCACTGTATTTCTCCTTATGTTTGTTGGTTGGTTAATTTTGGTAATCAGCGGTTGAACTATTTGGATCTGACTCGTTAGCAGTTCCCATGGTGCTAAGCGTACGGTCTGCCAGAGTGCTCTCGCCCCGCTCTAATGCCACCAAGCCTGATTGAACTAACTCTCGAATTCCATGTGGTTTTAAATCAGCAAGTAAGCTTTCAATTTCATTTGATTGGCCAACCGCCTCAATTGAGATGCTCTTTGTGCCCTCATCGGCAATTACTGCGCCATGCTTTTTCACAACCTCTTTAGCAGCCGGTGTATTTGCCACCTTAACCAATAAAATCTCACGCTTTGTAGAATCTGAATCCTTCATCTCAGAGATTCCAATTACATTTACTAATTTAAATAATTGGGCGCTCACCTGATCTAAGGCATGGCCTTCTAAATTTAAAACAATTGTCATTCGAGAAACCTTTGGATTTTCCGTCGGTCCAACAGCTAGTGAATCAATGTTGTAGCCACGACGAGAAAATAGGGAGGCAACTCGTGCCAGTACGCCAGGTGAGTTCTCAACTAAAACTGCCAATGTGTGAATAGCCATTACAACTCCTGTGAATCCCAGACCGGTGCCATTGATCTGGCAATTGTGATCTCATCATTTGATGTGCCAGCAGCCACCATCGGCCAAACCATTGCATCACGATGAACATTAAAATCAACTAC
>JBAWYI010000097.1:0-2340 GCA_037143635.1 Actinomycetes bacterium
CCTTAAGTGTGGGCGGGCGATTAGTTGTGATGAGCTATCAATCACTTGAGGACAAGATTGTAAAGACACATTTTGCTCAAGCTACAAAATCAAATACCCCACTTGGGCTTCCGATTGATCTTCCTAACTCAGCAGCTAGTTACAAGTTATTACTTTCTAGCAGCCAAGCAGCTGATGAGAGTGAGCAGTTAAGTAACCCAAGATCTCAATCAATGCGACTTCGGGCAATTGAACGGGTGGCTGCCTAATGGCGATATTTGAATTAGCACCCGCCCTTGAGATCTCACGCAAAATTGTTAGAGAGCAAGCAAATAAAGCGGTACTTCGCTTAGTACCGGATATTAAAGAGGGCACAGTTGCCGCAGACCGTACATTTGGTATTTTCCTTGGTGCAATCTTCACCGCTGGTTTACTAGCGCTGTTGGTGATTAATACTGCGCTCGCACAAGATGCATTTATATTAAAAGATCTAAAACAACAAGCGCAGGTGTTGACCGATCAACGCGAGGCAATTTTGCGTGAGGTGGCGCGAAAATCCTCACCAGATCAACTCTCTCAAAGCGCAGCACAACTGGGCATGGTGGCTTCTACTAATCCACGATTTTTAGATATGTCAGCAGGTAACTAATGAATCAACAACAATTGGTTCAAGATCGAATTCGCAAGATTGTGGCTATTTTGATTGTAATCTTCTTATTGTTTGGATTGCGATTAATTGATATTCAAGCAATTAGAGCTAAAGGCTTTGTAGACCGAGCAAATAATGAATTAAGTAAATCTGCCACATTGTTAGCACCACGAGGAACTATTTATGATGTAAATGGAGTAGAACTTGCAAGAAGTGTTTCAGCAATAAATATTGCAGTAGATCAAACAGTTGTTAATGACCCAATTACCGCCGCCAAAATTGTGGCGCCAATTCTGGGCATGAGTTCAAGTCAATTACTACCAGATCTAACCGGGGAACGCAGATATGTATTAATTGCAAAAGATATTACACCAGCAAAATGGCGTGAAGTTAGTTCAGCAATTGAAAGTTACAACACAGAGGTTTTAAAGAGTAAAGAGGGCATAAGTAAGAGAATTGGTGGATTTGTGCCGGAGCGAAGTTACATTAGAGATTACCCAAGCGGTGAGCTCACCTCATCATTAGTTGGAATTATTAACGATCAAGGAGTTGGAGCAGCTGGCATTGAAAGCAGTTTAAATAGCATGCTTGCTGGCGTTAATGGTAAATATATTTATGCAAATGGTCGTGGAAATATTATCCCTGGCTCTGAACAAGTAAGTGTGGAAGCAAAATCTGGTACTAGCATCCGCTTAACAATTGATCGGGATGTTCAATGGGTTGCACAAAATGCCATCAGCCAAGCTGTTGCATCATCAAGGGCTAAATCAGGAACAGTAATTGTTATGGATCCAAAAACTGGGGCAATTTTGGCTCAAGCAAGTGCGCCTACATTTGATCCAAACAACTCAAAGTCGATCACACAAGAGAAACTTAAAAACCCTGCTGTGCAAGAGGTCTATGAACCAGGGTCAACTGGAAAGGTAATAACCGTTGCTGCTGCGATGCAGGAGGGATTAGTTTCCCCAGATACGATATTTACAATCCCTTACTCAATGAAGGTTTCAGATGGTGTTTTTCATGATCATGAAAAACACCCGATTCAAAGACTTACTACAACTGGTTTGCTTGCAGTTTCAAGTAATACTGGTTCAATTCAAATTGGACAGAAATTAGGCAAAGATACACTTTACGATTACTTGCGAAAGTTTGGTATTGGCGAGAGTACTAACTCAAAATTGCCAGGTGAATCAGTTGGAATTTTGCATCCAGTTAAAGATTGGTCAGGTACATCACTTCCTACTATTTCATTTGGTCAGGGCTACTCGGTAACTGCCATACAAGCGACATCAGTTTTTGCAACCATTGCAAATGATGGTGTGAGAGTTAAGCCTTCAATTTTGGCTGGTGTAGTAGATGAGAGTGGAAAGTACACACCTGCTAAAGCAAATGAATCTGTGCAGGTACTAAGTGCACAAACTGCGATAAATCTTAGGGCGATGATGGAGAGTGTTGTTTCAAAAGATGGAACTGCTCCAACTGCAGCAATTCCGGGGTATCGAGTTGCCGGCAAAACTGGAACTGCAATGCGGTACAACACTTCTTGCAGATGTTATAGCGGTTACACCGCTTCATTTATTGGCTTTGCCCCAGCTGATCAGCCAAAGTACGTAGTGAGTGTGACAATTCAAGATCCGCAGGGACTTCACTGGGGTGGCGCACTTGCTGGTCCAGTATTTAAAAAAGTTATGAGTTTTGTTCTACAAAATGAA
>JBAWYI010000098.1:0-2323 GCA_037143635.1 Actinomycetes bacterium
GCTAAAGCTGGTTACACAAAGCAGGTACTAGATACCACCTGGCAGATCTTAAAAGATTTCGCCTCCTTTGGCTTTTGCAAAGCCCATGCCTCCGCCTTTGCGCTGACCACATATCAATCTGCGTATTTAAAGACCCATCACACCGCAGCATTCCTATCTTCAGTACTAACCCATGAACCTGGGATGTATCCGAAGAGATTAATCATTGATGAAGCACGTCAATGGGGGATAAAGATCTTGCCAATTGATGTTAATAAATCAACGGCTACTTACAAAGTTGAAAAGGTTGATGGTGATCAAACAAATACCTATCTTTATACCGCGCCAAATACTGCCAGCAGTGGCAGCAAGTTAACGTTGCCAGATGCAACTGGGTATGGGATCCGGGTATCACTTGCTGATATTGCCGGCATCTCTGCTGCGGAAATAAAATCAATTATTGAAAACCGCCCCTATACCGATCTAGCAGATTTCACCTATCGCTCTGGATCTTTTTGGCCAACTACCCAAGCACTTGTTGAAATTGGCGCCTTTGATGAACTGCATAAGATCGGTGTTGGAAATAAATTAAACCGAAGAGATTTAATCCAACACTTAGCGGAGCTAAAGCAATTAAATGCTGGTAGAGCGCCTGGTGGTCAATTAACGCTAGAGCTCTCCCCTGGGGAGATAGATTCATTGGGATTACCTGATATTACAAAACGTGAGCAAATAAACTCTGAACTACAAAACCTAGGCCTTGATATTACCGAACACCTACTTAAACAGTACTCCCACTTTCTAGATGCAATTAAGGTTTGTAAATCAAGTGATCTAATCAAGCATCGATCAAACCAAGAGGTCTTAGTAGTTGGCGCAAAGGTTGCATTGCAATCACCACCGATTAGAAGTGGCAAACGGGTTTTGTTTTTAACCCTAGATGATGGCTTTGGTTGTAGTGATCTAACCTTTTTTGAAGATAGTCAACAAGGCTATGCCCACATCATCAAGGGAAATAATCTAATTATCGCCAAAGGGGTAATTAGAAGAACTGGGGCAAGAGGCATATCAATTAGAGCGTCGAAAGCTTGGGCATTAGAGGATCTTTATCAAAGCTGGCTTGGTGAACAAAATAAAAATACAGATAAGCGAGCTTTATCTAAATTACATAATGGGTAAACCCATCACTTTGATACCAACACAACAAGTTGCTTAAGGCCCATTCACTTACCGCTTCTGTACCCTTTCTTAATGTCATTTTCTCTTTTATTGATTAGTTGTATTCAAGAAGAGATAACCCAAGACTTGGCAATAAATTGCTAATCAGAAGATTTAAGGCAAATCGAGCAAGAATAGGTAAGGCAGGGTTTCTATTATCTCTCTTTGCCCTCTTTGGAGTTGGCGGGGTAGTAGCTGCTAATAACATAAGTATTAACTCAGCAGCGCCTTTATCACTAAGTGCTGGCTATATCGCATCTACTGCATGTGATAACTCGATAACAATTAATACCCAAAACCAATTTATAAATAATCAATTTATGGTTAGCACAATCTCACTCTCAGATATCGATGCCACCTATCCAAATGGCTGCGGTCAATCGGTGCTAGATCTATCTTTAATTGTTAATGGCGCCTTAGTTAACGCTTCCTTTCCAATCGCATCCTCTTCCACAAATGACTCTTATAAATTTGCTGGATCAGCTGGGTATGGCTACTTTGCTAATACTGTATTAACCCCATTTGATATCGCTCAATTAACTTCAGTTGCACTTAGTGTTCAAAAAGTTACACCTACCTATACAGTTGGAAGGACAGGGCCGGCTGGTGGGGTGGTCTTTTATGTTTCACCCACAACCTTCACATCTGTTGGCTCTGCCTGCAATACAAGTTGTAGGTATCTTGAGGCAGCACCTTCTGATACAGGTCGCTACTTTGCTAATGCTGCCAACCAAGAGACAACTGTTTCCGGTGCAAAAGGAACAGCGATTGGCACTGGTTTTCAAAACTCAGTTGACATTGCAAACCAATCCGGAAATACCAGTGCAGGCTCTGCTGCAGTCTATGCCCGTGAATATCGCGGTGGTGGTTTTTCCGATTGGTACCTACCATCACAGAGTGAGTTAAACCAGTTGTGTAAGTGGGCAAGAGGACAAGCTTGGGTATCTGATGCAACCCTGTGCAATAGCAGTGGAAGTATTAACTCTGGTCTGGGTGCATCAGGCTTTGGCACTACCTTCTACTGGAGCTCTACCGACTATGTTGCACAGTATGCGCAAGCCCAGGGATTTAGTAATGGTGGTCAGAATGTTAACTCTAAAAACAATGGGTTTGCCTTTCGGCCAAT
>JBAWYI010000099.1:0-2309 GCA_037143635.1 Actinomycetes bacterium
TAAGAGGTGATTCAACTGCGTATTCAACAATCTTTCCGCCAGTTGCTTCATCCCCAGTTAATTTCAATTTAGCAAATGCAACTTTAGATGCTTGCAGAAGGGCAACGCCGCCGCCGGCAACAATTCCCTCTTCTACTGCAGCCTTTGCATTTCGCACAGCATCTTCAATTCGGTGCTTACGCTCTTTTAGCTCAACCTCAGTGGCAGCACCAGCTTTAATTACTGCAACGCCGCCAGCTAGTTTTGCTAAACGCTCTTGAAGTTTTTCGCGATCATAATCAGAATCACTCTTTTCAATCTCAGCTCGAATTTGATTAACTCGACCCTTAATTTGTTCAGCATCTCCTGATCCTTCAACAATTGTGGTCTCTTCCTTGCTGACTACAACTTTACGAGCACTGCCAAGTAATTCCACAGTAGTTTGGTCAAGCTTTAAACCAACCTCTTCAGAGATAACAGTGGCGCCAGTTAAAATTGCAATATCTTGCAACATCGCTTTACGGCGATCACCAAAACCAGGTGCTTTAACTGCAACTGATTTAAATGTGCCACGGATCTTATTTACTACTAAAGTTGAAAGAGCTTCACCCTCAACATCTTCAGCAATAATTACAAGTGGCTTACCAGTTTGCATTACCTTTTCTAGAATTGGAACCAGATCTTTAATATTTGTGATCTTTGAGTTTGCAATCAGAATATATGGATCTTCCATAACTGTTTCCATACGATCGGTATCAGTTACAAAGTAAGCAGAGATATAACCCTTATCAAATCTCATACCTTCAGTTAGCTCTAACTCAAGACCAAATGTATTGCTCTCTTCAACGGTAATTACCCCCTCTTTACCGACCTTATCCATCGCCTCTGCGATCATCTCACCAATTGTGGTGTCAGCTGCTGAAATAGATGCAGTCGCAGAGATCTGCTCCTTAGTTTCAACTGGCTTTGCCATCTTTAATAACTCATCTGAGATTGCAGTAACTGCCTTTTCAATACCGCGCTTTAATGACATTGGATTAGATCCTGCTGCAACATTTCGTAATCCTTCACGAACCATTGCCTGGGCAAGAACGGTTGCAGTTGTGGTGCCATCACCGGCAACATCATCAGTCTTCTTTGCAACCTCTTTTACTAAATCAGCGCCGATTTTTTCCCATGGATCATCTAGTTCAATCTCTTTTGCAATTGAAACACCATCATTAGTAATTGTTGGTGCGCCCCATTTTTTCTCAAGCACAACGTTGCGACCACGGGGCCCAAGGGTTACCTTGACCGCATCAGCTAATACATTCATGCCGCGCTCTAATCCGCGACGAGCCTCTTCATTGAAGGCAATCATCTTTGCCATATTTTTTCTCTCCCTCTGTTTTGTTGCCAAAGTTAAATCAGGTGTCTTTATCACTCACACCTATAGAGTGCTAAAGCCAAATCTAGAGGATTTATTCCAGATGCGCCAAATGAGCGCTGCTAACAGGTGCTGGTAGGGGTTTAGAGGGTGAAGCCGAGTTTGCTACTGCTTCGGGCCTCAGTTCGGCTCTCGCGAAGCCTTCGTAGCCGTTTAACCAGAATTGGCTCAGCCATAAGGGCCTCCTCGCGGTCAATTAGATTATTTAGTAACTGGTAATAAGCAGGTGGAGTTAGCTTAAACAACTCTTTGATTGAACTCTCTTTTACACCAGCATGACGCCACCAGGAACGTTCAAACTCCAACATTTTTACTTCAAGCTCCGATAACCCAGTAGTGGCTGGATTATTAAGTGGCATAGAAAACTCTGACATGGCTATATCTTAAAAGATCCCACTGACAAAAGTGGGTTTTTACCTTAGAGCGTGGCGAGGATTGCTGAAATATCTGACTCTTTTGTCCAAGGGTTAACAATTGCAAAGCGCAGTATTGGTTTTCCCTTATGAGCAGATGGGGTAACAAAGCCGATTTGATCAGCTAATAATTTATCACTCCATTTTTCATAATCCTCACTGCTCCAACCAACTCTTTCAAAGGCAACAATAGAAAGTGTTGGCTCAATTAGTAACTTTAAATTTGAATGTTCACTAACTTGACGGGCTGCATCTTTAGCAACATCCATTGTTCGCTCCATTGCCTTGGCATACTCATCTGTGCCATGGGCGGCTAGTGAAAACCAAAATGGTAATCCTCTTGCTCTTCTAGTTAAATGAATTGCGTAATCAGATGGATTCCACTCATCATCCTCATCTAAGGTTTCAAGGTATGCCGCTTTTTGCAGATGAGCACGTTTAGCAAGTTTTGGATTGCGATATATCAATGCGCAGGCATCAAAGGGTGCAAA
>JBAWYI010000100.1:0-2306 GCA_037143635.1 Actinomycetes bacterium
AAGGGGGGGGTGAAGGATGAAGGAAATGGCAATCAACAATCTACAAGCCAAGCTTGCAAAGACAGCGTTGTTAACAATGCTGATGACAACAATAGATATCCCAGAAACACTTGCTGCTGGACGAAGTGCTAACTCAATTGCAAATACAGTTTTGAGTGGCTCCGGAGTGCCGGCAAAATCACTCGGTATAGATGGTGATTTCTATATCGATATCAAGAGCATGAATATGTATGGTCCTAAGAAAAATAATAATTGGCCGCTGCCAATCTCAATGCGCGGACCAGCAGGACCGGCCGGACCAGCAGGAGCAGATGGAAAAAATGGAACATCAGGTTCAGTAAGTGCAGGATCATCAGGCCCACAAGGACCACAAGGTCCTGCCGGGCCTGCAGGACCAAAAGGTGAAACTGGTGCAACTGGACCACAAGGTCCAGCCGGACCTGCTGGATCAAGTAGTGGAAATACTGGACCTAAAGGTGACACCGGTGCAACTGGTGCACAAGGTCCTAAGGGAGATACGGGAACTGCAGGATCTCTGAACATTAATTACGGAGCACTTACTTTTAGCAGCTTGATAAATGGAGTGATTGGATCATCTGCAGTTTCAAGTCAGTTCGGAAATTTTCTGGCTGGAAAATCTTATGCACTAGATGTCCTAATTTATGCAAGTAACTCTAGTGTTCCTCCATACTCACTGAAAGTTGCCTTTGCTGCAAATGGGGCAAGCCCAACAATTACTTCTAAATATATTGTTACCGATGGATACAGTTATAGAAGTTCTGCTTCGGTGCCTGAATACTCGATCTATGCAAAAGTAATTATCGACGGTACTTCTGTGACTTCTAACTTTGGGCTAACTGCAACAGTAACGTGTGGTGAACCAACGAGTACAAACTCATCGAAATTAACAGTTAATGGTGATTATTTTGCTCAGATAGTTGGATCAATAAACTAATAAATGGAGCGGGTGACCGGGATTGAACCGGCACAGCTAGCTTGGAAGGCTAGAACTCTACCATTGAGCTACACCCGCAAAATTGTTGCGTGATCTGCTACTGCACTTGCCAAGTTTAACTTGGTTTGCCGTAGCAGGTCATACCTTATTACTTCGGTTAGGAGAAGGGAAAATCACCCTCTAGACTTTCAGCCTTCGGGGCGTAGCGTAGTGGCTAGCGCGCCTGCTTTGGGAGCAGGAGACCGTGGGTTCGAATCCCTCCGCCCCGACCAAATATTTTTTCAAATATTTATTATTAAGGGGAGTTTTAATTGAAAAGCACGGTTGAGAAATTATCACCAACTCGAGTAAAGCTTTCAATTGAGGTTACATTTGATGAGCTCTCCCCACATGTGGATGGGGCTTACAAAACTTTAAGTGAAAAAATAAATATCCCTGGCTTTCGTAAAGGCAAAGTTCCAACCGCGATGATTGATCAACGTGTGGGACGTGGCGCCGTATTAGATGAGGCGATAAATGCCGCACTGCCAACCTTTTACTCTCAAGCTGCTAAAGAAAATGATGTATTAGTTATTGGCCGTCCTGAGGTTGAGATTACTGAGCTTAAAGATAAAGAGAATTTTTCCTTTACCGTTGAGGTCGATGTCCGTCCTGAGATCAGCCTCCCTAATTTCTCTGAAATTAAAATTGAGGTAGATGATGTGAAGGTAAGCGATGGCGATATTGATGAGCAGATTCAATCTCTTCGTACCCGCTTTGGCACATTAACTACAGTTGAAAAAAATGTAGCAACGGGTGATTTTGTAACTATTGATTTAGTAGCAACAAAAGATGGGAAAGATTTAGATGGTGGAACTGCCAATGACCTCTCCTATGAGGTTGGCTCTGCTTCCATGATTGATGGATTAGATGAGGCGTTAATTGGACTGAGCGCAAATGGTGAGAAAAGTTTTGATACCGCATTAGTTGGTATGGCAGAGGGTGAAAAGGGAACAGTTAAGGTAACTGTTAAGGCGGTTAAAGAGCGTGAGCTGCCACCAGTAGATGATGCCTTTGCCAAGTTAGCATCTGAGTTTGAAACCTTAGCTGAGTTAAAAGTAGATCTAACTACCAGACTTACTCGGTTAAAAGAGATGGAACAGGGCGCTCAAGCTAGAGATTTATTAGTTGAGAAGTTAACTAGCACAGTAGATATTCCACTACCGGCAGAGATTATTGAGGCAGAGGTTAATGATCACCTGGAAAAAGAGGGTCGATTAGAGGATGACAAACATCGCGCTGAGGTAAATCTTGAGGTGCGCTCAACAATAACGAGAGAGTTTTTACTAGATTCAATTGTGAAGGCAGAATC
>JBAWYI010000101.1:0-2284 GCA_037143635.1 Actinomycetes bacterium
GTCTTACTAACATCATCATCTTTTCCAAATTGCATATCAACAACCCAGCGAATTGGAACATATGGAATCCGAAGTGCTTCAAAGATTTCATCGTAGAAGTTTTCTTCGCCAAGCAAAATTTCATGAATCCGGCGCAGGAAATCACCAGATTGAGCGCCTTGAATAATTCGATGGTCGTAAGTGCTAGTAATTGTTACTACTTTGCTAATCGCTAAATCAGCAAGAGTTTGCTCATTCGCGCCATGAAATTCGGCAGGATAATCAAGTGCGCCAACACCAAGAATTAAACCTTGTCCTTGTACCAATCTAGGCACGGAGTGAACTGTGCCAATTGTGCCTGGGTTTGTAAGTGAAAGTGTGGTGCCAGCAAAATCTTCAACTGTTAATGCGCCACCTCTAGCTTTTCGCACCATATCTTCATAGGCAGACCAAAATTGCGCAAAATCTAAATTCTCACACCCTTTAATTGAGGGAACTAATAATTGTCTAGAGCCATCTGGTTTTGCTAAATCAATCGCAATACCTAAATTAATATGCTCTGGATGCCCAACCGCAGGCTTTCCTTCTAGCTCGGTAAAGAAAGCATTCATTTCTGGCATTGCCCTTGCCGCTTTAATCATTGCGTAACCAATTAAATGAGTAAATGAAACTTTGCCACCACGGCCACGTTTTAGGTGATTGTTAATAACAGTTCGATTATCAATCAGTAATTTCGCAGGAACCACTCTCACACTTGTTGCAGTTGGAACTGAAAGTGAGCCTTCCATTGATTGCACAACCCGCGCTGCTACTCCACGAATTGGTTCAACTGAAGCTGCAGATGGGGTTACTAAGGTTGGAATCGGCTTAACAATCGGATCAGCTGGTTTAAAAGTTGAGGCTTGAGTTGGAGTCTCAATTTTTTCAATCTTTGGTTGCAAAGTAACTGGCGCAGCCGGTTCAGGAATTACTACTGGCGGATTACTTACTACTTTTGTTTGTTGCGCTTTAGGAATTGGTGGAACGCCTGGTTTATTTGGCACAGAGTTTGTCGAACCATTTAATGAGGGTGTTCCCTTAAAGTCAGCGAAGAACTCCCACCACGCTTTATCAACAGATGCAGGATCACTTTGGTATTTCTCATACATTTCCTGCACTAACCACTCGTTAGGACCGAAGGAGCCACCGAAGTGATTAGCGGGCGTATTAGCTCCGGCTTCGCTCACTTATTCTCCCTATATTGACTAAATCGATATTGATGCAACAGGTTAATCTTAACTCTCACTCTCTGCCTACTAAACCCTTATAGGCGTTATAAAGTAAGTGAAAGTGGCCACCAGCACATATTTAAGGCTGGTAACTGCCCATAAATCACGGCAAGGTTGTGCCTATGAGTGGTGATAAAAAATGGGCAATAATCACCGGGGGATCTCGCGGCCTTGGATTTGAAACCGCCAAAGGTTTAATTGCAGCTGGTATATCGGTATACATAATTGGCAAAGACCAGAACCGAGCAGCTGAGAGTGCAAAACAACTTGGATGTAATTACCGGGCAGTTGATGTATCAGATAGTAAAAAGTTTCGTGAAGTTTTAAGTGAAATCAATCAAGAGGCAGCTAGCAATGGTTTTTCTACTCTAGATATTTTAGTTTTAGCTCACGGAGTAATGAGTGAAAAAATGTCTAAAACTTTGCGAACAAATGATGAGGAATGGCGCAGGACCTTATCAATTAATTTAGATGCAGTCTTTACAGCGGTGAATGAATTAGCACCAGCTATGGCAGAAGCAAGATCTGGAAGAGTAATTGTTTACTCTGCCTGTTTGGGCAGAATGAGTGGACCTGGTACACATGGCGGTCTAGCACCTTATCGAATTAGTAAAGCTGGTGTGAATGCCTTGGTAAAAAATCTTTCCTACGAAACTGGATTAGGTGCGCGTGGGTTTTTAGTTGATGCAATTTGTCCCGGACATTGCCGAACAGATATGGGCGGTGAAGATGCGCCAAGAAGTGCGCAAGAAGGAGCTGAAACAGCGATTTGGTTAGCACTTAGAGATTTTGATTTTGCGAAAGATAAAACTGGGTTGCTTTGGGAGGATCGAAAAATAGTTGAATGGTAATTATTCGCTATAGCCGAATGCGGCAGATAACAAAGTAATTAGTGCAAGCAAACCAAGCGGAATACCAACTATGAAGAAACTTCCAGAAACCATATAGTAAGAAACTCCAAGTGCAATTAAGTTTGCCAGTACTGCTGGAGCTCGACCATAAGATTTTTTATTCTTAAAGCCATTTGCGCAAAACCA
>JBAWYI010000102.1:0-2268 GCA_037143635.1 Actinomycetes bacterium
GCGATCTCATATATTTTAGGGTATCGGTTTTAACTGAGAAATTACTTTAAGCGAGCGTGTATCTCTTTACATGTTGGACAGATTGGAAACTTTTGTGGATCACGATTGGGAATCCACTTCTTGCCACATAATGCTCTAACAGATTTGCCGGTAACAGCAGATTCGGTGATCTTATTTTTATCTACATAATGAGAAAACCGCTCATGATCACCCTCATCGGTTGGGGCGAGCAGCTCTTTTTCAAGCAGGCCGCCTTTACTTGATTTACCGCGTAAATCATCGAGAAAACCCATGGGCAAATCTTAATCTAAATTTATCGCCTACCATTTACCAATGAGCGCACCTCTTAAAGATCTACTTCGCACCTCAGATCTTTCTAAAGCAGATATTGAATTGCTGCTTGATACTGCAGCCAAGTTTGCAAAAAAACCACTTAGTGCAAAGAAAGCATTAGCTAAGCGAAGCGTTGCTATCTATATGACTAAGTCCTCAACTAGAACCAGATTAGCCTCAGAAACTGCCGTGGCCCACCTTGGTGGCACACCAATCTTCTTAAGAGGTGATGATCTGCAAATTGGTCGGGGTGAAACTATCTCAGATACTGCCAAAATTATCTCTGGCTTTTGCAGTGCTTTAATTGTTCGCACCTTTGCCCAAAGTGATGTTGATGAGTTAGGAAAGTATGCAAGCATCCCAGTAATTAATGCTTTAACTGATGATGATCATCCAACTCAATTACTTGCTGATTGGCTAACCATCAGAGAAAACTTTGGAAAAGATATTAAGAATCGAAAATTTGTATATGTTGGCGATGGAAATAATGTGGCAACTGCTTGGTTAATCATGGGTGCAACAATGGGAGCACATGTTGTAGTTGCAACTCCTGGTGGTAAGTGGGCACCTAAATCTTCAGTAGTAGATCAGGCAAATAAAATTGCAAAACAATCGGGGGCTGTGATTGAACTGGTTACCGATCCGAAGGCAGCTGTTGCTGGTGCAAGTGTGGTTTACACTGATGTTTGGATGTCAATGGGTGATTCGGAATCAGATCGAGCTGAAAAGATGGCAGCCCTTAACCCATTTGCAGTTACAAATGATTTAATGAAGTTAACTGCAAAAGATTCAATCTTTATGCATTGCCTACCAGCCCACCGTGGTGAAGAGGTGGCCTCCGATGTTATTGATGGCAAAAAATCTGTCGTCTGGCGACAAGCCTTTCACCGTCGCACCACTATTCAGGCCCTGCTTTATCACCTAACTAAAGGTGATTTAACGGGTAATAAATAAAGGCAAAGTTCGGTAAAGTAGGCAAATGCGAGTTTGTGTCCCAAAGGAAATTAAATCTGGCGAGAAGCGAGTTGCGCTAGTCCCAGATATTATTTCAAAGTTAACTAAAGCAGGTCTTGATGTTGTAGTTGAATCTGGCGCTGGCGTTGCTGCTGAATACTCTGATAAGCAATTTACCGATGCAGGGGCTCAGATTAAATCTGGGGATGTATTAGCAAATAGTGATGTTGTGCTTTCAGTTCAGCCCTTAACTCCTACCCAAATGAAAAGCCTTAAAAAGGGTGCAATTACAATCTCATTTTTATCTCCTATGACCGGCGCTGATTCAATTGATGCAGCTGTATCTGCCGGGGTTACCGCACTCTCACTTGAGATGGTGCCACGAATTTCACGCGCTCAATCAATGGACGCACTCACCTCACAAGCATTATGTGCTGGCTATAAAGCATCCTTAGTTGCAGCTGAGTTATCACCAAAGTTTTTCCCACTATTAATGACTGCAGCCGGAACTGTTACACCAGCAAAGGTTGTGGTCTTAGGCGCTGGTGTTGCAGGATTGCAAGCAATTGCAACTGCAAAAAGATTAGGCGCAGTTGTTTCCGCTTACGATGTTCGTCCAGCCTCTGCTGATGAGGTTAAATCAATGGGTGCAAAATTTATTACCTTAGAGCTTGAAGCATTAGAGGGTGCTGGTGGTTATGCCAGAGAGATGACTGAAGAGCGTGCGGCAAAACAACGTGAACTACTTACGCCATATATTGCTTCCGCTGATGTTTTAATTACTACCGCCGCTGTTCCAGGTAGAACTGCGCCAAGATTAGTAACTGCCCAGATGGTTTCCCATATGACACCTGGTTCAGTTGTAGTAGATCTTGCTGCTGAAAGTGGCGGCAATGTTGAGGGCTCAGTTGCTGGTGAAATTACTACTACAAGTGGTGGAGTTAAGATTTGGGGCGGAAAAGATGTGCCAAGCCAATTAGC
>JBAWYI010000103.1:0-2265 GCA_037143635.1 Actinomycetes bacterium
AGTGATGACTTGCCCTCTAATCTGCCAGCAATATCATCTGGCAAAGTAATTACTTCATAAGTACTTGCTAATACAAACTCACCTGGATGCAAGATAAAAAACTCATCAGCTCCGACTGCAACCTCACGGGTTAAATCAGGTTGTTCAATTGATGGATCAATTACTGAGTACTTATGGTTTTCAAAGACTCGAAAGAATCGATCTAGTCGCACATCAACACTTGATGGCTGAACCATTGCCTCGGTGAAGGGTTCAACCTTGACCCGGCCGGCGGTAATTTCCGCTCTAATATCGCGATCACTTAGTAACACAATCACTGACCCTATCCTGAAGTAGGAAGTTCGGTGGGGAAAACCTACTGGCGGGTATTGATTAAGTTACCGACCAGTAGCATGCTTAGCCCATGGGCCATTACATAGCCAACCTGCGCGATATTGAGTTTTGCCTCTTTGATTTATTAGAGCGCGAATCTATTTTAGGTAAATCTATTTATAAAGATTTAGACCGCGAAACCGCAATGGGAATGCTTGAAGAGGTTAAGCGAATGGCTGAAAATGATTTAGCTGCATCCTTTATTGACGGTGATCGCCTAGGAGTTAAGTTTGATCCAGCAACTGGGGATGCCAAATTACCTGAATCATTTAAAAAATCTTATAAAACATTTATGGATAATGAGTGGTGGCGCATTGATGCCCCAGTTGAGTTAGGTGGAACTGCTATTCCACCATCTGTTCGGTGGGCAATTGCTGAAATGGTTTTAGGTTCAAATCCTTCAATTCATATTTACGCATCCGGTACCGCCTTTGCGCATGTTGCTTATGTATATGGAACAGAGGAACAAAAAAAGATTGCAAAGCTAATGGTTGATAAGCAGTGGGGTGCAACCATGATGCTTACCGAACCAGATGCTGGTAGTGATGTTGGTGCAGGCCGATCTAAAGCGGTTAAGCAAGCAGATGGTACTTGGCACATCACTGGTACAAAAAGATTTATTACCTCAGGAGATTCTGACCTTACTGAAAATATTATTCACTTTGTTTTGGCTCGCCCAGAAGGTGGGGTAGCTGGAACAAAGGGATTAGATCTTTACATGATTCCAAAGTTTATGTTTGATTTTGATACCGGTAAATTAGGTAAACGCAATGGTGTCTACGTTACAAAACTAGAACACAAAATGGGATTAAATGTTTCAACAACTTGTGAAATGAATCTTGGCGAAAAAGAGCCAGCAGTCGGTTATCTGCTTGGTGAGGTACATGATGGAATTGCACAGATGTTTAAAGTTATTGAATATGCCCGAATGATGGTTGGAACAAAAGCTATTGCAACACTTAGTGCTGGCTACCAACAAGCACTTTCTTATGCAAAAACACGGGTACAGGGCCCAGATTTAACTGTAGCTAAAGATAAAAATAGTCCTCGGGTTGAAATTATTAAACACCCAGATGTGCGCCGTTCTTTAATGGTGCAAAAATCTTACTCAGAAGGTATGCGAGCATTAGTTTTATACACCGCCTCAATCCAAGATGCATTTGCGATTGCCCAAGCAGAAGGTGCGGATAAGGAAAAGATTGAAGATTTACATTTACTAAATGATCTACTTCTACCAATTGTTAAGGGCTATGGCAGTGAAAAATCATGGACTCTGCTTGGCACTGAATCACTTCAAACCTTTGGTGGCTCAGGCTTTACTACCGATTGGCCACTTGAGCAGTATGTAAGAGATGCCAAGATCGATACCTTGTACGAAGGAACTACTGCAATTCAAGGTTTAGATTTCTTCTTCCGTAAAATTGTTAGAGATCGTGGTCGTTCAATAACTATTTTGGGTAAGGAGATTGCAAAGTTTGCCTCAGCTGGTGGCAATCTTCCTGAGGAAAAGAAAGCACTTCTTAAATCATTAGAAGATGTGCAGGCCATGATTGGTCACATGGTCGGTGTTGCAATGGAATCACAGGAAAATCCAAAGGAGATTTACAAAGTTGGTTTAAATACATCTCGTTTGTTGATGGCAACTGGTGAATTAATAATTGCCTGGTTGCTACTTCGTCAAGCAGATATTGCGCAAAGCAAGTTAGCTAATGCTGGAAGAGATACTGAGTTTTATAATGGAAAAATTGCATCAGCAAAGTTCTTTGTTCGCTCAGTTTTGCCACACATTTCAGTAGAGCGTGCGGTTGTTGAATCTGAGACTGGTGAAATCATGAATATCTCTGAAAGCGCCTTTTAATCTAACTTATTAATGTAAAGTGTCGGCGTGAAACA
>JBAWYI010000104.1:0-2261 GCA_037143635.1 Actinomycetes bacterium
TGATCATCAATAAATATCTCACCCGTTGTTAAGTGATCACCACTAATTCCAACCTCTTCATTTGCCTCTCTAATCGCTGCCTCAATTACGGTTTCATGAGAGTCACGGGCTCCTCCTGGAATACCCCAACTGTCTCCATTGTGAACCCAAGGTGCTCGGTGTTGCATAAGAATGGTTTTATCTCTTACTAAAAGTAATCCGGCTGCGCCATGCAACCCCCAATGTTTGCCACCACAATCACAGTTGATCCATCCATCACCATCGCGGTATGCCATAACCCTAGTTTTACACACAACTGCTTAATTCACAGATTCTTATAATATTTAAGCGAAGAAGTTGATTAATTATTTAGATTACCCCAGTGATTTGCGCCAAAGTAATTACTATCTTATTACTGCCACTTTTCCTAACTGCCTGCGCACGGGCGGAGGGTGCTTTAGCACCAACTGGTGTGGCATCAGATGTGCCGGTAACTGATTACTCAGATCAACCGGAAATTAGCTATCTGCCAAATGTTGAGCCGGCATCGATCGAGCCAATAATTAATTATGTTGATGGTTTAAATCTTGCCCTATCTGGTGAGTTTGAGTATATAAAAGCAACAACAGCTGCTAACTGCAGCTGCCTTGACATCACAAACCGATTTAAGCAATTACTAAAAGCTGCCACGGTTATTGGTGGCCACTATCAATTAACAAGTATCAAGGTAATTAAGGATGGTATTACTGAAAAAAGCTTTCAAGTAAGTGTGCATCGAAGTGATTTAAGAAAGATTGATAAGACAAGTAGGCAGAGTGTGATCTGGAGTAAATCTGAAATAAAGAATCAATTTATGGTCAAGAAAATAAATGGAGGCTGGTTATTAAGCGATATCAAGTAATTTTCCTGTTAACCCTAATATCAATACCAGCAGCAGCTGCAGATTGCATTGATAAAACCTGTGTGGATGTCTTCACCGAAGATAATCAATTAATTATTACCGCTCAAAAGGGAGCAGGAAAGCCAACCCCAAAACCTGCTCCCAAAAAGCCGGTTGTTAAACCAAAGCCGGCAATCACAATTAAACCAACCCCAAAGCCGGCTACTAAACCAAAACCAGTTGTTACTAAGAAGGCGATTGCAAAACCAGTTGCAAAACCAGCAGCAGCCTCACTCTCAGATAAGTTGGTAAAGCTTTTGCCGGCAGGGGATATAAATTTTCAACCAGAGAGTGATCCACTAGTTAATCTGCCAGTTTATTTTTGGACCCAGACACCAACTAGATTTACCGCACTGGTTCCGATCTTAGATGTGGTGGTTTATGTAAATCTAACTCCCACCTTCACCTGGTCCTTTGGTGACGGGGGATTGTTTATGACCACCATGCAAGGTGCCCCATTTCCAATCGGTGGTATCACCCATACCTATAAAAGTAGTGATGATTACTCAGTAAATTTAAGAGTTACCTGGAATGGCACCTTCTCAGTTAATGGGGTCACCACACCAATTAGTGGCAATGCAATTACTCAAAGTATTAATAGAACAATCTCAGTTGCAAAGGCACCAACTAGATTTACTAAGTAATCCACAATTTTAAAAATCTTTACATTTACTTTCTATATTTGGCCAATCTTTGCCAATGGATAATAAATTACTCTTGCAAGATGCAATTTCTAAGATCAGTGAGATTGATTATGAGAGCGATAATGTGCTGCGCCAACAACGGCTTGGCGCCATTGCTGTAAATGAGTTGGTGGCAAGGTTTAGTAATAAGGCAGAGGTGGAGGATTATGATCTGCTCTCATTAGTGCTAGTTAGATTTAAAGATTTACAGGTTAGAGATTATGCAATGGGGCTAGTAACCGATGAGAATAAGGATCAATTATTTAATCTTTGGTACTGGCTAATGAATATTGCACCCGCAGGTTTCATCGCACCGGTTGCCTGCATTTTTGCTGCTTGTGCTTATGAGTCAGGGGAGAGCGATCTAGCTCATAACGCATTGGATAAAGCTTTCTTAGATCTGCCTGCATATCCACTGGGATTACTTTTAAGAAGAGTTTTTCAAGCCGCCTGGCCCGCAGATAGTTTTAGCACAATGCGGGCGCAACTTCACCCAAAGATCTGCGCCAGCCTCTTTGGGAGTAGTATCTAATTACTAAACAGTGTTGTTTAGTAGAGAGCAACAAAAAAATGATTATTGGCATTCCTAAAGAGATTAAAAATAATGAGTTTCGGGTCTCTGCCACCGCCTCCGGTGTGCACGCATATGTAGCAGCAGG
>JBAWYI010000105.1:0-2244 GCA_037143635.1 Actinomycetes bacterium
TAGAGCAAGCGGCTCATAATCGCTGTGTCGTGGGTTCAAATCCCGCCTCCGCTACAAGTAATAAAGATGTAAAGCAGGTAATAAATACGCAGTAATTTCGGTAAATGGTGCAGGTCAGGTAGCCTCACCCCAACAAGAATTAACGAAAGTTAATTAACTACAAGGCTAGGAGCTCAACCATGGCAAGTAAAAGTGCAGATGTTCGTCCAAAAATTACAATGGCATGTGTTGAGTGCAAAGAGCGCAACTACATCACCCGCAAAAACCGTCGTAATGATCCAGATCGCTTAGAGCTAAAGAAGTTTTGCCCGCGCTGTAAATCTTCACAACTTCACCGCGAAACTCGTTAATTAAATCCCGCCAATGGCTGGGTCAATTCGGATCTGTTTAATCGCAGAGGGTTTTACTGAAGATTTAACTACCTGCGTTTCATCCATCATAAAACAAACTCAAACCCCTATAAGCATTTATGCCAATGGTAAAAGTAATTGGCTTGCTGAAGATTTATTTAATTCACAACAGGTAAGCATCACTCAAGAAAAAAACCCACTTGGCTGGGGTAATGTAATCAATCACTTTCTAAACACTTTTGCTGAGGATTATTTAGTAATTATGGATCCATCAACGGTCTTTATTGCAGATCCCATCCCAGAAACACTCACAGCCCTTGAGTCTGGCTTTCAAGGAGCCGGTTGGAAAGGTGGCTTAGTTAATTTAGAAGATGAGTGGCGAAGTACCGATGACAAAGGCGCAGGTGAGGTGGATGTGCTTTTTAGTTACTTCATGGCGATTGATCGAAAGTTTGCATTAAAAGCAGGTGGTGCTAATCCAAGTGCTAAGTATTATCGAAACGCTGATCTTGAGTTATCACTTGCAATAAGAGCTGCTGGTGGAAAGTTAAAGCAAATTGATCTGCCCTTAGAGCAAGGCCGTCACCACGGTTATTACGATACTGATCCAGATTATCGGGATAAGAATTCACGTAAGAATTATCAAAGGATATTAGATCGGTTTAGAGGAAAAAATGAGATCCTCTCACCTCGCAGGTAGGCTTAGGTAATGGAATCGTTATCAAACTTCACAACACTTAGAGTTGGTGGCCCTGCTCAAAAGATTGTGCATGCCCATAATGAGGATGAATTAATTGAGTTTGTTAAAGCTGCTGATAAATCCGGAGAACCAGTATTAATTTTAGGCGGCGGATCTAATTTATTAATCAGTGATTCAGGTTTTGCCGGAACTGTAATCAGGGTTGAAAGTAAAGGGAATGCTCTTGATTACGATGCTTGCAGCGGCGGAATGATCGAAGTTTCAGCGGGTGAGGATTGGGATAAGTTTGTTGAATTAACAATTGAAAAAGGTTTTGCTGACCTTGAATCATTAAGTGGAATTCCTGGAACTGTTGGTGGAGCGCCAATTCAAAACATCGGCGCATATGGTCATGAGGTAAGTGAAACTATTGCTCGGGTAAGAGCCTTTGATCGCAAAAAAAGTGAGATTGTAACTTTCACAAATGAGCAATGTAAATTCTCATATCGCAACTCGATATTTAAAGAGGAGAGCGGCCGGTATGTAATATTAAGTGTCACCTTCCAATTGCGAAAAGGTGAACTTTCACTGCCAATTTCTTATGCCGAGCTTGCTAAACATCTATCGGTTAATTTAGGTGATAAAGCTCCAGTTACGAAAGTTCGTAAGGCGGTATTAGAACTAAGGGGTAGTAAGGGGATGTTGATAGATACAAAAGATCAACAGATACTCTCTGCTGGTTCATTTTTTATTAATCCAATTTTAAGTAAAGAGATTGCAGATAAGTTACCAGCTGATGCGCCTCGTTGGCCACAAAGTGATGGGAAAATTAAAACCTCAGCTGCTTGGCTAATGGAGCATGCCGGCGTTACCAAGGGCGATAAATTAGCTGGCGCGCAAATCTCTAGTAAGCATGTTTTGGCTTTAACAAACTCTGGCAATGCAACTGCAAATGACATTGTGGAATTAGCAAAAATGGCCAGGGCTAAAGTGTTTGAGAAGTTTGGGATTAAGTTGCAAGCAGAGGTTCAGTTAATTGGTGTTAACTTTTAATCAAATATAATTTGCTTTCAGTTAACCATTATTTAACCTAAGTTATTTATTCACTAAAGTAGCACTGTGATTTATCCATATAACCACCATTAATTCACTAATGCTAAGCCAAGATCTCCTTACTTACCTGAGGAGGTCAAGAATGAAGAAAATAGTTGCCAC
>JBAWYI010000106.1:0-2231 GCA_037143635.1 Actinomycetes bacterium
CAGGTACTCCCGCACTTCAAAATCACTATAGCTTTGCAAAACTTTATACTCTTGTCGCTTTGTCATATTTAAATACTACTCCTAAGTTTTGTGGTGTTAATAATTAATAAACACAGGGTGTTCTAGGAAGCACCCTGTGTTTAATTGATATGCGCCTTAGTCTTTTCTATGTTGGGATACCCTCCTAATCCCCTGCGTCTTATAGTACGAAGACCAGATTCCCCGATGGATTGGTATTCGCATAGGCAGAGTTTTAATCCCGGGAAGGAAAGGTATGAGGATTAAAGCTAAGGAAAGTGCGCCCATTAAAATCATGATGTAAGCATCGGCGTTGGCGCCAATTGGTTTTGACTCTTCATTGTTAAATGGTGGGATCTGATACCAAAATGAGTAGAGCCATAACCAGGCTTGTCCTGGATAACGGCCAGTCTCATTCATCATTCCCCAGGTGCCACCTTGCAGATTAGCTGCAGTGCCAGCATCATCTAAATAAGCACCATCACCAAAGAAGAGAATCTGTTTTGTGTTATCGGTTTGAAAAAAACCACCCTGTGATAACAAAGCCGCATCAAGTGCGCCACTCTTTGCTAAATCAGTTAACCCTTTTGCAAGTGCTGGTACTGGACCGTAATCACCAGGTGCTGCATCAGTAATTTTTCCCTCAACAGCAACTAATGCTTCATCATAAGCAGTTGCCCACTTTGATTGTTGCTCGGCTGATGCACCATTCCAGGTTGATAAGGCTGCGGATACTTCAACCGGTGAGACCTGATTAGTTAATGGATCTATTACAAAATCCTTAACTGAATCAATTGGATGGGTAACACCTGCTGCTTTTTGCAACCAAAGGGGTCCAATATTTAAACCATCTCCACCTTTGTTATATGGACCGCCATAGGTGGCAGTGCCGGATGTGCCGGCCAGCTCTGATACTGCGGTGGTGTAGAAGTTGTCGGCATTACTCGTTGCCCAACCTTTAAAGGTTAATGGTGGCTCATCTGGTGAGCCCATTAAAAGTGCAAGCACAAGTGTTAATGCGGTAACAACTGCTAATGCAATTACCCCCTCTTTAACAAAATCATACTTTTTAGTTTTGCCAGCCCAAGGAGCGGCATCAAAATGTTCTTTAACTGAGTTTTTCATTTTAATTATCCCCCTTCTTATCTGGCAGTGAGTAATCAGGAATTACATCAATTGGTGGCACAACCCCACGTTTTCTAACTAACAAAACATGGACCATGGTGATTACGCCAAGTATTAATGGCAGAAATGCCACATGCAGTAATAACATCTGGCCAAGATCGGTAACGGTGAACCAGGCACCGATACCAATTGAGTTAAAGCCATCCTTTGCTTCAAAGGTAATCCACTGGGAGTCAAAGTTTGTTTGCACTAGGTAACCAGTAAATGCAGTTGCAATTGATGCTACAAATGCCACCGCCCCGGTTATCCATGTAGTTGCGCGATTGCCACGCCAAGCTGCCATCCAAAACTTTCCCCAAAGATGGATAACCATAAATACAAAAAATAGTTGCACACTCCAAAAGTGCAGGCTGTTTAAGAACTTGCCATTATTTGAGGTGTGATACCAAGCAGGTCCTTCAAATGCTAAAACCAAACCGGTAGCAATAATTACCGCCAAAGCGGAAAGAGTTAATACCCCAAATACGTAGATCCATGATGCAACATAAGCTGGTTGATCATCTGGAAGTAGTTTTTCAATTGGTAGTTCCTTCTGCCACTTTTTGCGTAACCTCGTCGTCCACATCACGCTCATTATTTGCCACTCTTTTCACTTGGCTTATCAGAGCCTGGAAATGGAATAATGATTGCTAAGAAAAATATTAATAACATTAAGCAGATCACAATCAGATTTGTTACTGAGATCTGCAGCCACCCAGTTTTTAGATATGTAGCTGGATGATTCATAAAGCTTGCAAACCAGCCGGTCATTTTTTAGCCTCTCCTTAGGTAAATAAAGTTATTTACCGCTTTTGGCCAAGGTAGACCTACTAGATATTGATTAATACAGATACCCCGAGTGCTACCACTAATAGCTGTGTGAAGCTAAATACAATCTGTGAGCGTAGCTAGTGATTACTTAAGTTTTTTAAGCACTGCTGTTGCCCCACTAGACCAAAGCGCCCAAGCAACTAATAGTGGCTGAAAGAGCAACCTAATAAATCGTTTAGTGTCGGTATCTAAGCCAAAAGCATTAAGGTGATTTACAT
>JBAWYI010000107.1:0-2222 GCA_037143635.1 Actinomycetes bacterium
CGATTTTGATTTAGCAAAACTTAGATACCACAAAATAATTTTAATGGCAGATGCTGATGTTGACGGTCAACACATCAGAACACTTTTGTTAACTTTATTATTTAGATTTATGAAACCATTGATTGAAAATGGTTTTGTTTACCTAGCTCAATCACCACTATATAAATTAAAGTGGGGCGGCAAAGAGCCAGTTCAATACGCATTTAGTGATAAAGAGCGTGATGGTTTTATTCAAATGGGATTAGATAACGGTAAGCGCTTACCAAAAGAGGATGGTATTCAACGATTTAAAGGATTAGGTGAGATGCCAGCTAAAGAGTTGTGGGATACCACAATGGATCCAGCAACTAGAGTTTTAATTAAAGTAACTCTTGAAGATGCAGCAGCTGCTGATGATCTATTTTCTGTACTAATGGGCGAGGATGTTGAACTACGCAGATCATTTATTCAACGCAATGCTAAAGATGTTAGATTCTTGGATATCTAAGAGAAGAAATTATGGATAAAACATTTACTGACAATGAAGGTGAACACGGGCGCGATCGCCAAGAATCTGTTGACCTACAAGTTGAGATGGCTAGGTCATATCTAGATTACGCAATGAGCGTAATTGTTGGTCGAGCACTTCCTGATATTAGAGATGGATTAAAGCCAGTACACCGCCGAGTTTTATATGCAATGTATGACGCTGGTTACCGACCAGATAAGGGTTATTACAAATCATCTCGAATTGTTGGAGATGTTATGGGTAATTACCATCCACATGGTGACACCGCTATTTATGACGCAGTAGTTCGCTTGGCCCAGTTCTGGTCACTTCGTTACCCATTAATTGATGGCAATGGAAACTTTGGTTCTCCTGGTAATGATCCAGCTGCAGCAATGCGTTATACCGAAGCTCGCCTTGCACCACTTGCAATGGAGATGATGCGAGATATCGATGAAAACACAGTTGATTTCATTCCAAACTATGATGGCAGATCACAAGAGCCAACCGTTCTTCCTTCTAGATTTCCAAATCTATTAGTTAATGGTTCTGCCGGTATTGCAGTTGGTATGGCAACAAATATTCCACCACATAATTTAAATGAGGTAATTGAGGCAACCTGTTTTGCATTAGAAAACCCTGATATGGCATCAGATCAATTACTTGCAAAGTTAATGACAATTGTTAAAGGACCTGATTTTCCAACCAAAGCATTAATTGTTGGCAGAGGCGGAATTGATGATGCCTACAAAACTGGCCGCGGCTCAGTAATTATGAGAGCGGTAGTTGAGGTGGAAGAGATTAATAAGCGGACATGTTTAGTTGTTACCGAACTTCCCTATCAAGTGAATCCAGATAATCTTGCATTAAAAATCGCAGAGTTAGTTAAAGATGGCCGCATTAAAGGAATTGCAGATGTTAGGGATGAAGGTAATGAACGTTTAGGCCAAAGACTTGTAATTGTTTTAAGAAATGACGCTGTTGCAAAGGTTGTTTTAAATAATCTTTACAAACACACCCAACTACAAGATTCATTTGGTGCCAATATGTTGGCATTAGTAGATGGAGTTCCTAGAACACTCAGATTAGATGAGTTTATTCGTTACTACATCGATCATCAGGTTGAGGTAATTGTTCGCCGAAGTAAGTACCGATTGGTGGAGCGAGAAAAACGAGCTCACATATTAAAAGGTTACCTAAAAGCATTAGATGCTCTGGATGCAGTAATTGCGTTAATTAGAGCAAGTAAGACGCCGGAGGAGGCAAGAACTGGCTTAATGAAATTACTTGAGGTTGATGAATTACAAGCTAATGCAATATTGGATATGCAACTGCGCAGAATTGCAGCCCTTGAGCGACAGAAGATTATTGATGAGCATGATGAGTTAATGGCTGATATCAAGGAGCTAAATATCATCCTAGCTAGCCCAGAAAAACAGCGCACCATAATCAAAACTGAGTTAACTGAGGTTGGTAGTAAATATGGAAATGAACGACGCACACAAATAATTGCCGGTGATACTGATCTATCAGTTGAGGATTTAATTCCAGATCAAGATGTAGTGGTAACAATTACTAAAGGTGGGTATTCAAAACGAACTAAGGCAGATGCCTACCGCGCACAAAAACGTGGTGGTAAAGGTGTTAAAGGTGCTGCTTTAAAAACAGATGATGTGGTTGAACATTTCTTTACCGCAAGCACACACAACTGGTTACTTTTCTTTACTAACAAAGG
>JBAWYI010000108.1:0-2214 GCA_037143635.1 Actinomycetes bacterium
CCTTCTCTTCATCTGTTCGCTCAGCAAGTGCTAACTCTGAAACTAAAATCTGCTTGGCTTTTGCCAACATTCGCTTCTCGCCAGCAGAAAGTCCACGATCTAGATCGCGGCGGTATAAATCTCTAACAACTTCAGCAACTCTAATTACATCTCCTGATGCCAGTTTTTCAACATTTGCCTTGTAACGACGTGACCAGTTTGTTGGCTCCTCGGTGTATGGCTGACGTAAAACATTAAATACTCGGTCAAGGCCGGCGCTATCAACAACATCTCTAACACCAACTAAATCAATGTTTTCAGCTGGAACGCGGACGGTTAGATCGCCTTGGGCAACCTTTAAAACTAGATATATCTTCTCTTCACCTTTGATGATTCGCTTTTCGATCGCTTCGATTTGTGCTGCTCCATGATGTGGATAAACAACGGTTTCGCCGACTTTAAATGTCATCTGGGAAAAGGCCTTTCGATAGGGACCAATAATACCAGCATTTTGCGACCCAATTCACCCCCTTAAATTGGCCTTAATTTTCAGGTTATTTACCGCCTATGGATAACCTTTAGCCATGGCCAATACCTTTAAAAAATTAACTGCGATATTAATAATTGCAACAACAATTACTGGTTGTGGTTCTGGCCAAACTGCAGTTACTAGAACAATTAAACAAATTACAGATGGTGTTGAAGCTGAAAGTAATGGCATTAAGTTACGTAATCTTTTAATAGTTAAAACTGCCAACTCTGAAGGTGTTTTAGTCGCAACAATTGTTAATACTGGCGAAGAAGCGGATGGAATTGCAAGCATAAGTATTGGCGGAGTAATTTCAACACTTTCGGCTGGTAATCTAAATTTAGTAAAAAATAAGCCAATTATTTTTGCTGGTGATAGCGCAAATGCTGATGCGTTTGTTGGCGGACTTTCAAAAGCTGCTGGAGATCGAGCTGATGTAACAGTTAATTTTGTAAGAGCAGCCCCGGTTACGGTTAGTGCATTGGTTGTAAATAGTGAGGGTGTTTATAAGGATTTAGTAAGAAGTGTGCCAGCTATTTCTCCAGCAGCAACACCAGCTCCTTAATTTTCGAACTTATACCCAAGCCCGCGAATAGTCTGAATAAAGAGTGGATTTGCTGGATCTTTTTCAATCTTTGCTCTTAATCTTTTAACATGAACATCTAAGGTTTTAGTATCGCCAAAGTAATCAGAACCCCAAACTCGATCAATCAATTGTGATCTAGTAAGTACACGACCACTGTTACGAACTAAAAACTCTAATAACTCAAACTCTTTCAAAGGCAATGAAACCAATTGATCATTGATATTAACTTGATGGCGTTCAACATCAATGCGCACTGGACCTGCAGTTATTACACCCTCTGCAGTATTTGTAACATCACCTTGTCTTCTTAATACGGCACGGATACGGGCGATTAACTCAGCTTTTGAATAGGGTTTTGTAACATAATCATCCGCACCAAGTTCTAGTCCAACTACTTTATCTACCTCTGTATCTTTCGCAGTCAACATAATAATTGGCACATCAGAGCGAGATCTAAGTTGTTTACAAACCTCTGTGCCAGAAAGCCCTGGCAACATAAGATCAAGTAAAACTAGATCAGCACCCCCTTTATCAAAGGCAGCAATTGCGCCATCACCAGTGTCTGCAACAGTAACTTCAAAGCCTTCTTTGCCAAGTACATAAGAGAGTGCATCTGAAAAAGATGCTTCATCTTCAACAACTAATATCTTGGTCATTGATCACCTTTCAGATTTTGCTTATCAATTGTTAATGTATTTGAGATTAATGGGAATCTGATCGTAAAGGTGCTGCCCGCACCTTCAACTGACCAAAGTGAGACATCACCGCCATGATTTGTCGCAATGTGTTTAACAATTGAAAGTCCTAAGCCGGTTCCACCCGTAAGTCGTGACCTGGCTGGATCAACTCGATAAAAACGTTCAAAGATTCGCTCTAAATCTTTTTCTGGAATACCAATACCTTGATCTGAAACTGAGATCTCAGCAATTCCATCAACTACTTTTAAAGTTATTGCGACCCTGGTTGCATCCGGGCTGTAATTGATTGCATTCTCAATTAAATTATGAATAGCCATTGTTACCTGGTTTCTATCACCATTTATAACAGCATCATCAATCTCTTCATGCACTAAGGTAATTTTGCGCTTCTCCGCATTTAATCTTGATTGATCAACAGCTTC
>JBAWYI010000109.1:0-2183 GCA_037143635.1 Actinomycetes bacterium
CTACAAGTGGTGGAGTTAAGATTTGGGGCGGAAAAGATGTGCCAAGCCAATTAGCATTTCACGCTTCAATGTTGTTCTCACGAAATGTAGTAAATCTTCTATTGCTTATGAGTAAAACAGCAGATGGTAAACCAACTGGTGTGATTGAACCTGATTTTTCAGATGAGATTATTGATTCTGCAACTCTTACACATAATGGAGCAAAAAGAGAGAAGAGTAAGTGATGGTTAATGAAGTTATGAGTAATGAGATTGCCTTACTTGCGATATTTTTATTATCAATCTTTGTTGGTTTTGAGGTAGTTTCTAAAGTTTCAACTACTTTGCACACTCCTTTAATGAGTGGAGCTAATGCGATCCACGGCGTTATTCTAGTTGGCGCAATTGTGGTGGCAGATCATGCAAATACAAATCTAGAGTTAGGCCTTGCTCTTGCTGCTGTTATTTTGGCAACTATAAATATGGTTGGTGGATTTGTTGTAACTGATCGAATGCTGCAAATGTTTAAAGGAAAGCCAAAGGTTAAGAAGGATGCTGGAGATAGCAAATGAGTCGTAACCTCTATGATCTAATTGGCTTAGCCGCTGGTATCTGCTTTATCTTGGCATTAAAGGGATTGTCATCGCCAAAATCGGCACGTCGTGGAAATCTAATTGGTGCAGTTGGTGCAACAGTTGCCACAGTTATTGTTTTCTTCTACGCAAACGGTGGCAAAGCACTTAATCACTTAGGACTAATTCTTGCTGCAATTGCATTTGGCGTATTAGTTGGAGTACCGGCAGCACGTAAGGTGCAGATGACTCAGATGCCGCAATTAGTAGCACTATTTAATGGTGTTGGTGGTGGGGCTGCAGCATTGGTCGCAATTGTTGAATATTTAAAACTAGGAACAGGTGCAACAACTGCTGAAGTTATTGCAACAGTGTTTACCGTAATTGTTGGTTGTGTTTCATTCTCTGGCTCAATAATTACCTTTATGAAGTTGCAGGAGTTAATGACAACCCGGCCTGTGATATTTCCATTTGGTCGTCAATTAATCGCACTTACTTTAGTTGGTGTATTGGCAAGTGGTGGTTGGGTTATCTCATCCGGTGGTTCAACACCACTATTAGTAAACGGTTTACTCTCACTACTATTTGGTGTTTTGTTTGTGCTACCTGTGGGAGGAGCTGATGTTCCAATTGTTATTTCACTCCTTAACGCCTTTACCGGTTTAACAGTTGCTGCCTCTGGTTATGTACTGCAAACTACATTATTAATTGTGGCTGGAACCTTAGTTGGTGCATCTGGCACAATTCTTACCCGCCTAATGGCAGAGGCGATGGGTAGATCATTATTTGGAACCTTATTTGGTGCCTTTACTGCCAAAGCACAAGCAAGTACTGGCGCAGTTGATGCTCGCCCAGTTAAATCAGGATCTCCTGATGATGTTGCAATTCTTCTTAACTACGCCCAACGTGTAGTAATTGTTCCTGGCTTTGGTCTTGCAGTTGCCCAAGCTCAGCACACCGTTAGAGAGTTAGCAGATCTACTTGCATCAAAAGGTGTTGAGGTTGCATACGGTATTCATCCAGTTGCAGGTCGTATGCCAGGACATATGAATGTATTACTTGCTGAAGCAAATGTGCCATATGAACAATTAGTTGAGATGGAAGAGATAAATCCAACCTTTCCACAAACAGATGTTGTCTTAGTTGTTGGTGCAAATGATGTGGTAAACCCGGCAGCAAAGACCACACCAGGTTGTCCGATCTATGGCATGCCAATTTTAGATGTTGCTCAAGCAGGAAATGTGATCTTTTTAAAGCGCTCAATGCGCCCAGGCTTTGCAGGTATTGAAAATGAGCTCTTATATGAGGCAAAGACCACACTTTTATTTGGTGATGCAAAGGATTCGCTCACAAAGGTAGTTAGCGCACTTAAAGCTTTATAAGGAATATAAGTTCGCAAGAAGTAGTTATACAATTACTTACTTAATTAAATTATTGGAGAAATGTGCCAGCGATAACCGTTCGTGATATCACTGTTCTGCCGCGGGTGGTTGCTGATGCGAATTTAAGGCCAAGACGTGTAAAAAGTATTACTACCGCCCCACAAGGACATGAGGGTGAAGGTTTTCCAGTTCGCCGTGCATTTGCCGGTGTTGATTTAGCAGATTTAGATCCATTTATTCACTTAGATCAA
>JBAWYI010000110.1:0-2153 GCA_037143635.1 Actinomycetes bacterium
GGCTTACTTGGCGCCTCCCTGGTAGTAATTATTTATAAAGAGAATGCCCCATCAGTATTAGAAGGTTTTGGTTTTGGTGCTGCAATGCTTGCGATGTTTATGCGAGTCGGCGGCGGTATCTTTACAAAAGCAGCCGATGTTGGCGCAGATTTAGTTGGTAAGGTTGAAAAGGGAATTCCTGAGGATGACCCAAGAAATGCGGCAACTATTGCTGACAACGTTGGAGACAATGTTGGTGATTGTGCTGGTATGGCAGCAGATCTATTTGAGTCATATGCGGTAACTCTGGTTGCAGCATTAATCCTTGGAAAAGCAGGATTTGGTGATGCTGGACTTATCTATCCATTAATTGTTCCGGCAATTGGAATCATTACCGCAATCCTTGGTATTTTCTTAACTAAATTAAGATCTACAGATAAAACTGCAATGAATGCAATTAACCGTTCATTTTTTACAAGTGCGATTATTAGCGCGGTTCTAGTTGGCTTTGCAACCTTTACATATCTACCAAGCTCATTATTGAACATGTCAGGTCTTACTCCTGAAGCACAAGCTGTTGATGTGAATCCAAGAGTTCTGGCATATGGAGCAGTATTAATTGGTATTGCCCTCGCTGCAGCGATTCAAATACTTACCGGCTTCTTCACTGAGGTTGGAAAGCGGCCTGTAAATGATGTGGCTGCATCTTCAAAGACCGGAGCTGCAACAGTAATTTTGGCGGGTATCTCAGTTGGTTTTGAATCAGCTGTTTACTCAGCGCTACTAATTGCCGCAGCTGTATTTGGAGCATTTTTATTAGGTGGCGGCTCAATTGTGTTATCACTATTTGCAGTTTCTCTTGCTGGAACTGGCTTATTAACAACGGTTGGTGTAATTGTTGCAATGGACACCTTTGGTCCAATCTCAGATAACGCCCAAGGTATTGCTGAGATGAGCGGAGATGTTAAGGGTGAAGGCGCAAAGATTCTTACATCCCTAGATGCAGTTGGTAATACCACTAAAGCAATTACAAAAGGTATCGCAATCGCTACCGCAGTACTTGCTGCAACTGCTTTGTTTGGCGCATTTACCGATGCAATTAAAAACTCAGTATTAGAAAAAGGCTTAGTAGTTAAGGATCAAGTACTTTCACTACAAGGTGTATTAGATGTGGCAGATCCAAGAAACTTAGTTGGATTAATTATTGGCGCAGCTGTGGTATTTATGTTCTCAGGTCTTGCAATTAATGCAGTATCAAGGGCCGCTGGTGCGGTTGTAGTTGAAGTTCGCGCACAATTTAAAAAGTATCCAGGAATTATGACTGGCAAGGTAAAGCCTGAGTACGGCCGGGTAGTTGATATCTGCACCCGTGACTCACTTCGTGAACTTGCAACACCAGGATTACTTGCAGTAATGGCACCAATCGCAGTTGGTTTTGGTTTAGGTGTTGGCGCCCTTGGTGCATATCTAGCTGGTGCAATTGGCACTGGAACTCTGATGGCAGTGTTCTTAGCTAACTCAGGTGGTGCGTGGGATAACGCAAAGAAGATGATTGAAGATGGCAAGTACGGCGGTAAAGGATCAGAGGCTCATAAAGCAACTGTGGTTGGTGACACCGTTGGAGATCCATTTAAAGATACTGCTGGCCCTGCAATTAACCCATTAATTAAGGTAATGAATTTAGTTGGCTTGTTGATAACTCCAGCAATTGTCGGCTTTACCTTAGATAATAATGATCAGATTAATAAGGTAATTGCACTGCTTGCAACACTTGCGATTGTTTTTGCACTTGTGCGAAATCGCCGGCGTGCAACTGCAATCGCCTAACGGTTTTAACTTCCCCATTTAAAAGAAGGAAATACTTTGGGCACAAAGTTAGTAATTGTTGAGTCCCCTGCTAAGGCGCGCAAAATAGGCTCCTTTTTAGGGGATGAGTATGTGGTTGAAGCCTCCGTTGGCCACATCCGCGATTTACCACAACGCGCAGCTGATATTCCAAAAGAGTTTAAGAAGTTTGCTTGGGCAAAAGAGGGTGTAAATATCGAAGAGGAGTTTGCTCCTTTATATGTAATTAATCCAGATAAAAAATCTAAAGTGGCAGAGTTAAAAGAGTTGATGAAAGATGCTGATGAATTAATTCTGGCAACAGATGAAGACCGCGAGGGTGAAGCAAT
>JBAWYI010000111.1:0-2110 GCA_037143635.1 Actinomycetes bacterium
TAATGCAGCAGTTGGCTCATCTAAAATTACTACCTTGGTATCGCGCAGTACTGCTCTTGCAATCGCCACAGTTTGGCGCTGACCACCAGATAATCGCTCAACCTTTTGTCTAACTGATTTAACAGTTCTAACAGAAAGGCCAGATAAGGTTTCACTTGCTTTCTTTTCCATTGCTGATTCATTTAATGTGCCGCGGAAAATCTCTTCCCGACCTAAAAACATATTTTGAACAATATCTAAGTTATCGCAGAGCGCTAAGTCTTGATATACAACCTCAATGCCAAGGGATGAAACTAATCTTGGTGAATCAATTGAGATCTCTTTGCCTTCAAATTTAACACTGCCCTTGTCATATGGCTGAATTCCAGCCAATCCTTTAATTAAGGTGGATTTACCAGCGCCGTTATCGCCAACTAATGCAGTTACCTTGCCAGCTTCAACTGCGAAATCAACACCCTTTAATACATCTACTGCTCCGAAGGATTTTTCAACCCCTTTTAACTCAATAACTGGAACTGATGAACTCATCTTGACTCCAATTGAAATTACTAATTTATCTGATTATAAAAGAACTGCGTCGATCCGAGTTGAATCGACGCAGTTCTATTTAACTTACTTTTTTGCTTACGCTACGCCGTACTTCGCGCAGGCAGCCTTTACCTTAGCTGTGCAGATGTCTTTAGCAGATGCATCTCCAGCAGCAACAACATCCTTTACCTTATCGGCAGTTACGTTGATTGGTGTCTGTGCGCTAAATGGTGTGCCATCAGCAAGCTTCTTGTTAACAGTTGGCTTCTCACCCTTAAGAAGAGCGATTGCCAAGTCAGTAGCTGCCTTTGCCTCAATTGTGTAAGGCTTCCAAACAGTAGCTGTCTGCTTTCCAAGTAATACGTTTTGTAGACCAGCAACAGATGCATCTTGTCCTGAGACAGGAAGCTTCTTGCCGTTCTTATCTAGCACAGTAATAACTGCTGCAGCGTTTGTATCGTTTGCTACCCAAACTGCATCAATCTTTCCCTTAAGTTTGCTATATGCCTGCTCAAAAGCTGTTCCAGCCTTTGCGCCATCCCATGTACCAGGTGTTTCAAATGCTGGCTTAATACCGGCAGCTGACATCACTGCATCGGCACCATCATGGAACATCTTTGCGTTTCCGTCGGTTGGATCTCCACCAACATAAACAACAGATGCAGTCATTGGATCTTTGCCAGCAGCCTTTAGACCATCAAGAATTGCTTGGCCTTCTAGAGCGCCAACACCTTCATTGTCGAAAGATACATAGTAATCAGCGCCACCAATTGGGCGATCATATGCAACTACAGGAATACCTTGAGCCTTAGCCTTTGTTGTTACAGCCTCAGCAGCACCTTGTAGGTTTACAAGAATCATTACACCGCAACCAGTTGCAAGTTGTTGATCTGCAATTGTTCCGTACTTAGCAGTATCACCTTGTGCGTTTTGGATGTCAGTCTTAAATCCAGCCTCAGTTAATGCTGATTCAATTGCTGGACGATCTCCATTTTCCCAACGAGGAGAAGATGCTGAGTCAGGCAGAATTACGCAAGCTAATGTTGAACCAGAAGCTTTATCTGATGAACTTGAGCATCCAGTTACAACCAATGCAGCAGTTGTCATTAATGCGACAAATGCAAATGCAGAGCGTTTTTTCATTTGCTCTCACTTTCTTTTTTATTTCAAACCTGTCGTTTTGGCAGGCTGATTTCACCGGATTGGTGAGGGGGAAAAGTATCTATCAGAGGGGCGATCTTGGGCTAGTTGAAAGGGGTCTATATCAGGCGCCAGAGCATAACAATCAGGTAACAAGGAGCGATTTTGCCCCCATTTAGCCGCCACATTAACCCCTTGATTTTGGGGCGGATTGGGTTGGCCAATATTTGGACTTAGCTATTTCCCGTATCATTACCAGTACAAATTAAATAGTAATAAAAATAGAAATAAAAAGGTATTACAAATACCAAACCAATTGGGGGTGCGCGATGCAAGCATCACCTGAGCAGCAATCCTTAATTTTAGAGTTACAGCTAATTGATAATGAGATTATGCAGGCTAATACCAAACTTAAATCACTGCCTGAGGTTGAACAGTTACT
>JBAWYI010000112.1:0-2104 GCA_037143635.1 Actinomycetes bacterium
TATTACTAGTTTACTGACCTACACGGAATCTATTAAAGGCAGACACGGCAGTCTTGGCCTCATCAAGAATTTGTTGCACAGTTTTCTTAGCATCCTTAGCAAAAGCTTGCTCAAGCAGTGATACCTCTTTAACAAAACCAGTAACTCGACCCTCAACTATCTTTGAAATTGAGGCTTCAGGCTTTCCTTCGCTACGAGCTGTCTCTTCAGCAAGACGGCGCTCATTAGCAATCTCATCCGCAGGTACTTGATCGCGGCTAACAAATTGTGGCGCAAAGGCTGCAATATGTTGAGCAATATCTTTACCAACGGTTTCTGCTGCACTCTTTAGTTGAACTAGCACGCCAACTTGAGGTGGTAAATCAGGAGATGTTTTGTGTAGATATAAAGAGACTGGTGAACCAGTTAAAACACTGATTCGTTTAATCTCAATCTTCTCACCCAACATCGCATTTCCCTCGTCCACTACCTCTTGCACAGTTTTACCTGATGCAAGCTTTGAGGTTAGAAACTTATCTAACTCACCAACTTTTGAAGCTGCTAAGTGATTAAGTAGTTCATCAGCGAGCGCTTGAAACTTCTCACCCTTTGCTACGAAATCAGTTTCGCAATTTAACTCAAGCATTACGCCAAGGTCACCCTCTGCTTTTGCAGTAACTAAACCATTTGAGGTCGCTCTGCCTTCGCGCTTGGTAACACCCTTTTGACCTTTAACGCGAATGATCTCTACCGCTTTTTGGTAATCACCATCTGCTTCATCCAATGCCTTTTTGCAATCAAGCATTCCGGCAGCGGTCTGCTCCCGTAATCTCTTAACATCCTCTGCTGTGTATGCCAATTAAGCACCCGCAGTTTCAGTTGGCTCTTTAATTAAATCTTTTTCCCAATCAGCAAGTGGTTGCTCTGCTGTTTTCTCAGCCGCAGCTAACGCCTCTGCCGCTGCCTTATCGGCAACCTTTGCTGCATTTGCTGAGCGAACTTGAAGACCAGCCACAATTGCATCGGTCATTACGCGAGTAAGAAGAGCGATTGAACGAATCGCATCATCATTACCAGGAATCTTAAAATCAACCTCATCTGGATCACAGTTGGTATCTAAGATTGCAATAACTGGAATACCAAGCTTCTTAGCTTCTGCAACAGCTAGGTGCTCCTTCTTAGTATCAATTACCCAAATAGCTGCCGGCAGCTTGGTCATATTACGAATTCCATCAAGGTTCTTGTTTAACTTCTCGCGCTCACGGCGCAAAACAAGTAACTCTTTCTTTGTTAAAAGTTGATCATTCGCAGTCTCAAGAGCTTCAAGCTCTTTAAGTCTTAGCACACGCTTATAAACAGTTGGGAAGTTAGTAAGCATTCCACCTAACCAACGCTCTGTTACATAAGGCATTCCAACTCTGGCAGATTGCTGCTTGATTGGCTCATGTGCTTGCTTTTTGGTGCCAACGAAAAGTACGTGGCCACCCTTTGCTACTGCATCTTTAATAAACTCATAAGCGCTATCAATTAGGGCTAATGATTGTTGGATATCGATGATGTAGATACCGTTGCGCTCAGTAAAGATATAGCGCTTCATCTTTGGATTCCATCGACGAGTCTGATGTCCAAAGTGAACACCACTGTCGAGAAGCTCTCGCATTGTTACAACTGCCATTTCGGCACACTCCTTTTTCACTCTTTTTTACCCAAGGTAATAAAGAGCACTCGGTTTGTGATTTAGTAATTTACTAAATCCCTAGCATCTAGAACCGAGTAGTTATTACTAACTACACCGAACAGGTCCATAAGTTATTAATTAGTAATTAATTAATCACTTTAAGATGCGTGAAGTCACGAAATTTTCACTTCGTGCTGAGGCAAATCCTACCTGAAGAAAATCGGCCCAAAATCCACACCAAAGCCAGTATCTGTGCGAAGTGGGGTGCAAATAATCCAGTATTTGCTGGTGAGATCAGCCTTTTTAATTACCACCCTAGTGGTGGGGGTAATAATCGGTATTTTTATTGGGGATTTAAAAACCATAAATTGTGAAACAAATACCAGCTACTGCTCAAGCCTAGAGAGCTCCAATCTGCGCCGCAGCTTTTAACTCACTCTTTAACAA
>JBAWYI010000113.1:0-2024 GCA_037143635.1 Actinomycetes bacterium
GTTTTTGATTTAGCCCAACGGTTAGAGGGAAGATTGTTAGCGCTAGGTGTAAATGTGGTTTTAACAAGGAGTGCTAAGAATTCACCATTAGAAAAAGAGCGAATTGAAACAGCTAACTCTGTTAATGCTGACTTAGTTATTGCATTAAAGGTTGATAGTTACAAAAATGAAAAAGCAAATGGGGTGGCAACTTACTACTACGGCCGAGATGATAAAAAAATTCACTCAGTTGTGGGTGAGAGATTTGCAAATTTAATGCAGCGAGAGATTTGCGCCCGAACTGATTTATTAAATTGTCGTACTCATGCAAAGAGTTGGGATTTACTGCGATTAACAGTTGCACCAACAGTTCGAATTGATCTTGGATATCTTTCAAATCCGCAGGATGCAAAGCGACTTTCAGATCCTGCTTTTCGGGATCAATTGGCGGAGTCGATGATTGTGGCAATCCAACGGCTTTACCTGTCGGCAGAAGATGATGCCAAAACTGGGACTTTGCGCATATCTGATCTAAGAAGAGCGGGATTACGTAATTAGTTTTATCTAAACACTTATCTATGGCAAACTTAGTTAATGAACTCAGGCCGAGATCTAAGAGTTGTTAAACCGCTGCCGGCTGACCGCGTGCATATTGGTGAACCAGAGAATCTGCCAGAACGGTTTGCAAATCGCGCAAATGGTATGAAGGCAAGTGAGATTCGCTCACTATTTGCAGTTGCCAGCAGACCTGAGATTGTTTCCTTAGCTGGCGGTATGCCAAATCTTTCAGCCCTGCCTATGGAGATGATGGCTTCTGTTACTCAAAAATTAATTTTAGAAAATGGCGCCGAGGCTTTGCAATATGGAAGTGGTCAGGGACATCCAAAACTTCGGGAGCAGATCTGTGATGTGATGGCACTTGAAGGAATTAAAGCCCACCCAGATGATGTAATTGTTACAACTGGATCTCAACAAGCACTCGACCTAATCTCTCGAATCTTTATTGATCCAGGTGATGTAGTTTTAGTTGAAGCACCTTCCTATGTTGGCGCCCTTGGCACCTTTAAGCAGTATGAAGCACAGGTAGTTCATGTTGGCATGGATCAAGATGGTTTAATTCCGCAAGCACTGCGGGAGGCAATTAAGACAACTAGAGCAACTGGTCGCAAGATTAAGTTTTTATATTTAATTCCAAATTACCAAAACCCAGCAGGTGTGTTATTACCAGCAGACCGACGAACAGAGATTATTGAGATTTGTCGAAGTGAAGAGATATTTATTGTCGAGGATAATCCATATGGATTACTTGGTTTTGATAAACCATCCCCTAATGCGATGCGGGCAAGTGATTCTGAAAATGTAATTTATCTTGGAACATTCTCTAAAACTATTGCGCCTGGACTTCGAGTTGGTTGGGCATTAGTTCCCCAATCACTAAAGGACAAAATGGTGATTGCCTCTGAATCTTCAATTCTTTGTCCATCTAATTTCACTCAACTTGTAATTTCAAGTTATTTAGCGAATCAACCTTGGCGTGATCAAATAGCAAGCTTTGCTAAGTTGTATAAAGAACGTCGTGATGCTGCCCTTAATGCGTTAGACAAGTATTTTCCAAAAAATGCTACCTGGACTAAACCGGCTGGTGGTTTTTATATTTGGATTACCTTGCCACCTGAGATTGATACCAACGCTTTAGTTCCTAAGGCAATTGCTGCAAAGGTTGCATATGTGCCAGGAACTGCCTTTTATGCAGATGGCTTTGGCTCTTGGTCGATGCGTATTTCTTACTGCTACCCAACACCTGAGCGCATCACTGAAGGTATTAAATCACTTGCTGGAGTTATTAAAACTGAGATGGAAAGCCGTCAGATTAACTAGTTCTTAATTACCTTACTTATCCGCTCTAAATCCTCAACTGTTGCAAACTCAATCACAATCTTTCCTTTTTGCTTGCCCAACTCAACATTTACTCTGGTGTCTAGGTGATCTGAGAGATCATCAGCTATTTCTTTAAGTTTTGGCGCAATTATTTTGCCGCTTCTAAT
>JBAWYI010000114.1:0-2006 GCA_037143635.1 Actinomycetes bacterium
TGGCTGAGATCAGCAGCAGCCTGGCGCTGTTGGCGGCGCCACAGCTCACCACCACCACGTCGCCACTCACCGTCAGGGGTTCGCCGTCTCGCTCCAGTTCCACCGCCTTCACCGTGCGGCCGGATTCATCGGTGACCAGCCGTTTCACGTGAGAGCGCGTCAGCAGCGACACATTCGGCGCCGCCAGGGCTGGCCGCATGCCCAGCACCTCCGCATCCGACTTGGCGTGCACCAGGCAGGGGAAGCCATCGCAGCAGTTGCACTTGCGGCAGCGGCTGAAGGCCATGTTGGACTCATCGAGCATCACGCCGCCAAATCGAGCACGTTGGGTCGCATCTACGGCAACAATATGGGCCCCCGCTTTTTCTAGGGCTAAAACATCGTTAACAGTTGGAGTGATGTAGACATCTGAGTCTGTTGTGAAACTTTTAACCAGACCTATAACTGGCACTTTTACTGAATTAACAACACGCGCGACATTTTCAATGCCTTGGGCTCGAATTGCCTTTGCCCCTGCCATCTCAACTGTCATTGCCTGGGCGGCAATAAACTCTGAATTGTTCATGGGCGTGCCTTCTGAGGCTTGGCACGAAACAATTAGGCCACCCTTAAATTGCTGGAATATCGGGGCAATGGTGGGCTCGCTGTGTAATCGTTCCGTTACCAAATCGCACCCCCGTTCCTCTTGACTTTCCCGAACCTTACTATAGTTTTGCCTCACTGGTCTAGAGCGGTCAACTACCAATCCAGATCGTCACCACACTAGCGTCAAATCGACGGGTAAGAAGGAGAAGAAATGCGTTTAAAGAAATCCGCAATCGCATTGGCCTCAGCGCTCAGTTTGGTAGCCGGCTTGGCCGTACTACCAAATGCTAACGCTGCCACAACAGTGAAAATGGTTCTGTGGCCGGGACCAGAAGGCGATGCAATGCAAAAAGTTGTAGATGCATACAACTCATCACAAGGCACAAAAGATGGAGTCAACGTCAAGATGATTCTTCTGAGCCGTGATAACACATTTGCAAAAGAAGCTGCACTGATGAAGGCAAAGTCATCTGAATATGACATTTACTTCACCGCTTCTTACTTAGTTGGCCAACACGCTCCATATCTTTCAGATCTCAAGGGTGTAAATGACAGCCTTTACTTAAAGGCTTCTGTAAATTCTCTTAAGGTAGCTGGTAAGCAGAAAGCGCTTCCGCTTGATACAAGCTTGCACTTCATGTACTACCGCAAAGACTTGGTTGCTTCTCTCAGTGCAAATGCTGCAAAGTATTCAGCTATCGCAAAGACTGTTCTTGGCAAAGACCTAAAGCCAAATACAAATCCAGCAACCTGGACTTGGGATGATGCTTTGGCAACAGCGGCATACTTCACACAAAAGTACAATCCAGAATCACCAACAAAGTATGGATATGCGCTTCCAGCAAAAAATCTTTTGTACAACACAATGATCTGGAATGACGTTCTTTGGGGACTTGGTGGAAACTGGCTCAAGAATGGCAAGCCAAACCTAAATACACCAACAGGTAAGGCTGCAATCGATGTCTACAACACTATTTACTCAAAGGGTTTAACTTCACCTGAATCCTCACAATGGGAGTATGCAGAAACTAACTCTGCACTTACTTCAGGAAATGCCGCAATGGCATTGCAGTGGAATGCAGCGTATTCAGAGTTGAGCACCACTGGATCAACTAAGGGTCAGGTCGGAATTGCGCCACCTCCAGGACAGGGTGCTCGTACACACGTACACGCTCTAGCTGTAGGACTTAACAAGTTCAGCAAGAATCAAGCTGCTTCAGCTAAGTGGATGGCTTACCTTGCGACTGTTCCTGCAATGAAGGCTTATGCGACTGCTGGTGGAGTTCCATCTATGCCATCAATTCTTCAGGGCATGGTTGCAACAAATGCTTCATTCGCAAACATCATTGAGTATGCCGGCAAGTTTGGTTACTCAGAATCAGCCGGACCACGCGAATTTGATATCTACGCAGCACTTGCAG
>JBAWYI010000115.1:0-1981 GCA_037143635.1 Actinomycetes bacterium
AACGCACAGGTTACTAACTCTTGATTTGTCATTTGGAAACAACCATCACCATCAATTGCCCATACAGTTGTGTCAGGGGCTCCAACCTTGGCACCCATTGCAGCGGGAACTGCGTAACCCATAGTTCCAAGGCCGCCTGAGTTAAGCCAGGTTCTTGGTTTTTCATAACCAATAAATTGTGATGCCCACATCTGATGTTGGCCAACACCAGCAGCAAAAATTGTGTCTGGGCCTGAGATCTTGCCAATTCTTTCAATTACATACTGTGGTGAAACAGAGCCATCAGATGGTTTGTCATAACCTAATGGAAACTTACTTCGCCAGCCGTAAACCTCATTAAGCCATGGAGTTAGATCAGGTTGTGATTTAGCAAGTGCGGTTTTGGCTGCAGGATTTAATGCACGCAAGATATTTTTTAAATCACCAATTATTGCCACATCAGCATGGCGATTCTTACCAATCTCAGCTGGATCAATATCGGCGTGAATAATCTTGGCATTTGGTGCAAAGCTTGAAAGTTTTCCAGTTACTCGGTCATCAAACCTGGCACCTAAAGTAATTAGTAGATCCGCCTTTTGTAGGGCGGTAACAGCTGCAACTGTGCCATGCATACCAGGCATACCAAGGTGTTGTGGGTGTGAATCAGGGAAGGCACCGCGTGCCATTAAAGTGGTAACAACTGGAGCGCCAGTTATCTCAGCAAGCATCATTAACTCTTTAGCAGCATTTGCCTTAATAATTCCGCCACCAACATATAAAACTGGTTTCTTTGATTGAGTAATTAAAGCAGCGGCATCTCTTATCGCTTCACTCTTCGGCTCTACTACTGGGTTATAACCAGCTAGTGAAACATTTTTTGGATAGTTAAATGTGGTCTCTTTTTGCAACGCATCCTTTGCAATATCAACTAGCACAGCGCCAGGCCGGCCAGTACTTGCAATATGAAAGGCCTCAGCAATTGCCCGCGGAATATCTGCTGGATCGGTAATTAAATAATTATGTTTTGTAACTGGCATGGTAACGCCGCGAATATCTGCCTCTTGGAAAGCATCAGTACCAATTGCCGCGGATGGAACCTGACCAGTAATTGCCACAATTGGAACAGAGTCCATCTGAGCATCAGCTAGTGGTGTTACTAAATTTGTAGCACCAGGGCCAGAGGTTGCAATACAAACGCCAACTCGACCAGTTGCCTGGGCATAACCAGTTGCAGCATGGCCTGCACCTTGTTCATGTCTTACTAATATGTGGCGAATCTTGGAATCAAAAATTGGATCGTAAGCAGGAAGAATGGCGCCACCTGGGATGCCAAACATGACATCAACACCGGCAGCCTCAAGTGCGTTAACTAAACTTTGCGCACCATTGATCTTGCTCATCGCTTCCTTTCTTTGCTAGACACTTACCTAAAACAAAACCCCCCAGTTTTATCTGAGGGGTGCGAACTAACTTTTTCTAGTTAGCGCGCACGCTCGATAATCACCACGACCACAGATGTGATCACAGTTTGTGAGATTAGCGATGTGTTCTTCATAGATGTAGTTTCTCAGGTGTAGTTAGGTCTAGTCAACCCGTGAGATATCAGTCTCAATATTTGAGCGTGCTTATAACAAAACTGCAATTAATCGCAGACCGCACCCTTTGCCGCACTGCCTACTAACTTTGAATACTTAGCCAATACCCCACGGCGATACTTGTGTGGAATGGGTTTGAAATTCTTCTTTCGCTCTGTCATCTCTTTTTCATCCACCAATAAATCTAAAGTTCTATTCTTAATATCAATTCTTACGCGATCACCATTATTAACAAAAGCAATCGGGCCACCATCTACTGCTTCAGGGGCAACATGTCCGACACAAAGACCAGTAGTGCCGCCAGAGAATCTGCCATCGGTTAGTAGTAATACAGACTTACCAAGTCCGGCACCTTTAATCGCGCCAGTAATCATTAACATCTCACGCATACCAGGACCACCCTTTGG
>JBAWYI010000116.1:0-1974 GCA_037143635.1 Actinomycetes bacterium
AATGGTTGATGAGTCTTTGAAACAGCTGGCAGGATTTGCTTCTCCCACTTTGCCGTATGGCTTAAACCACCATGAAGTAAAACAACAGGTTGTCCATTGTTTTGCCACTTAACCGACCAGATCTGATGTTTATCAACCTCAATAAACTTTCGAAATACAGCTTTAGCCATTAATAAGAGTCCATGATGTGGCGATTGCCGCGATCAAAGGTTAAGTAATTCCAGGTCCAATCTGCCATTGTGCCAATTTTATTTCGCCCACCTAATAGATAAAACAGGTGCAGCCATAACCATGCAAACCAAGCAATTGGGCCAGCTAATTTCAAGCCCTTTACTTGCACTACCGCCTTATTTCTACCAATAGTAGCCATCGAGCCCTTATCAATATATTTAAAGTTACCTAGCTCTTTATTTGAACTTAATCTTTGTATTTGCTTGGCAATAAATTTTCCTTGTTGAATTGCAACCGGTGCAACCATTGGAAGAGGCCTGCCATCTTTACCTAACGCACCTGCAATATCTCCTAATGCCCAGATATATGGATAATTTTTAACCTGCATAGTTGGCTCAACTGCAACTCTATTTCCAGCTGTTGGCAGATTTAACTGACCCATTGCATCAGATCCTTTAACCCCTGCAGCCCAAATTGTGATCTCTGAGTTGATCTGCGTGTTATCTTTAAGAATTATTTTTCGGTGCTCAATTGCTTTAACTGCGGTATTTAGCATTACCTTCACACCAAGCTTTTCTAAATCTTTTTTAGTTCGCTCAGATAGAGATGGGGCGAATGGTGGTAGCAAGCGCGGGCCGGCTTCAATTAAGGAAATATTTATATGGGCAGCAGCATTTGCTTGGTCTGATTTAAGTGGGCCACGAATTAACTCTGCAATTGCACCAGCCATCTCAACACCAGTAGGACCGCCACCAATTACTGAGATTGAAAATCTAGTCTCATCCTCAAATCTGCAAAGATCTTCAAACCTGCGCATTATCTCTGCCCGAATAGTTAGTGCCTCATGAACTGTTTTCATCCCAAGGGCGTATTCAGTTACACCAGGTATTCCAAAATCAGCTGATACTGAACCTAATGCCACAATTAAATGATCAAACTTTAAAACCTCACTGCTATCTAATTTAATCTCTTTATTTTTATGATCAATTGAGATGGGAGAGCCCATCCGAAATTTAATATTTGTCTTTCTAAGTGCGCCACGAATCGGATAGGCCACATGATCTGCCGCAAGGCCGGCAGTTGATACCTGATAAAGCAACGGCAGGAAGGTTTGGAAGTTATGGCGATCAACTACGGTTACCTCGGCAGATTTATATAGGGCACGGGCGGCGGCTAAGCCACCAAATCCGCCACCTAAAATAACTACCTTTGGTTTATTCATTGAATTAAGTCTACTGTTTTCACCATGAGCGATGAGCGATTGATTCTAGTAACTGGTGCCTCTGGGTATGTTGGCGGCCGATTAGTCACATCCTTGCTTGCCGATAAAGCAAAGGTAAGAGTTTTTGTTCGCGATGCCAATAAAGCACAGAGCCATTCCTGGGCAAATGAAGTTGAAGTTGCAGTCGGAAATGCATCAGATTATCAATCAACAGTTAAAGCTTTAACTGGAGTCCATACTGCGTTTTATTTATTGCACTCAATTAACTTAGGTCCAAACTTTGACCAGATCGAATCTGAGATGGCACGTAATTTTGCAAAGGCGGCGCAGGAGTGCGGAGTTAAGCAAATTGTTTATTTAGGTGGAATTAATAATGATGCAAAAACAAGTAAGCATTTACAATCTAGAGCTAATACCGGAAAAGAGTTAGCCACAACATCAGTTGCCGTTATGGAGCTGCGCGCTGGCATAATTATTGGATCTGGCTCTGCCTCATTTGAAATGTTGCGCCATCTAACCCATCGCTTACCAATTATGACCACACCTAAATGGGTAATGAATAAAACTCATCCAATTGCGGT
>JBAWYI010000117.1:0-1971 GCA_037143635.1 Actinomycetes bacterium
ATCTTACTTTGCAGCTTTCCATGAATAATTTGCTCCCATTTCAATGCATCTTTTTCTAACTCTTGATTTAATATCTTTAATTTAAAGGCGTCAGAATTTAAGTATTTCTCAAGATTCTTTTTGTGCTCCCAGTATTTAATATTTGCCGACTGTGAGATGTGTCCGGTGAAATAAAGGAAGAAATATAGGAAAATAACCGTGATGTAAGTAGTGGTCATCGAGGTATTAAAGGTTGCAAAAAAATCATAATATTCATTGAGTACGTATCCAGTAGCAATCAGTAATAACAAATTTAGAACATCACATAGAGTTGCTAACCAAACCCAATTCTTAACTTTTCGGTAAAAAATCATCTGCAGTGAATGAAAAAAGTAGGTATAAACTGCAAAATACGAAACTATTACAAGCGCGTGGTAACTTTGGTCATTTTTAAAAACACTAAGTGCAACTATAAAGCTGAGAATAAATGTAAAGTAAAGGGGATTTAGTGGCTTATGTTGGATTGAGTACCTGTTTACTTTCAAAGACTTGATGCCAACTGAAAAAAATTTTGTTACTTCATCCTTGAAAGCAAATAGTTTTATGCCTCTTTTGAAGCCAACGCTCTTTAAGCCATTCTTTATGTCATCTTTTCCCTTGCTATTTTCAATAATTTTTATGATCTGATTAGATGTAATCCGGTCTTCATTATTAACCGCAGATTTAAAAAGCTGACTTTGTTTGATTTCGTTAATCACCTTTATTGATAATTTGGAGCTCAAAAGTTCATTCATCTCAATAAATCTTCTAAACGCTACTGAAGTCGCACAACAAATTGGCAACCAAACTAGTCCCATTAATGCATTTGAAATTAAAAACGATAAATAGTTGCGCTCAGTATTTAAAAAGTTTGAATAGTTAAGTGTAAAATAGAAAACAATTGTGCTTACAGCTCCACCTGCAAAACCGATTATGGCTACTTGATATAAATATAGATTCCTTCGGCCACTGCGGTTAATAAAATTTCGCACGGCACGGAAAAAAAGATATGAGATTACTAGTTGAATAAACTTAACTAGGCTCCAATGCCAGAAGTGAGTGAAGGAGGAAGTGACACTTTTTTCACTTAAAGATGATGGGAACAGGAATATTATAGAAAAGTATAGGTAAAGGTCTAACTCCCATTTGGGGCTTTTCAGGGACCTGATTAAAAGGCTTGATCTTGCCTGTCGACCTAAAATTGCCATTTACGCAGTTTTACCAGATAGTTCAAAATACTTTCTGGTCATAAGCACCCGTTGATTGTTGTTTTCTGTTGCTGGGATATCTAGTTTTTTAGCAAGCCGGGCAATTGCATTCTCACAAGATTTAGTACTAATACCTCGCTCTTTTGCAATATTTTTATTTGAAACCCCACTTGCAACCATCGCCAGTAACTCAATCTCAAGGTTGGTTAGATTCTTATAAAACTTCTCACTTAGTTGATCAGGTTTTGTATCATCAGCATCCCGTACCAGATCCAGTGCCTCATTAATTGCATTTGAAATCTTATCTAAATTGACAATATCTGACTTTTTTAAAAGCACAGTGTGAGGCGGGTAGTAATGAGATTCATTTTTGATGAATCTAATGTCTTTATAGCTAGTGCAGAAGACGATAGCTACTCGATGATTAATTTTGCGTATTTTGTTAGCCAGATCGATTCCAGTAGGGCCAGCTCCTAAGTCAATATCTAGGATTGCCACATCAGGTTGATTCTTCTTAAAACTCTCCATCGCAGTAACCACGTCAGTTGCTGCACCAAGGAGCTTAAAACCTTCAGCCTCCACCGCTTTGCTCATCATGGTTAAAATAATTTGATCATCCTCAACCAGCAGTAATTTAATCTCACTCACCGGTGTTTTAAGTAATGTCATAAGAAAATTATGATTGGTCAGAGTGATTTGTAGGGGTTAGCCACTCAGTTGTCACGCATTATTAACTCATATTTTT
>JBAWYI010000118.1:0-1930 GCA_037143635.1 Actinomycetes bacterium
CAGTACGGCTTTATTTACACTTCAACTGATTCAGGTGTTACTTGGACACAAAGAGCAACCTCTACCACCTGGGTGGGCATCACCTCATCTTCAGATGGGACAAAACTTGCCGCTACTGCCTATATGGGAAATGTCCACACCTCAACTGATTCAGGTGTTACTTGGACATCTAGATACAGCACATTTGCGTGGAGCAAAATTACCTCATCCTCTGATGGCACAAAGCTTGCTGCCACAACTGCAAATTCTGGACTCCTCTACACCTCAACTGACTCAGGTATTAATTGGACAATCAGATCAAGCGAGGGACGTGCCTGGCAAGAAATCACCTCATCCTCTGATGGCACAATGCTTGCTGCAGTTGTTGGTGGCGGCTATCTCTATACCTCAACTGATTCAGGTGTCACTTGGACAGAACAAAGTAGCGCTGGCTCGCGTAGCTGGTTAAGTATCACCTCATCTTCAGATGGTACAAAACTTGCCGCAGGTGGTAGTAGTGGTTATATCTATACCGGATTAAGTGCTAAAACGCGCAGTAGTAATTAAAAACTAATAAAGCATCTCTATAAAACTCTAATTTAGTAAAAGCAATCGATACTTTTGGTTGAAATTAGTGGGTAAGCCCACCAGATAAATACTCAACATGAAGGCCCGCTTAAGCCATTTTTACACTCGGTGGCCTTACCCTTAAGCGTGAATATCGGAGACACACTCCTTTATCAGAGGCAAGGTTGGGTTTTCCCAAGGCTACTTTTGGAGGGCTTAAATTAATTTTTTAATCAATAAATTTTTAAGTAACCGAAAAGTAGTATTTAAGGGCTCCTTGCTGGTTTTTATGCTCTCACTTTTTGGCTTAGGAGTATTTGCCGCCAATAACATAAGTGTTAATCAAGGTGTACCGGTTTCACTCGGTGCTGGCTATAGCGCATCAACTGCATGTGACAATGCGATCACAATTAATACTGAAAATCAATTTGTAAATAGTCAATTTATGATCAGCACCATTTCTCTATCTGATATCGATGCAACCTACCCAAATGGCTGTGGTTCATCAATTCTTGATCTCTCGCTAATTGTTAATGGCACATTAGTCAATGCCTCTTTTCCAATTGCATCTTCAGCTTTAAACAGCACCTACCAGTTTGGTGGCACATCTGGATATGGCTACTTTGCCAACACCGCCTTAACTCCATTTGGTATCACTTCACTAAGTTCAGTTGCATTAAGTGCATACAAAGTCACACCCACTTATGAGGTTGGTAGGTTTGGTCCAGGTGGTGGAATTGTCTTTTATTACTCAGCCACACCATTTACCGCTTCCAAATCAAGTTGTAATACCAATTGTCATTACTTAGAGATGGCTCCACCGAATTGGAGTGATACGCCAGACCCTAAATTAACCTGGTCAGCTGATACAACTAATACTATTTCTGGCCTTGGTAATGGCGTTGGCACAGGTTCGGCCAATACTGAGTTAATGAAAAATCAAAGTGGTGCTGGCAATACCACAAATAATGCTGGTCTTTTAGCACTTTCGTATGGAGCTGATGATGGCAGTGTTGGCCAGTGGTATGTCCCATCAAGTACTGAACTAAATTTAGCTTTTGATTTTTCATCAGCTCGTAATAATTTTAGTGGCTTTGTTTATCATGATTGGTACTGGTCCTCATTTGAAGTTGGCAGTAATTCGACTCAGATTGATGCTGCTTCTTATGTCCAGTACCCACACGCTATTGCCCCAAAGAGTTGGTTGCTGAACTTACGACCAATTAGAGCCTTTTAACTTTTATTTAGAGTCGAGTCCTATAGAAAAATAGGAGCCTGTGTTGCGTCTCTAGCAGTGGGGCGTCTGACGCGGATGTACCTACTTACATCCATCCGGCTTATAGGGCGACTCTTCTTTTAATCAATACTCACAATTTTAGGATGC
>JBAWYI010000119.1:0-1914 GCA_037143635.1 Actinomycetes bacterium
GAAATAGCACTTAGAGTTTCTGGCTCATCAATCTCACCATCTCCTAAAAATGCCCAAACATTTTGATCAGAGGTATCTTTAAAGCTACGTGCATTTAAATAACGATTAAATCTTGCTTGATAGATTGCATTAATTGGACCAATACCCATTGAAACAGTTGGAAACTCCCAAAAGTTTGGCATCAACCTTGGGTGTGGATAGGAAGATAACCCACCGCCATCATGTGATAACTCTTGGCGGAAACCATCTAACTGTTTCTCAGTTAAACGTCCTTCCATAAAAGCTCTGGCATACATACCAGGGGAGGCATGACCTTGGAAAAAAATTTGATCCCCGCCGCCTGCATGCTCTTTGCCACGGAAGAAGTGATTAAAGCCAACCTCATATAAAGATGCGCTAGATGCGTAGGTAGAAATATGTCCACCAACTCCAACACCAGGTCGTTGGGCGCGGTGCACCATAATTGCTGCGTTCCATCTAATAAATGCGCGGATTCTTCGCTCTAATGCTTCGTCCCCTGGAAAAGATGGCTCTAATGCTGGTGGGATTGTGTTTATGTAATCAGTAGTGCGTAATCCTGAAACACCAATATTTTTTTCATTTGCTCGCTGTAGTAATGAAAGCATTAGGTAACGTGCTCTTACCGGGCCTGCGTTTTTTAAAACCGCATCAAAGGATTGTTGCCATTCGGCACTCTCAGTTGGATCGGTATCAACTAATTGGTCCACCAAGTGGTCTGGGGCCTTAAAGTTTTCACTCACAGCCGTATTCTCTCTCCTTCAGGGTCATTTGGTCATATTTTGGCTTTTTGGCAGGCGTGATCTGGCTTAAATTAACAATTTGGAGTTGCACCTTGCGCCAAAGTTGGGTGGACTACTCCTAATGAACTCAGCACAATCCCCAGCTGCCACCGTTGAACGACTTGGCATCAAGCAAGATCAATTAATCCTTGAGGTTGGCTTTGACGTTACTGATTGCGATAAAACATTACGCCAAGCAATCATTGCAAAATCTGGCACCGAGTTTTTAGATGCAACTGCGCAAGAGGTAGTGGACGCGGTAATTTTATGGTGGCGCGATGGTGATGGTGATTTAGTAGATGAGTTGGTTGATGCCCTCACTTACTTAACTGAGGATGGCCCAATCTGGCTCTTCACCCCAAAGGTTGGCAGAAGCGGTTATGTTGAGGCGAGTGATATTCAAGATGCAGCACCCACTGCAGGTATGTCACAGACAACATCTTTTCCAGCCAGTACTGACTGGAGTGCAACAAGGTTAGTAGCACGGCATGCTGGTAGTAATAAAAAGAAAACAAAGTAAGTTCAACTACTAAAGGAGATAATGAATATGGCGCTCGCAATTGGAAATGCTGCTCCTAATTTTGAATTAGTAAATCAACATGGGGAGAAGATTTCACTTTCTTTATATAAGGGCAAAAAGAATGTAGTCGTAATCTTTTATCCATTTGCCTTCTCAGGTATCTGTACTGGTGAGCTATGCGCACTACGGGATGATCTATCTGCATTTCAAAATGATAATGTTGAACTTATTGCGATTTCATGTGATCCAATGTATGCAAACAAAGTATTTGCCGAGCAAGAGGGATATAAGTTCCAAGTACTCTCCGATTTCTGGCCACATGGCGCAATCTCAAAGGCTTATGGCACATTTGAAGAGAGCAGAGGATGTTCTAAGCGTGGTACTTTCATCATAGGTCGAGATGGAAACATAAAGTGGATGGTAGTTAACGGACTCGGAGATGCTAGAAATATTGCTGAGTACAAAGCAGCACTTTCAGCCTTATAGGAAGAGATAATTGGGAGTAATACTGATCTACTAGTAATATTCTCAATCTCACCGGGTGGTTAGCTCAGTGGTAGAGCGCCTCGTTTACACCGAGGATGTCGGGGGTTC
>JBAWYI010000120.1:0-1867 GCA_037143635.1 Actinomycetes bacterium
CTTACCGCAGATTGCGTAGAGCTCCAAAGTTAGCTCCGCTGATTACTGCAGTAGGCGTTTCATTTATTATTCAATTCATTGGTATGCGTTGGAATGGGTCTGGTCCTAGAACTTGGAACTCAGTACTACCTGCTGGTGAGTTTGTTATCTCCGGAGTCCATATTCCCTACACAACGATTATTTCATTTGCAGTCACAATTCCATTGCTGATACTTATGACATTTATTGTCACTAAAACAAGACGTGGAAAGGCAATGAGAGCAACAGCCCAAGATGCTGATGCTGCAAGGCTGATGGGAATTGATGTTAATAAAACAATTGCTTTCACATTTGCATTAGGCGGGGCATTAGCAGGAGCGGCTGGACTTTTATTTCAACAAACACGCGGTGTTACAAATTACAACCTTGGATACCAGCTTGGCTTAATTGCTTTTACATCTGCAGTTTTAGGTGGAATTGGTAATCTATCTGGCGCAGTATTAGGTGCAATTCTTATTGGATTAGTTCAAGGCTTGAATGACGGTCTACCAATTGGCCTTGGTCAACAATGGTCACAAACAGTGGTATTTACAATTCTTATTTTATTGATGGTATTTAGACCTACAGGTTTGCTTGGCAAGCCGATGGTTGAGAAGGTTTAATATGAAATTTCCTACAATTAAATTGAAAAAATCTGCTAAGAGTAAAAAACCAATTACCAAAGGATTCGATCAGGGCAAATGGATTCGCGGTTTCACAATTGCGGCTGTTGCAATTTGGATTTTCTATGCTTTCATCGTTGATAAGCTTCCTTATGCAGTTGCAGATTTTTTCCAAAAATGGTTGCCAGCTACCACTGTAAATGAATCTTTGGTTTGGGTGATTTGTGCACTCGGCTTAAATATCGTAGTTGGCTACGCCGGATTACTTGACCTTGGATTCGTAGCCTTTTGGGCAATTGGTGGATATTGCGCCGGTTGGTTCATGTCAGATTTCTTTCACCAAGTTAATATCCATATTGGATCTATGGCTCCTGCTGAGCAACCTGGAATTCACCTTAGTTTTTGGGCGGTCTTATTTATCGGTGCTTTAATTTGTGCAGCATTTGGCGTAATTATTGGTGCACCTACACTGCGATTAAAGAGTGATTACCTAGCTCTAGTAACACTTGGTTTTGGAGAGATTATTCCGCAAATTTTTTATAATGGTGAAAATATTGGTGGCTTTAATCTTTCAAATGGTTCAAAAGGTATATCTCCAGTGGATAATATTGGATTATTTGGGAAAAAGCTTGGACCTTTTGATTTAGACTGGAAATACTTAATATTTGTCTCTCTTGCAGCTTTAATGGTTTTCATTTCACTTCGGATTAGAAGTGGAAGATTAGGCAGAGCCTGGCTTGCCATCCGTGAGGATGAGTTAGCAGCTTCGATGATGGGTGTGCCATTAATGCGATCTAAATTAGCTGCTTATGCTGTTGGCGCATTTTCTGGCGGTATCGGCGGTGTCGCATTTGCAACTCACGTAAATGGTGTTTTCGCTGATCGCTTTAGCTTTGCAATTTCGATCATATTACTTGCAATGGTTGTACTAGGCGGTATGGGAAATGTTTGGGGAGTAATCGTTGGCGCTCTTTCAATTGCTTGGGTTAACTCAACAGGCTTACCAGCTTTTGGTGAAACCGTTAATAGTGCATTAGGAACTAATATCAATTTCCCTTCCTATAACTTCTTGCTTTTTGGTGGAATTTTGATCTTTATGATGCTTTACAAGCGAGAAGGTCTTCTACCTGAATCTCGACTAAAACAAATCCTGCATGAAGCAGATGATTCGACCTCAAATATTGGAGGTCATTAATAATGACTAAATCAGTATTACAGGCAGATAA
>JBAWYI010000121.1:0-1867 GCA_037143635.1 Actinomycetes bacterium
TTATCTGCCTGTAATACTGATTTAGTCATTATTAATGACCTCCAATATTTGAGGTTGAATCATCTGCTTCATGCAGAATTTGTTTTAGTCGAGACTCAGGCAGAAGACCCTCGCGATTATAAAGAATCATGAAGACTAAAATTCCGCCAAATAATAGGAAATTATAGTAAGGGAAATTGATATTGGTTCCAAGAGCGCTATTCACAGTTTCACCAAAAGCAGGTAGGCCAGTTGAGTTGACCCAAGATATTGCTAATGCTCCAACAATAACTCCCCAAACATTTCCCATGCCTCCGAGTACTACCATTGCGAGCAAAATGATAGAAATTGAGAAACTGAAGCGATCAGCGAAAACACCATTTACGTGAGTAGCAAATGCCACACCACCGATGCCACCTGAAAATGCTCCAACGGCATAAGCAGCTAACTTCGATCGCATTAACGGAACACCCATCATAGAAGCAGCTAATTCATCCTCACGGATTGCAAGCCAGGCTCTACCTAATCTTCCGCTTCTAATACGAAGTGAAATGAAAACCATCAAAGCCGCTAGACATACAAAAATTAAGTATTTCCAATCCAAATCAAAAGGTCCTAATTTTTTTCCAAATAACCCTATGTTGTCTACTGGTGAAATACCTTTTGACCCGTTCGAAAGATTAAATCCTCCGATGTTTTCACCATTATAGAAAACTTGAGGAATGATCTCTCCAAAGCCAAGTGTTACTAGAGCTAGATAATCACTCTTCAAACGCAGTGTTGGAGCACCAATGATCACTCCGAAAGCAGCGCAAATTAGCGCTCCAATAATTAATACTGCCCAAAAACTGATGTGAATTCCAGGTTGATCAGCAGGAGCCATCGAGCCAAGATGGATATTTACTTGGTGGAAAAAGTCTGACATAAACCAACCAGCGCAATATCCGCCAATTGCCCAGAAAGCAACGAAACCAAGATCTAATAATCCGGCATAACCAACCACGATATTTAATCCAAGAGCACAAATGACCCACACTAGGGATTCATTCACAGTTGTAGCTGGTAGCCATTTTTGAAAAAAGCTAGCGACCGCATATGGGAGTAGGTCAACAATTAATGCATAAAAGATCCAAATGGCAACAGCTCCGATGGTAAACCCGCGAATCCATTTACCCTGGTCAAATCCTTTAGTTATTACCTTTTTACTCTTAGATTCCTTTTTGAATTTTATAGTTGGGATTTTCATACTAAACCTTCTCAACCATCGGTTTACCAAGTAAACCTGTTGGTCTAAATACCATCAATAAAATAAGAATTGTAAACACCACTGTTTGTGACCATTGTTGACCCAAACCAATTGGAAGTCCGTCATTCAAGCCTTGAACCAATCCGATAAGTATTGCTCCTAATACCGCACCAGATAAATTTCCAATTCCACCCAAAACCGCAGAGGTAAATGCGATTAGGCCCAGTTGGTATCCCAGGTTGTAATTTGTAACTCCTCGAGTTTGCTGGAATAAAAGTCCAGCCGCCCCTGCTAACGCTCCTCCTAATGCAAATGTGAAGGCAATAGTTTTATTGACATCAATTCCCATTAATCTTGCCGCATCAGCATCTTGAGCAGTTGCTCTCATGGCTTTTCCACGCCTTGTTTTAGTCACAATAAATGTCATAAGTATTAGTAATGGAATCGTTACTGCAAATGAAATTATGGTCGTATATGGGATGTGGACGCCTGAGATAATTATTTCACCAGCTGGTAGTACAGAGTTCCAAGTTTTTGGGCCAGACCCATTCCAGCGAATTCCGATAAATTGAATAATAAATGAGACACCTACTGCAGTAATCAGCGGAGCTAACTTTGGAGCTCTACGCAATCTGCGGTAAG
>JBAWYI010000122.1:0-1858 GCA_037143635.1 Actinomycetes bacterium
TAAGGGCCTGCGATTAGGGCGGTGATATAGGTAGAAATTCTTGGGGTAGTAGTAAAACTCCATTTAGCTTTCTTATCTGCTAACTCAACCTTTTCTTTTACTGGATTGTTTGAGATTACCGACCAGTGATTTGGTGCGATCACAGTTAAGGTAAAGGTGGCTTTTAAATCTGGTTGATCAAAACATGGATACATTTTTCTAATAAATGCGGTCTCACCTTGAGAGTAAAGGTAAACCTCATTATCAACTGGATCTACTGAGCGCTGCAGACCCTCACCGGTTTTTGAGTAAAGGCCATTCATCTTAATTACCAACTCATTTTCAGCTGCTAAATTCTTTATGAAGATACTCTCGCCATCATAATTTGCAGTGTCAACATTTTGGCCATTTAAAGTTGCTGAAATTACATTCTTTCCGACTGCATCTAGGAAGGTCTCATACCCTGGTTTATCGCAGGAGAATTTAATTTTGGTCTCAGAGATAAAGGTTTCATCCCCAGTCGTTAGATCAAGGGTTAACTCATAGCTAGCAACTGCAAGATGGGCAGATCGTTCGGCGGCTTCAGCCCTAGTTGAGTTTAAACCTGGCACATTGACTCCTAATTAATAAGTAATAATTGGACTTGGAAATAATATTTTCTGACCACTATCCAAGCAGAGATTGCAGGTTAAGCCAAGATGGAACGCCCCTCAAACCGTAGTTACTCACTGCGGGGCAATCGCATGACTCGGGCACAAAGTTTGGCAATGGAGCAGTATTGGGATCAATATTCTTTAGTAGTCGAAGAGCAATTACTGCTTAATCAAGTATTTATCGATAAGCAAAAAGTAATTTTAGAGATTGGTTCTGGCATGGGGGAGGCAACTGCGGCGATTGCGCAGGGTTCCCCTGAAATTGGTTATGTTGCAGTTGAGATGCATCAGCCAGGTCATGGCGCGCTACTTTTATTAATTATTGAAAACAAATTAAATAACGTTAAATTAATTAGAGAAGATGCCACCTACCTACTTGCTAATTTTATTCCTGATAACTCAATTGATGGTATTCACTTACTATTTCCAGATCCATGGCCAAAAAACCGGCAACATAAAAGGCGGATTGTGCAGAGTGAGTTTGTGGAGATGGTGGTAAGTAAATTAAAACCAAAGGGATTTATTCATATTGCCACAGATTGGCAAGCCTATGCTGATTGGATAAAGGTGCGCTTTGATGCCAATCCAAAATTTACCGGTGGAATAGTTGATCGGCCTACTTGGCGGGTCTTATCAAAGTTTGAGGGACAGGGTCTTAAAAAAGGGCATGTAGTTACTGATTTTAGATATGAAAAACTTTAAATACTGCCCTTATTTTCATAGTTAGATATTTGATTAATTCTTCTAACATGCCGCTCATCATTGGTAAAAGGTGTGGCTAAGAATGTGTCTACCAACTGCAGGCAAAATGCTTCTTCATGAAGGCGGCCGCCGAGTGAGATTACATTTGCATTGTTGTGCTCTCTAGCTAATTTTGCAGTTTCAATCGACCAAACTAAAGCAGCCCTAACACCTTTAACCTTATTGGCAGCAATCTGTTCACCATTTCCAGAGCCGCCTAACACAATTCCAAATGAAGCTGGATCTTTTGCAGTTGCAATTGCAGTTGGAATACAAAAGGTTGGGTAATCATCTAAGGCGTCATATTGGTGTGGTCCATGATCTGTCACATCATGACCATTGTTTTTAAGGTGGATGATGATCTTGGCCTTAAATTCAAGACCTGCGTGATCGCTACCAATATGTATCTTCATGATCGGTAGTTTGGCAGAAAACAAAACTGCCCGGCTTATTTTTGATAAGCCAGGCCAGTTGTGTCTAGGAGG
>JBAWYI010000123.1:0-1849 GCA_037143635.1 Actinomycetes bacterium
ACTGTGCAGGCTCCTCCACATATTGGTCACATTAGAAGTGGTGTTAACTTTGATATTTTGCGCCGTTGGTTAATTGCATCTGGCTTTAATGTCACCTTTGTTAGAAATGTGACAGATATTGATGACAAGATTTTACATAAAGCTATCCATGAGGAGATTCCATGGTGGCAAGTAGCAATGAAGTATGAGCGGGCATTTACCGATGCCTACAGCGCATTAAATGTTTTGCCGCCAAGTTATGAGCCAAGAGCAACCGGTCATATCACGCAAATGATTGAGTTAATGCAAAAGTTAATTGATAACGGATCAGCATACGCGCCTGGCAATGGTGATGTTTATCTTGAGGTGAGAAAATTAAAAGAGTATTTAACACTTTCTAATCAAAAATTAGATGATTTATTATCAAGTGAAGATTCAGATTCAAAACAGAAAAAAGATCCACGAGATTTTGCGTTATGGAAAGCGGCTAAGAAAGGTGAACCGTCTTGGCCTACCCCTTGGGGGAATGGCAGGCCTGGTTGGCATCTTGAGTGCTCTGCTATGGCACATGCATATTTAGGTGAAGCATTTGATATTCATGGTGGCGGGTTAGATTTAATTTTCCCTCACCATGAAAATGAGATTGCGCAATCAACGGCTGCTGGATATAAGTTTGCAAATACCTGGATGCACAATGCTTGGGTGACAACAAGTGGTGAGAAGATGAGTAAATCACTTGGCAATTCACTACAAGTAGTTGAGATTTTAAAGAAGGTGCGCGGTATTGAATTACGTTGGTATTTAGGCAGTGCGCATTATCGAAGCATGCTTGAGTTTTCATTTGAGGCTTTAGCTGAATCAGCAACTGCTTTTAAACGAATTGAAGCGTTTTTAAGTAGAGCAGAGAGTATTTTAGGAAAAGCACCAGAAGTATTAATCGCTGATGAGTTTGCTGCAGCGATGAATGATGATTTAGCTGTCCCGCTAGGTCTAGCTTTTATCTCAGAGAGCATGCGAATTGGAAATTCTGCAGGAGAAGATAAGAAAGTATTAGCTAAAACAGCTGGTGAAATAAGGGGTGCGCTTTCAATCCTAGGTTGTGATCCAAAGGATGCAGCCTTTGCAAGTAGTAAATCAAATGATTTAGCGATGGATGGACTGATAAAACTTGCATTAGAACAACGTGAGGCCGCAAGAGTGCGAAAAGATTTTGCATCCGCTGATCAAATACGTGATCAGATTGCAGCCTTAGGCATTACAGTTGAAGATACATCCAATGGTCCAAGGTGGAGTTACTAATGAAACCAGGTAAAGCACGCAAAGATCGTCCAAAGGGACCTAAATCCTTTTCACGTGGTGGCGGTAAAAAAGTAGAGCGATCTTTAACTGCTCGTCCTGGGAAAAAAGATGATCGACGTGATGATCGGCGACCTGAAAAACGTACCGATCGTCGCCCGGAAAAACGTACCGATCGTCGCCCGGAAAAACGTACTGACCGTCGACCTGAAAAGCGTGATGATCGAATAGTATTTAAAAAACCAGTAAGAGTTAATGATCGTGAAATGAAACGAGAAGATAGAAGAGGCGATCGTCCTGAAAAAAGATTTGATCGTCGCCAATCAGCCCAAGATGCAGTTGCTGGCAAGAATAGTGTGGTTGAAGCATTACGCGCAAAGGTTCCAGCTAAAGAGTTAGTTGTTGCAATCAAGGTTGAGATCGATGAGAAAATATCTGAAGCTATTCGCCTTGCGAAGAATTCAGATTTACCGATTAAAGAGTTACCACGTAGAGCACTTGATGATCTAACCGGAAGTGCTAATCACCAAGGTATTGCGCTAGTTATTAAACCCTTTAATTACACAGAGTTTGA
>JBAWYI010000124.1:0-1821 GCA_037143635.1 Actinomycetes bacterium
AGGCCCACGGTAGCAGTGATACCAAAACCTCAAGTATTGTTGGGATATGAAAACTGTTTTGCATTGGATTAATGGCTCAGTTACCACTGATAAAGCCGCACAGGTAGGTGAGATATTTAATCCAGCAACTGGAAAGGTTTCTGGCACAGTTAACTTTGCCGATGTGGCAATAGTTGATAAAGCGGTACAGGTAGCAACTGCTGCTTTTGATAGTTGGCGACATAGCTCACTTACTAAGCGCACCCAAGTTTTATTTGCATTTCGGGAGTTAGTAAATAAAAATAAAGAGAATATTGCTGCGCTAATTACCGCCGAACATGGAAAAGTTCTAAGTGATGCTCAAGGTGAGGTAACTAGGGGACTTGAGGTTGTTGAGTTTGCCTGCGGTATCCCACACCTTCTAAAAGGTGGATTCTCAGAAGAGGTATCTACTGGAGTTGATGTTTACTCAATTCGTCAGCCACTTGGTCCAGTTGCAATATTTCGCCATTTAATTTTCCAGCGATGGTACCAATGTGGTTCTTTCCAATTGCTCTTGCCTGTGGAAATACAGTAATTGTTAAGCCCTCTGAAAAAGATCCAAGTGCAATTATGTTTATTGCTGATTTGTTAAAACAAGCTGGCCTACCAGATGGTGTGTTTAATGTTGTTCACGGTGATAAAGTCGCAGTCGATGCGCTGCTGAATCACCCTGGAATTAAATCCGTTTCATTTGTTGGTTCAACACCAATTGCAAAATATGTTTATGAGACTGGCACAAAAACTGGAAAGAGAGTGCAAGCATTAGGTGGGGCTAAGAATCACATGATCGTTTTGCCAGATGCTGATTTAGAGTTAGCAGCAGATGCAGCAATAAATGCTGGATTTGGTTCAGCGGGCGAAAGATGTATGGCAATCTCAGCAATTGTTGCTGTTGAGCCGATTGCAGATGCATTAATTGAGAAAATAAAGAGTAGAGCTACCAAAATTAAAACTGGCGATGGCACAACCGGAGCAGATATGGGACCACTTGTAACTAAGGTGCACCGCGATAAGGTCGCAGCTTATATAGATGCTGGTGAAAAAGAGGGTGCCAAGGTTGTAGTAGATGGCCGCAATGTTGATGTTTCAGGTGATGGTTTCTGGCTTGGTCCGACATTATTCGACAATGTAAAACCAAATATGAGCATCTACCTAGAGGAGATATTTGGCCCTGTCTTAAGTGTTATTCGTGTAAAAACATATGATGAGGCTCTAAACCTAGTTAATGCTCATCAATACGGCAATGGCACCGCAATCTTCACAAATGATGGTGGAGCTGCCAGAAGATTCCAAAATGAGGTCGAAGTTGGCATGGTCGGAATAAATGTTCCAATCCCAGTTCCAATGGCCTACTTCTCATTCGGTGGCTGGAAGAACTCATTATTTGGTGATTCACATGCTCACGGAACTGATGGCGTTCACTTTTTTACTAGAGGCAAAGTAATCACCTCTCGCTGGCTAGATCCAAGCCATGGTGGAATTAACTTAGGATTCCCACAAAACACTTAAGTTAGCCGCGAAGAGTTTTTGCAAGTTCCTTAAAATCATTAACCATAAAATCAACTTCGGCTTGACCATGCGCCAAACTTATTAACCACTGTTCATCTAATCCTGGTGGCGTCATAATTCCATGATTTAATGACCAAAGAAATGATAACTCAGCAATTTGGAAATCTGTTGCTTTATAGTCGCGATAATTACGAACCGGCTTATCAGACCAGGTAACACAGCCTTTAACACCAAAACCAACTGTGTGTGCTGGAAGTTCATACTGATCAATTACTTCACGAATACGCTTTA
>JBAWYI010000125.1:0-1790 GCA_037143635.1 Actinomycetes bacterium
TGCAGGTGCCGGAAATGTTGGTAGAGCTATCGCTAGGGAGCTTTTAGAAAATGGCCACCAAGTTTTGTTAATTGATAAGGATCCAAAGGCATTGAAGATGGATTCAGTGCCAACTGCAGAGTGGTTGTTAGCAGATGCCTGTGAGATAACCGCATTAGACCAAGCCAAATTAGATGGCTGTCAGGTATTAGTTGCGGCCACTGGTGATGACAAGGTAAATCTTGTGGCATCCCTTCTCGGCAAAACTGAGTATGGAGTACCTAGAGTTGTTGCTCGTGTGAATCACCCAAAAAATGAATGGATGTTTGATTCATCTTGGGGAGTAGATGTTTCAGTGTCCACGCCAAGAATTATTTCAGCGTTAGTTGAAGAGGCAGTAAGCGTTGGCGATGTTGTTAGGTTGTTTTCATTCAGAAAAGGTGAAGCTAACCTAGTTGAAATAACACTTCCAGATACTGCAAGCTGCTGCGGTAAAACTGTTGGCGAGGTAGAACTTCCAGATAATGCCTCACTTGCAGCAATTGTTAGAGATGGGCATGTAATTACTCCAAAAGACCATGATCTATTTGCTGCAGGAGATGAGTTGTTATTTGTGGCTTCTTCAGCAGCGGAAGAAAAGCTTAAGTCCTGCTTTATTTAGTCAATTTTAGTAGTAGGTGTCTTTTTTAATACTTGCCATGTTGCCCAAGCTGTTGCGATAAATAATGGGTAGCCCATTACAAGTCGAGCAGTACCAAGTGCGTTTATATTCCCACTTTTATACAGTGGATACTGAACAACTAATCTAATTGAAAACATTCCAACCCAAAGCCATCCAGCTTTAATATATGCAGCTAATCTTGCTGAATCTTTTCGCCACATAAAGTTCTCGCCCAAAATTGGACCGAGCATAACTCCCAAGATTGGCCATTTTACTAAATTGGCAATTGCGTATAAAAGGCCATACCCAATATTTATATAAAGTCCTGGCAGATAAAAATCTGCAGCATTACCACTCCGTTTTGAAAACAAAGCACATATCGCAACGCCCACTAAACCAGAAAAAGCATGTTGAATAGTCTCTCGCTTTACCAATCTAAGAGCGGTCAAAATAATTGAAAGTGCAACTGCGGAATAAATAGAGGTATTTACATCTTTACCAGAAATATTAAAAACAATTAAAAAAACTAAAGCTGGCAAGCCAGAATCAATTAAGCCACGTTTGCCGCCAAGGGCTGAAATAACCTTATCTTTATCATCATTATGACCTTGATAGCTCATGAACCAGTTGATCCAAATCCGCCACTTGATCTCTCAGAGCCTGGCAACTGCTCAACCTCAATAAAATCTGCCCGTTCCACCTTTTGAATTACAAGTTGGGCTATTCGATCCCCTTTTTTAAAGGAAACAGATTCAGTTAAATCATGATTAATTAAAATAACCTGCAACTCACCACGAAATCCAGCATCTACTGTGCCTGGAGTATTCACCATTGATATTCCATGCTTAATTGCAAGTCCAGATCTTGGGTGAACCAACGCGACAAACCCATTGGGTAGCGCAATGCTTATTCCGGTAGGAACTAACATTCGCTCCCCTGGTTTAATGGTGAAATCAATTCGAGTAGCAAGATCAGCCCCAGCATCTCCAGCATTTGCATAAGTCGGTAGCGGAACCGTTGGATCTAACCGCTTGATAAGAACTTTAGTCATGGATTAATGTCGAAATCTGGATCAACAAAGGCCATTAACTCTGGGTGCTCAGTTAAGTGATCTTTGTACTGCTCAGTTAAATTCTTAATAAAATGCTCC
>JBAWYI010000126.1:0-1781 GCA_037143635.1 Actinomycetes bacterium
GAAATTCGATCGGTGCCACCTATCGCAACAGTTGATAAAAGCTGGCCGGGAAAGTAGCGATCTATATTTTTAACAAATGCAGATAACAAGCCTTCAAATATTAAATTCCAAATTACGCCAATTGAAATTGCTGAGATTGGTGATCGAAAGAGCAAGCCTAAGATCATTCCAAATATTCCATACCCAATAGTTGCAATTAATACATTGATAAAGCCGTGCAATACCGCCATTTTTGCATCAGAGGTTGACCAGGCAGTAGTTGAAATATTCTTTACACTAGCAAGTAAATAAGAAAGAGCGATGCCTACAACTGCAGAAAAAGTGACAATTACAATTGCAAATAGCTTCATTGCTCCTAATTTTCCAATCAGAATCTTCATTCGAGAGGGCTGACGAACTAATAAATTGCGCAGTGTTCCGTAGGTGTACTCCTGAGCTGTTTGGGCTGCAAAAACACAAAGTGCTACAACACCTAATAACCCAGCTGAATTGCTAAAACTTAATGAGACTCCGGTAGGCAATGAGAGTACATCTCTGCCAATTCGAATACCTCGTTCGCCATTTCCCTGTGGTGAATCAACTAGTAAGAACAAAACAGATGTAATTAGACTTGTTACAAAAGTTACGGCAAGAAGTGTTGAAGCAGAAAGTGATGGCCTGCGAAGTTTTGTTAACTCAGCCCTTAATACATTCCACATATTACTCACCCGTCATTTCAAAGAAGGTCTCTTCAAGAGATGCTTTTACGGGAGTTAACGACTCTAAAACTATGCCAGCTTCAAATGCTGCCTTATTTAATTTGGCAGAAAAATCTGAAGTGCCAGTCACATGAACTGCGTTGTCCAAAACTTTTGCTTCATGTCCGGCTGAAATTGCGATTTGGGCAAGTTTGTCTAAGTCATTTAATTTTTCAGGTTTGGCAACTATCACTGGCTGTTGCTTAGCAAGTAAATCACTTGTCTTGCCAGAGAAAATAACCTTACCCAACCTAAGCATCACAAGATGATCACTAATCATTTCAATCTCAGAAAGTAAATGTGAGGAGACGAATACTGTGGTGCCAGAGTCGGCCAATTTGCGAAGCAGGGTTCTAATTTCATGTATTCCAGCAGGGTCTAAACCATTAGTTGGTTCATCTAAAACTAATAATTTTGGATTAGGTAATAAAGCAGCTGCAATTCCTAATCTTTGTTTCATACCAAGTGAGTAAGTTTTATACTTTGAATCACCGCGATCACCTAGACCAACTAAATCAAGTAAGCCGGCAATAGCATCAGTTGAAAACCCACCAATTTTTGCTAAAACATTTAAATTTTGAAAACCAGTAAGTGCTGGATAAAACGCTGGCCCTTCAATCATCGCGCCAACTCGTGGTAAATATTTTTCCGGTTCAGTAATTGATTCACCTAATACGTGACCACCACCAGTTGTTGGCGTTATTAATCCAAGCAACATTCTGATTGTTGTAGTTTTGCCAGAACCATTTGGGCCAACAAATCCGCAAATACTCCCCATTGGAACTTCAAAGTTGGCATGCGAGAGTGCCATTCGATCGCCATACTTTTTTGATAAATCGGCAACATCAAGTGCTAGAGGGGAGGACATGGAAATAATTATCCCACTAAAAAGCGTAAAAACTACTTAAGCAATACACCTACAACTAATAAAAGTGAGTAAATGCTGAGAAAAACTATCGATGCTTGAAACAGTTTGCCGGCATTGGGCTCTGTTGGCGCCTTTGTCAGATTTATAAGTTGCAGATTCCAAGCCAGAATTAATAT
>JBAWYI010000127.1:0-1770 GCA_037143635.1 Actinomycetes bacterium
GAAGCAACCAGTCCGCCGAAGCGAAGTAGGTGGGAGCGTATGCATCCACTTGATTGGCAAATACTACCCAATGCTTTCGCAGGCAGGAAATTGAGCGTAAGCCTGGTAAAAAAAGTCAGATTTATTGCAAAATAAGCCCTTACCTACGAGTAAATATGGTTTCCAGTTCTATTCTTTTTATTTAATACCCACCCCCTTTGGGCCTGAAATGCACATCTCAGATTGGGCTGTGCGAACAATTAAGGAGCCTAAATGCTTAGTTGGAAACTTCATGGAAATGGAAAACAGATACAACCTGGAGAAGTTGTATCAATAGATGAACGACTATCTTGGCCACGTACCTTTGGTATGGGCATTCAACATATCGCAGCAATGTTTGGTGCAACTTTCCTTGTGCCAATTATTACTGGATTCTCACCTACCACCACTCTTTTCTTCTCTGGTATTGGCACACTCCTATTTATTGTAATCACGCAGAATAAATTACCAAGCTATCTTGGTTCTTCTTTTGCCTTTCTTGCCCCAGTTGCAGCAGCAAAGACCTCTGGTGGAATTCCCGCTGCATTAGGTGGAATTGTTGCCGCCGGCGTACTGCTTGCAGTTGTTGGATTCATCGCCAAGGCAGCTGGAACTAACTGGATCGATACATTCTTACCGCCAGTTGTTACCGGAACTATCGTGATGGTGATCGGACTAAATCTAGCTGGAGCGGCAAAAAATGATTTCATGCAGGGACAAAGAGTTGGCTTAATCACTCTATTTTCTATTGGATTCATTTCAGCATTCTTCCGAGGATTTCTTGGCAGAATCAGCATCTTTGCTGGATTAGTAATTGGTTATGCAGCTGCTGCTGCTATGGGAGATGTTGATTTTTCTGGAGTAAAGGCAGCGAAATTATTTGCAATGCCTTCATTCACATCGCCAACATTTGATAGCAGTGCAATGCTGTTATTCCTTCCAGTTGTATTGGTTTTAATTGCAGAAAACGTTGGTCACGTTAAAGCGGTTGCGGCAATGACTGGTAAGAACCTAGATGATCAAATAGGCAATGCCTTAATTGCAGATGGTGCAGCAACTACCCTTGCTGGACTTGGCGGCGGTTCTGGTACTACAACCTATGCTGAAAATATTGGCGTGATGGCTGCAAGTCGAGTTTACTCAACTCTTGCTTACATCTTTGCTGGTGTCGGCGCGATTGTTCTAGCACTTTCACCAAAATTTGGAGCAGTACTCTCTGCAACTCCTGCTGGAGTTAAAGGTGGAGTCACTGTTGCATTATTTGGAATGATCGGCGTATTGGGTGCTCGAATCTGGATTGATGGCAGAGTTAACTTTTCTGATCCAGTAAACCTATACATCGCAGCTTCATCTCTAATTATTGGTATCTCAGATATGGCTTGGACTCGCGGTGATTACACATTTAGTGGAATTATCAATGCAACTGTAATGGCTGTATTTGGTTATCAAATTCTAAGTCGAATCGCTAAAGCAAGAGGAACCACCCGCTAAATAGTAAATCGAATGAGGTGGCTCACTTATCGGTTCGCCACCTCATTTTTTATTGCTTAATAAATTACATCGACTACTCTTAATAGATGAAAAAGAGAAAACCTACAACGCAATCGATTACCGACGCCACTGTTGGTTTAACCTCTGACCAATCAGCAAGACAACGTAGATATTTTATTTCAATGATGATTAGAACTGCTTGCTTTATTTTGACAGTTGTACTGCCAAGCCCATTTAGATGGATTGCTCTAGTTGGAGCAC
>JBAWYI010000128.1:0-1753 GCA_037143635.1 Actinomycetes bacterium
TATAAGGTGCATGATTCGATTTTTTATTGTGTGGCAAATATGCCAGGAGCAGTCCCTGCCACCTCCACCTACGCACTTGCTAATGCCACAATTAAATATGGCTTAGCCCTTGCTAATAAAGGGTGGCAGAAGGCGCTGGCCGATGATGCAGCTCTTACTAAGGGGCTAAATGTGCATGAGGGAAAGATTATGTATGAGGCGGTTGCAAAGGCGCATAATCTCTAGTATTTTTCTACTTAGGTCATGAGTCTTAGTTCATAGCCCCGGCTAACTAAGCGGCAACCCTCCACCACGGTGGGGTGCTCCGGGTGAAGACCAGGTCGATAGCAAGGTGCCATCGGCAAGTGTGGGTCGCTAAAGAAATTTAGGGGAGAACCCTAATTATTTTTACACCCCCTTTAACAAGGAGGATGCTTTGTCATATTCATTTGAAACTCAACAAATTCATGCTGGTCAAGTTCCGGATCCAACTACGGGCGCTCGCGCACTGCCGTTGTATCAAACAACTGCTTATCAATTCCGCGATACCAAACATGCAGCTGATCTATTTGGTTTAGCAGAGCTGGGAAATATCTACACCCGCATTATGAACCCAACGCAGGACACAGTGGAGCAAAGAGTTGCTGCCTTAGAGGGTGGCGTTGCAGCTTTGTTACTTGCATCAGGCTCTGCTGCTACTACCTTTGCAATCTTAAATATTGCCCAAGCTGGCGATCACATAGTTTCATCACCTTCGCTATACGGCGGCACCTATAACCTATTCCACTACACGCTGCCAAAGTTTGGCATTGAGGTTACCTTCGTTGATAACCCAGATGATCCAGAGAGCTGGCGCAAAGCGGTTAAGCCAAATACCAAGGCGTTTTTTGGTGAAACCATTGCTAATCCAAAAAATGATCTATTAGATATTGAAACAGTGGCAAAGATTGCTCATGAGAATGAGGTGCCATTAATCGTTGATAACACCGTTGCAACTCCATACTTAATTAGACCAATTGAGTGGGGCGCAGATGTGGTGGTTCACTCAGCAACTAAATTCCTTTCAGGGCACGGAAACACCGTTGTTGGCGCAATTGTGGATGCTGGCAAGTTTGATTACGCCAAGTTCCCAAAACGCTTTCCAAGCTTTAATGAACCAGATCCGTCATACCACGGCCTGGTTTATGCCCAAGCTCTTGGCGTTGGTTCACCATTTGGTGCAAACCTTTCCTACATCTTCAAGATTCGCTTAACCCTGCTGCGTGATATTGGCGCCGCCGTTTCACCATTTAATGCCTGGTTACTTGCGCAAGGACTAGAAACCCTTTCCTTACGTATTGAGCGCCATGTTGAAAATGCAAAGGCAATTGCTACTTGGCTTGAGAAAAATCCTCAGGTTGAAAAGGTTAATTACGCATCTTTGTCATCCTCACCATGGAACAAATTGGCAAGTAAGTATTGTCCAAAGGGAAGTGGTTCAGTTTTGTCCTTTGAAATTAAAGGCGGAATTGAAGCGGGCAAGAAGTTTATTGAAGCACTTAAGTTGCTTTCACATGTTGCCAATATTGGTGATGTTAGATCTCTTGCAATTCACCCAGCATCTACTACTCACTCGCAATTATCACCGGAAGAGCAGTTAACCGCCGGTGTTACACCAGGTTTGATTCGTCTATCTATCGGTATTGAAAATATCAAAGATATTCAGACCGATCTTGAAACTGCATTCGCAGCTGCTAAGTAATTAATGACCAAAGTTAATCCAGCAGTTACCGGG
>JBAWYI010000129.1:0-1752 GCA_037143635.1 Actinomycetes bacterium
AAATAAAGTCATGAATGATTTCCAAATGGAATCTAAGTCTAGATATATTGGATATGGTGCCCCAGCAAAAGTTGTCACTTTTCTGGCGCAAATGGATTTAGAAAAAATTGACTTAGTTGGAATTATTGATGACAACCTAAGTAAGCAAAATAAGTATTTGCCAGGCTCAGGATTTGAAATAATATCTACTGAACAAATGAAGCAAGTACTATTAAAGGATGAAGCAGCGAGGGATTTTGGCGTAATTTGTTTTATATTTCCATGGAATCTTAAGGCTGAAATAGTGAAAAAATTACATAGTTGGGTCCCAAATAACTCTAATGGAGTAGTGTTTTTCCCTATGGTAGAGAAGGTAGAAATCTAATGGAGATGGTTTTAGAAGATGACATAAAAGAGATCTATAAATCTATCGAAACTAGTATAAAAAATATGCATGGTAAAACAGTTCTAATTACCGGTGCGGCTGGTTTCTTAGGCAGATATTTTATGTCTTTACTAACTTATTCAAATCAGATAAATAGTGGTAAACCAATAACAATTATTGCTCTTGATAACTACATTACTTCCGGTAAGCCGGCCGGTAACAATATTTTAAGAGATGATAAAAATGTTGAATGGATAGTTGGTGATGCAAGTATTGGTTCACAACTTCCCAATAAGTTTGATTTTATTATTCATACCGCAGGAATTGCTTCCCCTGAGCACTACCGAGCTAACCCCCTACTTACAATTGATGTAACCATAAATGTAACAAAGGCTCTTTTAGAGAGAGCAAAAACCGATAAATCACGAATGCTGTTTTTTTCTTCATCTGAAATCTACGGCGACCCATTCCCAGAGTTTGTACCGACTAATGAGGATTATCGTGGAAACGTATCAACTCGTGGGCCTAGAGCCTGTTATGACGAATCAAAACGATTAGGAGAGACGCTTTGTTGGATTTATCAAACATATTTTGAGGTCCACGTTTGCGTTGCTCGTCCATTTAACGTTTATGGGCCTGGAATGATGCCTAAGGACTACCGCGTACTACCAAACTTTGCTGCTCAAATTGCAAAAAATGAACCATTAAAAATATATGGCAGTGGTAATCAAACTCGAACCTTTTGCTATATCTCCGATGCAATTACTGGTTTCATGAAAATCCTACTTGACTCTAAAACACCCGATGTCTTTAACGTTGGAAACCCAAAGCCAGAAGTGAGCATGATTGAGCTTTCAGAGATAATTAAAAAAGTACTTAAGAAAGATATAAAAGTCGAATTAATTCAATACCCATCTACCTATCCTGCGGATGAACCAAACCGCAGATGCCCAGATATTTCAAGAATTTCAAATGAATTAAATTTTGAACCCAAAGTAGAAATTGAAGATGGGCTCCAAAGGTTTTTTACTTGGACTAAAGATAACTACACAAGTGAAATTCTCTAACCATAATTTACTAATTATAGGATCTGGTGCTTGGCCAAGAAAAATAAACTCGATAATTCAATCCAATAACAAAGAATTAAATGTATCTTCCATAGGGGCTAGGAAATTTTTAAGCTTTAGCCCTGAAATCATTTCACAATCCATAGATAATCAAAATATTTGGATTGCAACGAGGCCAAACCTACAAATAGAAATTTTAAACAAAATCGCCACTCATAATAATAAAGTAATAATTGAAAAACCATTTGCAACAAATATCGAAGAGCTTGAGGCAACTATAAATATTTTTAACCAAACTTCTAATCGATTGTATCTGTCTGA
>JBAWYI010000130.1:0-1741 GCA_037143635.1 Actinomycetes bacterium
TTGTATTAACTGAATATAAGGTCTATGGTCTAAGAATGAATAAGAAGTTAATTGCTTTGTTATCAATACTTTCTCTTTTTTTATCAATTCCTTTAGAACCTGTTAATGCAGCGGTTAAAGCAGGTGGAACATGTTCTAAGGTAGGTGTTAAATCAGTTGCCTCTAACAATACTTATACGTGTATTAAGTCTGGTAAGAAACTGGTTTGGGATAAAGGAATTGCTAATCAAAAAGAGGCAGCTACTAATCCATTAATTACGGTAGGTGATTTAACTTCCTCAGATTCAATAATCAAGGCAGCATCAGATAACTTTAAAAATTACACCTCGACAATCCGTAGTTCACAAGAAGTAAAGGTTGTTGCTCAAACAGGAGTAGATCAGCAGTTGATTACATGGGTGCAAGAGGGTGCAAAGTATGTTGCACAACGATTTGCATATCCAAAACTACCTCGCAGCTTCGTAGACTTTCTTGCAATTGATAGCAGTTGGCTTCTGTCAAGTTATCTGGCTGAAGGTTATTCAACTAGCTATGCGAAGTTTCGTAGTGATGATTTCTGTCATGAAGCTCCTGCTTGTGGTGGTTCAGATTCAAATGTCTGGAATTTTAATGTTATTAAAAACAGTAATCTTTTAGTAACTGATAAATCTGGAATGGCACAAACATCTGGTCATGAATTTTTTCACGCAATTCAGGAGAATTTGGTTGGATTCACCCCAAATAAAACTGGTAGCAATGTCCCTAACTGGTTCTGGGAAGGTCCTGCAATGTTTGTTGGGCTACAAACATCAGGAGCACTCGGATTTGTTGACTACTCAACAATTGGCCGAGATTCAATGCTACAAAGGTACAAATATGGGAATCCAGTTACTCGTACTTCAAATTTAAGTGAAATAAAGGCAAACGACAGCAGTTCAGATCCATATGCAATTGGCTTTGCTGCAACCGAATTACTTGTGTCACAGGTTGGAGTTGAGAAGTTCGTAAATGTTTATGCTGAGCTTGGTAAGGGCAAAAATTTTGATGCAGCTTTCGAACAGGCAACCGGAATTAAGTTAGTTGACTTCTATTCTATGTTTGAGAAAGCCCGCGGATCTTTAGGTTTTCCAAAGAGTTAATTCCAAAATCAAAGTGGGCGGTGAGGGTTTCGTCTAATTTTCCTCATTCAACCATTTCATATATTTACTTTTTCTTGACTTAGCACCCATATTAGTCAATCGGTCTGACATTTACTAGATATTGAACGGATATAGGTCAGATATGGGCGACTTTTCTTTTAACCCACAGTATTCACACAGTCCATTTTGGCTCCCTAATCCAGTTTCGCTATTATTCTAGATATATGACTACTCCACTCAATCACGTAGGTAATGCCAAGCAATATAAGAATTGGCTTGTTAAGGTCCCAGAAGTAACCGCTTTTTTCTGGATTATTAAAGTTCTAGCAACGACAGTCGGTGAAACCTTTGCAGATTACTTGAATGTAACTCTTGGCCTTGGGCTAAATGGAACAACTTTGGTCACGATTGTTGCCCTTGTACTTGCACTTATATTTCAGTTCAAATCTACGAAATACCGACCATCTCTATATTGGTTAGTAGTTGTACTCATAAGCATTACTGGAACTCTATTTACGGACAATCTCACCGATAATGTGGGCATCTCATTAATTACCTCTTCGGTAATTTTCTCAATCATGCTCGCAATTGTTTTCATAGTGTGGCACAGGACTGAAGCCTCA
>JBAWYI010000131.1:0-1736 GCA_037143635.1 Actinomycetes bacterium
GTTAAGATGCAACATGGCAAAGATCAACAATCAAAGAATGACAGCGCGTTCGGATAAACCATTTGTTGTCTTCTTGATAGGCATGAGAATCAATAACGTTTTTGCCATTCACCGATGGCTACCGGTATTCAGGGCGATGCCAAAAATGTTAAAGGAGCTGCACGTAAATCGGGACTTGGGTTTTTTGTCGTATCAAATGTGGTTTTCTCGCACTGTGATTTTGCTTCAATATTGGGAAGATGACGAAAAGTTAATGTCATATGCAAAAGCAAATAATTCAGACCACTTACCTGCTTGGAGAGCTTTTAACCGAGCGGCAAAATCTCCAGCCGTTGGGATTTGGCATGAAACTTATGTGATTGAACCAGGTAAATTCGAGAACATTTATGTAAACATGCCAGCTTTTGGTTTTGGGAAAGTGGGGAATTTACAAGCTGTAACAGGCAAGCTCAATTCTGCCCAAGAAAGGTTGAAGTGAAGCTTGTTATGAATGAATTCTTCCGGCTTATAGGGCGACTCTTCTTTTATTCTTTTCAGAATGCGCAGCGATTCGTCTGCAGAAAATCAAGAAAGAGTACAAGCCCTAAATCGTCTCAGGGCAATTGTCCAAGCTGAGATATTGATAATCAAGGCCAGCCCAAATTTTACTTTTCAGATATAGTTTTAACGTGAAATTTCTTATTTCAGTAATCGATGATTTATCCGGCTCAGGCAAACCAGCTGAAATGAACGCCATCGATGCCTTTAATGATGAACTGCGAGCCAATGGCCAATTTATTTTCGCCTGGGGATTAGAGGATTCAAAAACAGCAACTGTGATTGATAATCGAAATGATGCCAATATTGAAAGTGGCAAACCTTTATTTGATGCAAAGGAGAATGTCAGTGGCTTTTGGCTGATTGAAGCAGCAGATATTGCAACGGGCAGGAGGCTCGCTTTTGCTGCCTCTAAGGCATGCAACCGTAAGGTGGAGCTTCGAAAGCTGCACGGTGATTAAATTACTTGTTTTGGTTTAAAAATATCTTGTATTGCACACGATCTGTAATCGCAACCTTGTCATAAAGCTTTCGAGCAACCTCATTATCTGGAGCAGTAGTCCAGTAAACTCGCTTTGATCCTTTTGCGGTGGCAATCTTTTCTAACTCATTTATTAATGCTCTGCCCACCCCACCGCCTCTTACCTTTGGATCAACATAGAGATCTTCAAGGTAGCAAAAATCTTCAACCTCCCAGGTGGATGGTCTAAATATGTAGTGAGCAATACCTACTATTTCGCCATCTTTTTCAGCAATGAGTCCTTTGATATTAAAATCTGAGTGGATCCGCTGCCAGGTTAATTCAAGTTGTTGATCAGATAACTTTGATTTATAAAAGATTATGTACTCTTTAAATAGCTCTAGCCATCTAGCCTTATCACTTTGTGTAATTGGGCGAATTAAGATTGACATAACCACATCTTAACTAGCGGTATTCTCATTTAGCCAGCCGATCTATACTCTTAAGCCATGGCGGTTTTAGTCTTTGGCAGTTTAAATTTAGATCTAGTTACCTATGCCAATAAATTACCAGCAATGGGTCAGACGGTAATTGGTGAGAAGTTACTGCGCTTTCCAGGGGGTAAGGGGTTTAACCAGGCGATCGCTGCCAAACGATCTGGTGCTGAGGTCATAATGATTGGCTGCCTTGGAAGTGATAGTGATGGTGATTTCTTATTTGATATTTTAAAGAGTGAAAA
>JBAWYI010000132.1:0-1649 GCA_037143635.1 Actinomycetes bacterium
ATTGGAACCGTTTATATGGATACGCACTTCTATTAGTAACTGATGAGTACCCATCTTTTTCACTTTAGTTAACGAGTTGTGACCTTATTTCTAACAGCTCCCTTTGGCCGGTATGTAGCACGAGGCTGAGCCTTAGGAAATGAACCATCTAACTTAAAGTTTTTAGCAACCATTAGTAAAATTAAGCGAGCTTCAGCAAGTGCAAAATACTCACCTAAGCACTTTCGACTTCCACCACCAAATGGGAAGTAAGCACCCCTTGGCAATGATTTCTCAAACTCTAAGTTATGCCAGCGCTCTGGTTTCCATTCCTCTGGATTCGGAAAATAACGTGGATTTCTATGTGTTACATACTGGCTTATTAAGACATGCGCACCCTTTGGAATTTTAATTCCATCAATTACACAATCAATAGTGGCAATTCTTGGTGCAACCCAAACTGGCGGAGCAAGGCGCATTGTTTCTTGCAAAATCGCAGAGGCAATTGGTGAACTCTCCTCTAACTCTTGGTAGGTAGGAGTTCGATTCTCTTTCATCCAATCGGCCCGATCTGCTTCATCCTCTAAATCTTTTCTCACTTTTGGATTTTTTGAAAGATATGAAAATGCCCAACTCATCACATTAGCAGTGGTTTCATGGCCACTTAGTATCAAAGTTAATACTTCGTCACGAATGTGGTCAACTGAGATTTGATCCCGCATTTGCAGCAGAATTCCAAGTAAATCATCATCTGTCTTCGCTTTGCTCTCCAACCGCTTATTGATAATCGCCTCGGCAATATCAACTAAGCGATCTGAGGCGATCTCAAACTCTTTAAAGTATTTAATTGCAGATTTATCAAATCTTTCAAGCCCAGGAAGCATGGTTCGCTCAATGCGATCAATAGCAACCTCCATAGACTCAGCAATCGCATCGGTATATTGATGAGAATCTAACCCAAATAGGCAACGAGAGACGATCTCAAGGGTGAGCGCCATCATCTCCGGTGCTAGTTCAATACTTGATTTAGAACGCCAATTGTTTGTGTGCTCATTAACTAGGTGGTGCATAATCGCAACATAGGAATCTAGATTTCCATGATGAAATGGCGGTTGCATCATTCTTCGGTGCGCTAAGTGAATTGGCTCTTCATTTGTTAGTAGGCCTTCTCCTAAAACTTTACGCATTCTGGCAAATCCAACTCCCTTAACAAAGTTATGTTGCTGAGCAACAGTTACTTCATGCACACCAATTGGTGAGAAAAGGCCGATAAATAATCTTCTAGATAAAAAGAATGAACAGTTATCACCATACTTTCGTTGCATTTTGAGTAAAAACTTTGGTGTGTTAACCATAAAAGTTGCGGTAATAAAATCTGAAAGTAGTGGATTAGGGCCGGGCAGATTTGAATCACCAAACCAACTTTTTCGAAAAATTGGATCAGGTATTGGTGCATACTCGACTGGACGGGGTGCGGAATAAGGCTTATTTGCCTGAATCGTCATTTCATAAGAATAAGCACTTTACGAGGTAATTAAAATGAGTTTTAGTCATAAATTTGGTTTATTTCTTTAAGGTGAGTTAACCTTTAGCCATGTTATTCACAGGTGTTATCTCATCACTTACTTCATTACGCCTGTCATCACTCCTTCTTACCTGCCGCGGCGGGG
>JBAWYI010000133.1:0-1639 GCA_037143635.1 Actinomycetes bacterium
AGAAGCGCTTCTGGTCGCAAACAACCTACCTGCTACGCCGGATATTGTTGCCTGGCCCGGTAAGTCCACAATTGAAGAACTTTGTGAACTTGGAGCCATCCAAATACCTGGATTTGCTAATGGAGTAAATTTAATTGGCATACCATCAGAGTTTTCGCCAATAGTTGAACGCAGAGCTGGCGTGCAAGATCGTGGCTCTCAAATCGTCGTAGAAAATTTTCTATCTACTGCAACTCAGAGCCAATCCTGGCTCGATATGTGTGCAGGTCCTGGTGGTAAAGCTGCTTACATATTCCATACTCTTACAGTTAAAGACCCCACAGCTACATTTTTAGCTAGCGAACAAATACCACATCGGGCGGAGCTGGTAAAAAGAGTGGTAAATAACCAACAAGTGATATGTGTTGATGCCACAGATTCAAAGAATTTCTCAACTACTTTTGATCGAATATTAGTGGACGCCCCGTGTACAGGACTAGGAGCGTTGCGTAGGCGACCAGAGGCAAGATGGCGGCGAAGCTTGCAGGATTTGAAAGAATTAGTAGTGCTACAAAGAGATCTACTTAATAGCGCTCATGATTTGCTTAATCCTGGTGGAATAATTGCTTATGTAACTTGCTCACCTCATATCGCCGAAACAAAGGGGCAGGTAATCGATTTTCTTAGTGCTCATAAGGATATGGTTTTAGTACCGCTTCAGAATTTTTCAGCTGCTAGTAAAAAGGGGCTGAATTCAGATGGAACAATGCAACTTTGGACACACCAAGATCAATCCGATGCTATGTTCATGGCTTTATTTCAAAAGGTGGGTTGAATAGGATGATGGGTATTGATAAAAGAATTCTGATTAACCCAAGCATCCTGAATGCTAATTTTGATGATCTAGAGAACGAGATAGACAAAGTTTCTTCGGTTTCTGACCTACTTCATCTTGATGTTATGGATAATAAATTTGTTCCTAATTTTACATTTGATTTTAAGCGAGTTACTGAAATAGTCAACTTCTCAGCATTACTGGTTGATGCCCACTTAATGATTGAGGATCCAGATAATTTAGCTCCAAAGTATGCTGAGATTGGATGTGAGTCTGTAACGTTCCACTATGAAGCAGCTAAAAATACTGAGCAAGTAATTTCAGATATTAGATCAAATGGTGCAAAAGTTGGTCTGGCTATAAAACCAAATACACCATTTTCTGATGTTGCAGGTTTTATGTCGGACATTGATATGCTTTTAATAATGACGGTAGAACCTGGTTTTGGTGGACAGTCGTTTATGAGTGATCAACTGCCTAAGATTTCACAAGCTAGATCTCATATTCGCGCACATGATGGTGAGCCAATTGCATTACAGGTAGATGGTGGAATCTCGATTGAAACAATTGGGCAAGCCGCTGCTGCTGGAGCAAATTGCTTTGTTGCTGGAAGTGCTGTTTACAAAGATGAAAACCCGAGTTCAATGATCACTAGATTGAGACAATTAGCAGAATCTAATTTTAAAAGTTAGTTTTGCGCTCCCATAAGTAGTAGAACCGCAGAAAGGTCTGAGCTATTTATAGTTGTTGCGGCCGCAGCTGCCACTTTAGGTTTTGCATTAAATGCGATACCAAGGCCAGCCGCCTCAATCATATCTAGATCAT
>JBAWYI010000134.1:0-1629 GCA_037143635.1 Actinomycetes bacterium
GTATTTGGATTACTAATTATCTTCATGCCACACCCGCCACTAATGCTGCGCCAATTTCAGTAGTAGAACGCTTCTTATCGCCCCTGCTTGCAAGATCTGCTGCCACAGCCTTTTCAACATCATTTGCAGCTTTACTCTCACCTAAGTGATTTAACATCATTGCAATTGATAAGACAGTTGCGGTTGGATCGGCTAGGTTTTTTCCAGCAATATCAGGAGCAGAGCCATGAACTGGTTCAAACATAGAAGGAAATGCACCAGTTGGATTGATATTGCCACTAGCAGCAAGTCCAATACCACCACAGATAGCAGCTGCGATATCAGTAATAATGTCGCCAAATAAATTATCAGTTACTACCACATCAAATCTTTCTGGGTTTGTTACAAAAAACATAGAGGCCGCATCAACATGTAAGTAATCAGTTGTGACTTCTGGAAAATCCTTTGCAACCTCGTTAAATACCCGAGTCCAAAGACCACCTGCCCTAGTTAAAACATTATTCTTATGAACTAAGGTTAATTTTTTGCGCGGGCGAATCTTTGCTCGATTAAAAGCATCTCTAATCACTCGCTCAACACCTTTATAAGTATTAATTGATTCCTCAATTGCTAACTCTTTAGCTGTGCCCTCATCCTTGATGGAACCAGCACCAACATATAAACCTTCAGTTCCCTCTCTAACCACTACAAAATCAATCCCTTTATTATTTGTAATTGGTGAGGTAACGCCAGGAAATAATTTAGCTGGGCGCAGATTTATGTAATGTTCAAAGGCAAACCGTAATTTAAGTAGTAATCCCCGCTCAAGTACTCCACTTGGCACAGTTGGATCTCCTACTGCGCCCAATAAAATCACATCAGATTTTGCTAACTCTGCCATTACAGAATCAGGCAAAGTCTCACCGGTCTTATGCCAGTAGGCAGCGCCTAACTCATAATTGGTTTTGTTAAAAGCTAAATCATATTTTTTGGCAACCGCGTCTAATACCTTAAGTCCTTCACCTACTACTTCAGGCCCAATGCCATCTCCTGGAATAACAGCTAAATTAAAACTCTTCATTCACTCACCAAATTAACAAAGCGCACCAATGATGCACCAGTCTCCTTGGTGATGACATCAATGATCTCATTTGGAATTATTGAATCAACAGTTAGTGCCATTAAAGCTTGTCCACCCTCTTGAGTTCTGCCAACCTGCATATCGGCAATATTTATCTTTAACTTACCAAGGGCGTTTCCAACCACACCAACTACACCAGGACGATCGGTATAGCGCAGGAATAGGAGATTATTAGTTGGCTTAAGATCTAAATCCAACTTATCAATTGCCACAATTTTTTGGGTCTGCTTCATTCCCATTAATGTTCCGCTAACAAATACCTGACTGCCATCAGCACAAGCTGCCCTTACTGAAACTAAATTACGATGATCTGGGCTTTCAGCATCGGTCGTTACCGCAGATGTTAGGGATCTACTTTCTGCTAAGGCTGGCGCGTTTACATAGGTAACATCCTCTGCTCCCATTGCAATTAACGCACCCTTTAATGCACTGGTAGAAAGAACTGAAACATCAAGAGTTGATATCTCACCCCTTACCTCAACATCAATTGATGAAATAACATCATTTGC
>JBAWYI010000135.1:0-1620 GCA_037143635.1 Actinomycetes bacterium
AGGCAGCGGTTCAAAATTAGCTGCTGGTGGTTCTAAAGCTGTTAAAGAGTTAGAGAAGGAACAAAAATCTCGATCTACTCGAATGGTAAGAGATTACCTAGATCGGGCATTATTAGATCTTTCAACTCTATACCGAGATGTTTTACTTGTTCAATCTGGTTCAAATGATTCGCTAATAAATGAAGATTTAAAATCTGAAATTAGTAAACTCGTTACTACTGAGGGCCCAGCGCGAACACTTAAGAAGATAGAAGCAATTTTGAAAACCAGGAGCAATTTGGCACAAAATGCTGCCCCATTGCTACTAATTGAAGCTTTAATGTGTGAACTAAGGTAAAAAATGGTAATTAGCACCCATAAATGTAAGGCAAAATACTCTCATGCGTCTTGACCATGTTTCCTATGTTGCATCCCATGATCAAATCTCTGATGTGGTTAATCGAATTGGATCACAAATCGGAACCGCTTTCATTGATGGCGGAATTCACCCTAAATTTGGAACACGTAATTTCACAGCCCCATTATTAAACGGACAATATATTGAAGTTGTTTGTCCATTAGATCATCCAGCAACAGATGCAACTCCATTCGGACAAGCAGTTAAGAAAAAAGCTGACGCAGGTGGCGGGTGGTTAACTTGGGTATTTAGTTCTAACGAATTAAGCAAAGTTGAGGATAAGTTTGGCAGAAAAGCGGCAGATGGCTATAGAACAAGACCTGATGGAAGTGAATTAAAATGGAAACAAATTGGCGTAAAAGAGATTATTGGCGCCGGAGAGCTACCCTTTTTCATCCAATGGCTTACTGAGAATCATCCTTCAAAGGATGGTAACTCTGTTGCAAAAATAGCGAAAATAATTATTGCTGATGATGAAAAGCTTGCTGATTCATGGTTTAAGGATGAGATTGAATCAGGGCTTAAGGATGTAGAAATAGAGTGGGTAAAGCCTGAGTTAAATGATGGAGATAAAGGGATTGTTGCAGTTGAATTAACTGTAAACAATACAAAAATTAGGCTTGATTAATAGTTGGTAATTTTAAAATAAAAAGTACGGTAAACTTAATTCAGTAATTTTCCCATGTACTTACACCTTGTAAGTGCCTTGCGAGTCTTAATCTCTAATCACCACCAAGACGCGCATCATGTCTTGTTAGGTTGATTTATGTCATTTAAAGATTTAGGTGTTAATCCTGCGCTGATCAAAGCACTCCACACTGCAGGTATTGAAAAACCGTTCCCGATTCAGAAAGCCACATTGCCCGATGCAATCGCTGGTAAAGATATTTTAGGTAGAGGCCAAACCGGTTCTGGTAAAACCTTAGCTTTCGGTTTAGCTCTTATGACTCGGCTAGCTGGAAGAACAGCTATTCCAATGAAGCCACTTGCTTTAGTTTTATCACCAACTAGAGAGCTAGCAATGCAGATTAGCGATGTAATCGCGCCATTGTCTAGAACTGTTAATTTAAACTCACAAGTTGTTGCTGGCGGTCTTTCATACTCAAAACAGATTCAAGCGCTTAAAAGAGGTGTGCCAATTGTGGTTGCCACCCCCGGGCGGTTAATTGATTTAATTCAAAAGAAACATATTCGACTAGATGATATTTCAATAACAGTTTTAG
>JBAWYI010000136.1:0-1610 GCA_037143635.1 Actinomycetes bacterium
CATTTAAGCGGGTTGCAGGTTACCTCGGCCTTATGGACGAGGAAGAGTTGGATCATGGAAATGACCAATTAACTGAACGCGCACCACGTTTAGTCCGGGCAAACTCAAAGCCAGTATCCAAATCTAATGTTGAGGTATTCCCACACGCTGATTCAAATAAAATTATGGATCATATTATTTCTTTAACACCAAGAACTTATAGTGAGGCTCGGTTGATTGGTGAGCATTACCGTGAAGGCAAGCCGGTGATAATGAATCTAAGCGATATGGAAGAGACAGAGCGTAAACGTTTAGTTGATTTTGCTTCTGGATTAGTTTTTGGCCATCATGGCAGTATTGAAAGAGTAACTCCAAAGGTATTTTTATTAACTCCACCAAATGTTTCAGTGAGTGTTGAAGATAAGAATTCAGCAGCGCAAGCAAGTTTTTTTAATCAGAGCTGATCAAACAATTTATAGATGGGCGCAATTACTAGCCTAATTTACTGGGCACTTAATCTTTTTTTGCTTTCTTTGATTGGACGATTGATTTTAGACTATATGCGAATTTTTTCACCAAACTGGCGCCCTACTGGTTTAGTTCTTGCGATTGCTGAATTGATTTACACCATAACTGACAAGCCATTAGCATTTGTCAGGCAATTTGTACCACCGCTAAGACTTGGTGGTGTAGCTCTGGATCTATCTTTTATAGTTGTATTTGTAGTTGTCCAGCTATTAATGCGTATTGTATTTATTCTTTAATTTAATTCTTATTCAATTCAAGCCACAAGCCAAGTTCATTACTAGTTGAGCTCTGCGAAACTACCCGATCCATCTTTGTAGCCAGAACTTCAGAACTGATCTCTGCTATCGCCGACAAGATGGCATCTGCCAACTCTGCTGGAGCATTCCAGTTAACAACAATTCGGTCACTGATATCTAAGCCAATATTTTTCCGCTCCTCTTGAATTGCACGGATAACTTCACGCACTAAACCAGCCCTAATTAAATCCGGGCTGAGCGTGAGGTCTAACGCCAAACTTTCACCAGCATGAGATGCAACTGACCAACCTGTTCGGGGTGTTTCAGTTATGACTAGATCTTCAATCTCAATTTCAATACTATTCTTTTCACCAGAAATTTCGACCTGTAGTGAAAACAATTTATTTTTTCTAAGCTCTTTAACCATGAGGGTCGCATCAGCGCTGGCAATTGCCTTTGATATCTCTTGAACATTGGCACCAAATTTTGTACCAAGTGTTCGAAAATTCGCTTTAACTGAAATATCAACCAAGTCCGATCCAGCAGCATGAATACCATCTAGGGCTAATATATTTAATTCTTCAGCAATGTGAGTTTTTATCTCCTCTGAGATTTGTTCCCAACCAGGCGCAGAAACTAGAGCACGAGAAAGCGGTTGGCGAATTTTTACCCCAGACTCCGCCCTTGCTGCTCGTCCTAGTTCAACAAGCCTGCGAGAAAGTGAAACAGCACTGGATAGGTTGCTATCAATCATCGAGCTATCAATTTTTGGGAAAGTAGCTAAATGGACAGATTCAACTTGAGATTCTTCTGCCTCTTTAACAAGAGTCTGCCATACATGTTCTGAGATAAATGGAACCATCGGTG
>JBAWYI010000137.1:0-1606 GCA_037143635.1 Actinomycetes bacterium
GGCAAATAAATGATAGGTTTCCACCTGCATTCAAGCGTTTCCGGCGCCTGGATGCCTCGGGTGGTTAGCTCAGTTGGTAGAGCAGGTGACTCTTAATCACCGGGTCGGGGGTTCGAGTCCCTCACCACCCACTTACGAAAGTAAGCCCGAGATAGCTAAAAACGACTAGCTGAATACTGATGGAACAATTTCTCATCTATAAAAACGATCTAACGGGCCGGACGTGGCCCGCTTCATAAGTTTTTGCGTAGGCGTACTGCTCCCCAGTCTTGAAATCCTTACCCCAAGCAGTGTCATCATCGTAATCAGATGAGGACCACCAAAATCGGAAAGTCCAAAATTCCCAAACTCCTTGAAGGTTGTCATACATTAATTTCATCTCGCCAAGAGAGCCTAGGAACCAATCATTTTTACTACCTCCGCATTGAGTAGCAAAATAGGCAGCGTTGTTCGCAGATGTGTCTGTACTAAAGCGATCTTTTATAGCTGCGGTATTAGTTCTTCCTGCACCAGCAGCTCGTCCCTTCAATCCTTGAAGCAAATTCACATCAGGATCCGAGAAGCCACCAGCGCCATTTACGGACAATTGGAATTGAGACCAACTCACTGCTCCTTGACATGAAATCGGCGCCGCCTCAAGGTAGTTAAAGCCAACATATTGATCGTTGTAATCCACAAAGAAAATTGTTCCACCACCAGGGCCCGTGTCACCAATCTTGTATGTGCACTTAATACCTATGCAATTGCTAGTGGTTGCAACAGGTGCTGCAACCCCCGTCGCTCCGGTTAAACCTGTTGCTCCTTGTGGACCAGTTGCACCATTGGCGCCGTTGGATCCGTTGATACCTGGCAATCCCATTGGACCTTGATCACCTTTTGGTCCAATCATTGAAACTCCGATAGGCCATGTTCCATCTAGATTCTTTGGGCCAAACAAAGTTTTTGTAGCAGAGTTAATAAACATGTCACCTGGTGATCCCCAAGTATTTTCAGGATCTTTTGTGCCATTCCATAAAGTTTTGCCGTCTAAACCATCGCGACCATTTTGCCCATTTAACCCGGTTGCACCTGTTAAACCAGGAGCTCCGTCTTGGCCTTTTGAGCCAACAACTAAACCTTTTGTGCCCTTTGGACATGTTGCTGTGCCTGGGTGGGTAACAATTTTTGTCTTTGAGTTAATACACAAGAGATAACCCGCAGTTGGGTTATTAATGATTCCAGCGCCATTTGCAGCGACACCAGCAAACAGTGTCAGCACGGCAATAAAGATAACTGATTTTTTATGATTCTGGATTGAGGATCGATTAAACATTTTATGGCTTCGAACTACGCGCTGCTAATTTGGCTTTGATCGCCGCTGTCATTTCAGCTCTAGCTTTAATAATCGCTTCTTGTTTAGCAATCTCAGCCAAGACTTCTTGGAATGTATCGATGCTACTTGGGTCAAGTTTCTTTAATGCAGATGTAATAGTTACTTTCTTGGTCTTGCTATTTGAAAGTGCATTTATTGCAACTAGATCCGCAGCTTGAACGCTTTTTGAAGTTTCAGGTGTAGAAAGTTTGTCAACAGTTGCGACTCTTTGCACTATTTGCTTTATAACTGCAA
>JBAWYI010000138.1:0-1599 GCA_037143635.1 Actinomycetes bacterium
CAATGAAACCGAAACCCTTTTCAGAGTTGAACCACTTAACTGTACCTGTTGCCATTTAGCTTTTTTCCTTTGGTTATGTTGGACGCTAGTAAATTTAACAAGCGCCGGTCTTTCTTCTTATACAGCTAGACCCAATCAACAAACCGTAGAGCGGGTACTGCCAAGCGTCGGACTGTTGCCAAGTCTAACCTGCTATTGGCTAATTGCGAAAAGAGATGTATAAATATCGCACTGCAAAAAGCGCTGGTGGGCTGGGGAAGGTCACACCGAGTGATCTAAAGGCAGGTACTAGTGAGTAAGTCAGCAATTTACGCTGGGCGAATACTTATTTATTCAACCCCAGGTGCACTCATGCAACATATTGAGTGGGCAATCAACCAAGCAGTTGGCCAGGTAGTTTCATTGTCCTGGGTCAATCAACCATTAAATCCTGGCTCTAAAGCGATGGAGTTTGAATACAAACACCAGCTACCAATTGCGGCAAAGCTTGCCATTGCATTAAAAGCTTGGCACTACATCAGGTTTGAGGTGCGCGAGATTAATAAAAATACCCAAGATACAACCTTATATCGCGCAACCCCTGAACTAGGTCTTCACCAGGTGAGTGCTACCACTAATGGTGATGTAGTACTAAATGAAAATCAGATTAACACCATCTTAAAAAACTCTTTAAGTTATGAAAAACTGCAAAGTAATCTTGAAAATGCGCTGGGGGTTAACTGGGATATTGAACTTGAGCCATATCGAATCGCGCTCGCATCTGGAATGTTAGATACAGTAAGCAAAAGTGGATAAGATAAAGGTATGAACTTTGAAGCAAGTGATCGGATTAAATTTGCTGCCTCAGTTTTAGCTGCTGCAATTTTATCCTCTGGTTTAACACTTGGTCTTTATAAGGTCGGCGGGGGATTAGCAGCTCGGGCTGGAAATGCGATTACCGTAACTGGCACAGCCTCTGAGAATGCAACTGCTGATAATGCAGTTTGGACTTTAAATTTAAATGAATCCCAAAAAACCTTAGCCACCTCAGTTGAAAAAATTAACACCAGTGCGGAAGCATTAAAAAAGTATTTAATTACCGGTGGAATTACCGAAGATCAGATTGAGTTAGGCCCAATTAATAGCAATGCCATTATGGAGTATATAAATGGTAATCAAACTGGGCGCATCCTTGCCTATCAGGCATATCGCACCGTAACAGTTAGAACTAAGGATGTGGCATTGGTTGCAAAGCTAAGTAATAACATTGGTGAATTACTTGCAACTGGGGTAAATGTTGGTAACTACGGACCTGCTTACTATCTTTCAACTCTAGACACCATGCGCGCTAAATTATTAGCTGCTGCAATGAAGGATGCCCAAGATCGAGCAAAGGCGATTACTGAAGCGGTGGGGGGTAAAGTCGGTGGCTTACTTTCAGTTTCAAGTGGACCTACTCAGGTAACAACTAAGAACTCATTAGATCGTGCCGCTGGTGGCGTTTATGATGTCTCAACAATTGAAAAGACGGTTAACGTCACTTTATCTGCGAGCTTTAAAACTAAGTAATTAACTAGCTTTTAAATACTCAATCTTTGCTGGGTCTGATTCAATCTGATA
>JBAWYI010000139.1:0-1599 GCA_037143635.1 Actinomycetes bacterium
GTGGAGCTTAAAATTGTATAGGAGCTAGAGCTTGAAAGTATTTGTCCTTCTATATTTTTAGAATTGTTTACTGAAGTTCTACCCCAGGCGTATGAAACCGTCGTTCCAGATGTGTATCCAGTGTTGCCTGAACAGGTTGCTGTATTGCCTGCTATAACTCCACCAGGAATACTTGTTGTAACAGTCGGAGAATTAGGTAAATTTTCGAACGTAGAATAACTATTGGTTGATTTACTTACTTCACCCCCAGAGTTGATTAATGTAATCCTGCAGGCAAGATATTTACCAGCTGCTTGTTGAGATAGTCCACTATTAATTTGGATGCTGCTACCAGATAATCCTGGATACTGAGTAAAGTAACCAGAAATAGATGTATATCCCCACTCAATTCTGGTTGTTTCAATATCTCCAGATGAGTAATAGTTACAAGTAGCAGTACTTCCATTAGTTAGAGAATAAGCGTTCAAAGACACCGATGAAAGTATCGGAGCTGATGGTGTAATTATATATTTACTTGTAGTGAAATGTGATTCAAAGCCATTTTTAATGCCGGTAACTTGGCAAATTAAATATCTACCATTTTCATCTTTTAAAATATTTGAATCAAAAGTAATTGATGATCCACTTCCTATTTGTCTGCCATTTACTGGAACAGATGGCTGAGAGGTTGCTGATGTAAACCAAGTAACTTTCTCGCTGTCTACAGGAGTTCTCCAATTCCAACCTTCGCACCTGGCTGTCTGACCAGATTTAATCGTGGCCCTATCAACTATCCCAGCAATAGTTGGATTACTTGATAAAACTGAATTTCCAATAATTGAGGCTCTTAACACTCGTCTCACGCTAGAAGTCGCTATCGACACAATTACTTCGCATTTAAATTCAACCCCGCCGTCAGAAGGTAAAACTGAAATTTCGCTGCTAGTAGTGCCTACTAATCTTGAAGGTGAAATCCATGAAGTAGTAATAGAAATTGCATTCTTCCACTTCCCTGGATCACATTTTAATTTGCTTCCAGGAATTGGATTATTTGGAATTATTGTTGGTTCTACAGTTGCGATTGGAGCTGTCCGAGCTACAGAAAGCGACTGTGCTTCAATATCTCTTATTCCTTTTTTAACTTCTGTTTCATAATAACTTACCCTTGCAAAGATACTTGGCTTGTTAGGTAAGCAATTTTTAGCACCCCAACTTGTTACACCAACTATTACATTTATCTCATCAATAGTAGAAATTAGTGGACCGCCAGAGTCTCCATTACAAGCGCCGGACCATACATTTTCAGCTGGGATTTTTCTACCGGCAGAAATCATGGTAGTCGGGTTGAAATATTTTCCAAAAGTTTTTGTCGCAGAAGCGTCTTGCACTGAAAGGTTTGATGTTCTTAATAAATCGGCAAGATTATTGTTTTGATCAAGTCCCCAGCCGAAAATTCTTAAAACGCTAAATTTGTTAATTTTCTTTGCAGTCAAAGAATTTGCAAGTGTTGGAAATGTAATATTTTCAAATAAAAATAAATAGTAAAATGAAACACTTAAAAAGATTTAATGAATCACTTGAAAAAAACTTCCCAGGTGAAATATCTATATCAGACTTTAT
>JBAWYI010000140.1:0-1574 GCA_037143635.1 Actinomycetes bacterium
CAAGGGCTACTTGGAAAGGTGAGTGCATAATGTTGCGTTGGAAATACTCGCGCCCACTTCTTGGGTTACTACTTGTTATATTAGCAATAGCGCCAATGTTTTCTGGTAATCCACTTGGAAAGCCAGGGATGCAACAAACCTTGGCAGTTGCCTTTGTGTGGGGTGCTTTAGCTCTTACTTATGACCTTCTGTTTGGATTCACGGGACTACTTTCATTTGGTCACGCGTTGTACTTTGCTACAGGCGTCTATGTCTCTTGCATCTTGATCAATCACAATGTGGTCTCTTGGTGGTTAGCGGCTGTTATTGCAATTTTGGTGAGCGTTGTACTTGCAGCATTAGTCGGTGCTGCATCACTTCGCACAACAGGTATTACATTTGCAATGGTTACATTGGCATTTGGTGAAGCAGGACATGTGATCGTTAATCGCAATTCCTTCAACTTAACTGGTGGCGAAAATGGAATTGCTTTGAACGCCGATAACATTCCACAAATTTGGATTGGCGTAATTAACACCAAGTACATTTATTGGTTAGCTCTAGCCGCTTTAATTTTCACTTATGCAGTCATTTGGTGGGTAACTGAAAGCTCTGCCGGACGTGTGTTCTCAGCGCTCCGTGATAACGAACAGCGCGTCCAAGTTTTGGGACTAAATACACAGCGTTTTAAACTCTTGGCATTTGTAATTAGTGCTGCACTTGCAGCGATGCTTGGATTTGTTATGTTGATAGCAGCAGGAAGTGCCGCACCTCGATTTGCCGAATCTGGGGTCACAATTGCACTGCTATTAATGGTGGTTATTGGTGGTCCTGTAACCCGTTGGGGCGCAGTCTTAGGTGGAATTTTTTACTCCTTTGCCTCCACCAGAATGCAGGATTTAACTCAACAAGAGTCATTTAAATCAATCCCGAAGTGGATCGGTGGACCAATCGCAGAACCTGCATTGCTATTGGGACTAATTTTCATCTTTATTGTGATGTTCTCACCTGGCGGCTTGTCAGGTGCGTATTATCGGCTTCGCTTGAAGGCGATTTCTCGTAAATCCACATGAACCAAAAACTCTGGGAACCAGCATTAAATGGTGACTCGGCAATTGAAAAACTGCAGGGAGATTTAGGATTTTCATCCTATCCAGCCTTACATGCATGGAGTATCAAAAGCCCCGGTGAATTTTGGTCACGAGCTTGGGATGACACTGAAATTAGAGGCACTAAAGGATCAAAGTTTTTCGTGCAAGGTTCTGATTTTATTTCATCCGATTTTTTTATTGATGCACGTTTGAATGTTGCGGAAAATTTATTATCAAAAGGTAATGACAGTGATATCGCGATTGTCTCACTTCTAGAAGATGGGTCACGCTCTGAAATTACTTGGTCAGATCTTCGGGTAAAAGTGGCGGCGACTGCAGCTGCAATGCGGGCTGAAGGAGTTGGAGTTGGCGACCGTGTAGTTGCCTGGGTACCAAATGTTGCTGAATCAGTTATATATAGTCTCGGCGCACTGAGCATCGGTGCTGTTGTTTCCACTGCTTCACCAGACTTTGCTCAACACGCAGTAGAAGATCGCTTTGGTC
>JBAWYI010000141.1:0-1530 GCA_037143635.1 Actinomycetes bacterium
GAGCAGCCGGCTGTTAACCGGCAGGTTCTTGGTTCGAGTCCAAGTCAGGGAGCAACACAGTACTTTCTCAGTCCCATCATCTATATTTACCTAAAATAAAGGGAGAGTATTGAATCTAAAATCTTGGAAATCTCATCCTCTTTCAGTTTCAGTTATCAGATTCTGGCTTGGTGCAACATGGATCTATGCGGGATGGAATAAAGCAACTGATCCTGGATTTCTAAATAAATCTAGCGCCCACTACATCGGAGCCCAATTAACTGGCTATCTTTCAAGCTCGCCAATCTCATTTTTGTTAAAGCATATGATTGAACACGCTACCCTGTTTGGCTGGGTAGTAATTATCTCCGAATTTGCTATCGGAATCGCAACATTATCTGGCGTTGCATTATCACTGGCAGCAATTGGTGGCGCCTCGATGTCACTAATTCTATGGCTTTCAGCCACCTGGACTGTTAATCCTTATTTTCTTGGTAGTGATTCAGTTTATTTTGTAATGTGGGTAGCACTATTTCTTTCCTTTAGATCGATCAAAAGCGAAAGATTAATCCCAAGATTTACTGAACGTCGAAATTTTATAAAACTTTCCACCACCGGTTTGCTTGCAGTATTTGCTGCATTAGTAGGCTCAAGATTTCAAAGCCCAAGTACTAGCGGTGCTAGCGCAACTGCAACTGGGTCAGCGATTGCAAAGTTAAGCGATATTGCAGTTGGTCAATCATTAAATTTTCAAAGTGCAGATGGAACCCCTGCGGTTTTGTTTAGAACCAAATCTGGGGTGTTTGCCTATTCACGGGTGTGTACTCACCAAGGCTGCTCGGTTGAATTTAAAAGCAAAACTTCAACTCTTTCCTGTCCTTGCCACGGGGCGCAATTTGATCCAGCCCAAGGCGGAGCGGTTATTCAAGGTCCAGCACGCCAGCCACTACCAAAAATTAATATTCAGGTTAATGGCGACTCAATCGAGTTAGCGTAAGTTAGGGTTTAACTATGGCTCTATTCAAAGTTCAGATTGCTTTACCTGACCGTCCGGGTTCATTAGGTGCGGTCGCATCTGCAATTGGTTTTGCCGGTGGCGATATTCGCGGTCTTGTTGTGTTGCGCAGTGAGAATGGCCGAGGAATTGATGACATCACAATTGCAGTTCCAGGAAGTGATCCAACAGATTTAGTGAATGTTTTAACATCAATTGGTGGGGTTGAGGTTTTATCAATTACTCCAGTTGAATAATTAAATTTTAACTGCGCGCAATTGTTGAGCTGATTGTTCAGGCTCTAAATCCATAATAAAAGCACCCATCGCAGATTCTGATCCAGATAAATACTTTAACTTTCCAGGTTGGCGGCGAACAGAAACAATTTGCCAATGCAGGCGCATGCTCTCGCTGCCACTATTTACCGGGGCTTGATACCAAGAGGCGATATATGCCATTTCAATTCCAAATACACCATCTAATCTAGTTAGCGCCTCCTTTGCCACTGCGGCAAAGTTTTCAGATTGTTCCTCATCTAAATCACTCATTCGAGCAAC
>JBAWYI010000142.1:0-1520 GCA_037143635.1 Actinomycetes bacterium
TTTGCCTCTTTTAGTAAATCATTAATCCGCTTAAGCGGAGTAAATTGCTCACAAGGCAGATCAACAGCCGGAGCGGTTAGCGCATCTAGTATCAACTCAGTTGAACTCTTTGTTAAATCACCTTTTTGTTCCTTACTTAAGGAAATTCGCATCTGCCGAATTGAAATTGCATCAGCTCCAGCAAACTCACTCTTAAGCAACTCTTCAATCTGATCCCAGTTGCTTGGAATTAACTTCACCTGCCCTATGACAATTTGTGCCAGAGTAATGATTGGTTTAATTGCTGGGTTATCAGCAAGGGAGAGCGCAATTGCATCTATTTCTACTGGAATGCCATTCATTGCAAAAGCCCGTTGCAGGGCGGCTACTTGAGCACCCGGTGATCTAAGAATTACCGCCATTTGAGACCAGGGCACGCCCTGTCTTAGGTGAGCGGATCTGAATTGATGGGCGATGTAATTTGCTTCATCACTTGCACTACTTAACATTGCAACTTGTTGATCTTGAATTTTTCTAAAACTATTTGGTAGTTTGATTATGTTTTTAATGCCAGATTGATCTAAATCGGTTAGTAAGTTTTCTGGATCTGCTCCTCGAAATCTACCAACCGCTGATTGTGGATCGGCAAAAATAACTAACTCTTCCCCGCTTAGTAATGTTAGTAATCGACGTTGGCCTCGATCTGACTCTTGAAACTCATCAACATAAATAGCTTGGAATAACTTGCGATACTTATTAAGAAGATTTGGATTACTCTCTAATTTTTCAGCAGCAGCAATAATAATTTCACTTGGATCAATTCGGTTAAGTGAGGCAGAGGTACTAACATCCCGAAGGGTAAGTGATTGGCGATATCTATGCCAAAACTGGCAGATTGCCGGCCAATACTTTTGACCATACTTATCTGCATACTTAACTAACTCCTCAGGTGATGTTCCCCGCTCTGTTGCTCTGCCAATAAAATCACGCAGCTCTTTAGCAAAGCCCCTAGTGGTTAAAGCTGGAATTAATTCTTTTGGCCATAAAGTTACCGCTGGGTCTGCTGCATCCATTGCTAGTAACTCTCTTATCTGTGCATCTTGCTCGGCACCAGATAACAAAATATATTTCTTCTCATCAGAGCCATTACTTGCAAGTTGATCATTTAAAATTAAAAAGGCTATTGAATGAAATGTTCTAGCAATTGGCTCACTAACAGTATGGCTTGCTGGATTTGCTGATGCAATCTGATCTCGAAGTTTGCTTGCACTATGGCGGCCATAGGTGATTACTAATATTGAGTTTGGATCTTCACCTTGGTTGATTCTGTTTGCAACCGCACTTATTAATGTGGTTGTTTTTCCACTGCCGGCTTCACCTAAAACTAGTAATGGGCTGCCACGGTGATTGACTACTTGATTTTGTTGCTCATTTAATTGTGAATGATCAATTAATTCATTACTTAATGGCGCTCGGACAAGATTTAGCTTTGGAGTATTTTTAGTGCTGGCCACGGCTTAATTTAACGCGAGCGCGCTGAC
>JBAWYI010000143.1:0-1502 GCA_037143635.1 Actinomycetes bacterium
ACAAGGAGATCATGGGTACCAGCGCCAATTGGACCTCTTGGTAGTTCAATGGTTGCATCTTGTTGAATGCCAGATCTGCGTACAGCTCGTACTAAGTTAGTTAATTCCTTATTTTGAATTCGTTCATCTTTAATTAAATTAAATGTAGAAATGCCATCTGAATAATAAATAACTTGATCATTTGAGGTCAAAACAATTGACTCAGCATCAATTGCACGAAGTAGATCAAAACTTTGAGTTGATAGATCGGTTTCAATTTTTGCACTGGTCTCAGATGTGCCAGGCTTTTGATTAAATTTCCATATCACCCCCTTATCGTATGAGTAGGGGGCACTTCCTGTTAACCAAATGTTGGGGATAGCGGTGGATATCCTTGCAGTTAACCATTTATTAAAGACCTGTTCACTCACCTCCCCGCACAAGCGGTGGATTCCTACTACCGTTAGCCCATGCGTGAGCAATTTCAAGAAGAGTTAGATGGCGTTAGCACCACCTTGGTGCAGATGGCTGGGCTGGTTCGGGTTGCAATGGATAACGCCACCACAGCATTATTAACCGCTGATTTAACTTTGGCTGAAAAAGTTATTGCCGATGACACAATCATTGATGAAATTCAACATGAATTAGATGCTCGCACGATTAATTTAATTGCTCGCCAAAGTCCAGTAGCAAGTGATTTAAGAACACTAGTTACCTCACTTCGTATGAGTGCTGACCTTGAGCGAATGGGAGATCTTGCGCATCACATCGCAAAATCTGCTCGGATGCGATATCCCGCAACTGCAGTACCACCTGAACTTTCATTAACAATTGAAGAGATGGGCCGGGTATGTTCTAAAATTATTGAAAAAGTATCAGTGGTTCTTGAAAAAAGAGATGCTGACCGAGCGCTTGAAATTGAAAAAGATGATGATGAAATTGATGCACTACACCGCAAAATTATTCAAACCTTGTTAGACCCAAATTGGAAGCATGGAGTTGAGACCGCAATTGATATGACCTTACTTGGCCGCTACTACGAACGTTGTGCAGACCATGCTGTATCTATTGCCCGCCGGGTATATTTCTTAGTTACCGGCTCTTACGCAACTGATAACTCTTAAAACTTACTTCTTTCCCTGATTAGCAACCGCTGCAATCGCAGCTTTTGCAGCCTCTGGATCTAAATACCTACCGCCCTTAGTAATTGGTTCAAATTTGTCATTTAACTCATATAACAGTGGGATACCAGTTGGAATATTAACCCCAGCAATATCAGTATCAGAGATTGCATCTAAGTACTTAACAATTGCTCTAATTGAGTTGCCATGAGCGGTGATTAAAACGGTTTTGCCACTCTTCAAATCTTCAGTTATTTCACCAGTTAGGTATGGCACAACCCGCGCCACGACATCTTTTAAGCACTCTGTCTTTGGTAGCAGCTCACCGAGACCTGCGTACTTTGGCTCATTTTTTTGTGAGTACTGATCACCGTCGGCAATCGCAGGTGGTGGCACATCAAA